>CBFHVU010000096.1:0-9334 GCA_965659465.1 uncultured Paracoccaceae bacterium | reverse complement strand
CCCGAATGGTTATAGGTGCCATCGCCAATGTTTTGGAACACATGGCCTTGATGCGTAAAATGGGATTCGCCGATCCAATTTGCACCCTCGGCCCCCATATGGGTAAAGCCCAGCGTAGATCGATCCATCCATTGCGCCATAAAATGGCAGCCAATTCCCGCATAGGCGCGCGACCCCTCGGGCACCTTGGTTGATGAATTATGCGGGCAGCCTGCACAAAAATATGGCAAACGGGCCGCAATGTCGGGCGCGTTTTCGGATGATTTGACCTGTTGCAGTCGCACAACCGCATCAGACACCGATTTGTTTGCGCATCCCTCGGCCAGAAAGATCAGGCCCAATTTTTCCGCAATATCAATGGGATCCAACGCCCCGTGGGATCCAAATAAGGTCTTATCACCCCATTTTTCGCCATAAACCCGCCGGCCGTTGCGATCATGGAACAATGTGTCTTTGGCTTGTGGTTCAATCAGTTTGCGTTTTTCTTCGACGATGATGACAACGTCCAATCCATCGGCCCATTCCGCAAAAGATTGTTTATCCAATGGCCATGTCTGCACAATTTTATAGGTCGTAATCCCCAAAGCACAGGCGGCCTGTTGATCAATCCCCAAACTGGCCATTGCATGGGCTACATCCAACCAGTTTTTGCCCGCAGCCGCGATGCCAATTTTAGCACCACGCTGCCCCAGCACGCGCCGATCAATACGGTTTTCGCGGGCAAACCGTTCTGCAGCCGCGATTTTGTGATTTAACAGGCGATGTTCCTGATCGGTCGGTGTATCGACCAAACGAATGTTCAAACCGCCCTGCGGCAAATCAACCTTGGGGGTTTTGAACGTCATACGATGGGGGTCGGCATCTACAACGGATGTCACCTCGATCGTGTCTTTCATCGTTTTCAGGCCAACCCACAAACCACTGTACCGCGACAAGGAATAACCATAATGACCGTAATCCAGAATTTCCTGCACACCAGCGGGGGAAATCAAGGGCATGGATGCATCGACCATGGCCCAGTCGGATTGGTGCAGCACTGTTGAACTTTCACCCGTGTGGTCGTCACCCATGGCCATAATGACACCGCCATTCCGCGATGTACCTGCCATATTTGCATGCCGCATGACATCGCCCGACCGATCCACGCCCGGACCCTTGCCATACCACAGGCCGAATACACCGTCATATTTACCATCGCCGCGCAATTCGGCCTGTTGCGTGCCCCAAATAGCCGTGGCGGCCAGATCTTCGTTCAGTCCCTCTTGGAACACGATATTGGCTTGGGCCAGTTCACGCGCAGCGCGGCGCATTTGAAAATCAACCGCACCCAAGGGCGATCCACGATATCCTGTGCAATATCCTGCCGTGTTCAAACCCGCACCTGCGTCACGCGCCTGTTGTGCCAGCATCAAACGGACCAAGGCCTGCGTTCCGTTTAACAGGACAGTTTGTTTTGTTAGATCATATTTGTCCGACAAAGATACCTGTTGGATTGTCATCACACACCTCTTGTTTGATGAAAGTTTAGGTCACAGACCCTGACTTCGCCAGAAAAATTTATCTTTTCTGATATTAAGTTATGTATTTTCATGAAAAGTTACTATATTAAATTCAATCACTTTTGGGTTTGGATAGATTAATGGACTGGGATAAGCTTAGAATTTTTCACGCGGTCGCCGATGCGGGCAGCTTAACACATGCAGGCGATACTTTGCGCTTATCCCAAAGCGCCGTGTCCCGCCAAATCCGTGCGCTTGAGGAATCGTTGAACACGACCCTGTTCCATCGCCATGCCCGTGGATTAATTTTGACCGAACAGGGCGAATTGCTGTTTGATGCGACTTCATCCATGTCGAAACGCCTAGAAACCGCCGAAGCGCGTATCAAAGACAGCGAAGAAGAAGTGTTCGGCGAATTGCGTGTGACAACAACCACCGGCTTTGGTTCGTTGTGGTTGGCGCCACGTTTGTCGAAATTATACGAAAAATATCCCGATCTGAAAATCGACCTGATGCTAGAGGAACGCGTTTTGGATTTGCCGATGCGCGAGGCAGATGTTGCCATCCGGATGAAGGAACCATCGCAGGCGGATTTGATCCGCAAACGGTTGATGGGCGTGCGCATGCGGTTGTACGCGTCACCCGATTACCTGCGCCAACACGGTGAACCCACCACGTTAGAAGAGGTGGCAAAACATCGCATCATTTGCCAAAACCCGCGGTCGGCACAGGTGCAGGCTGGATTATCCTTGGTCCAACATCTGATGACCTATGACATCAGTTCGATGTTGACGGTAAACAACTATTTTGGCGTTCTGCAGGCCGTTATCCATAATATCGGTATCGGCATATTGCCAGATTACGTCACACAGGAATTTGACGGCGTTCAACGGGTGATGCCTGAGTTGGAATCTGTCGAGGTTCCAGTATATTTGGCCTATCCCGAAGAATTGCGGCAATCGCGCCGCATTGAAGCTTTCCGCGATTTCGTGCAAAATGAAATCATTGAACACCGTCGGAAACTGCGCGAAGGCATTGATAATTAAGCCTTAATTGCGATATGCATTAATTGCATATCGGATATGCTGCACCTGCGACATGTTTTCCCTTGATTTAAACGTTCCAAGATCCTAAATCACCCTCATGGAAGCGATGTTTATCCCGCTTTCATACCTCCCTGTTGGACTAAGGCCGAGCTTGTCTCGGCCCTTTTTTTGGTCAAACGGTAATAACGACTTTTTATCTTTGTAGTGGTCTACACAGGTCTAGCTAACAGCAGACTGTCGATCCCTTGCAATGGATTTAATCCGGCAAGCACCGTCAAATGCCATCCAAGGCACAAGTTTGATGAAAAAACAGGCACAGCGCAGCGCCGTTCGATTTCGGCAATCGCATCAAGCGTCTGTAAATTGGTACAAGACATAAAAATCGCTTGCTGTGGATTTCGTTCATGCAATGCAACGGCGGCATCAATGACCGATTGTGTGTCGATACGTGCGACGGCCGCCTCGTTCTCTTCGTTGAAATTGGCAAAATTTTCTGTGTTGATGCCTTGTGCGTTCAAACATGACCGCAGATGTGCCGAAACCTCTTCCACATAGGGCGATAGAAATGACAGATCGGTTACACCCATATGCTGACAGGCCGCAATCAGGGCTGTCATCGGGTTTGTCGTCGATGTCACCTGCGCCTCGGAACGGATCAATTCATCGACACGCCCTGCCCCAATGACCGATGTGCCCGAAGTGCAGCCATATCCCACAGCCTGAAACGACACTGGCGGCAGCAGGGATGCGGCCTGCGGCAAATCCCGTTCCATTTGGGCCAAGGTTTCCGTGCTGACCGTGGGGGCGCTGCGCACCCGTGTAATGAACAACGCGACGTCTTGGGCCGGAATAATCCGGCGCAAATCATATTCCAGAGTTTCATCAGATTGCAAAATGATCATGCCCAGTCGGGCACGCGTTCCAACACTGGGGCCAAGGGTATAGGGTATTTGCATCGCTTAAATTTCCATCATCTGCTTGGGCGCGCGTGGGGTCAATTGCCGCGCGCCCTGCTCGGTAATTACAAAATCATCCTCGTGCACCAAGACCGATCCATCAGACATTGTCATTCCCGGTTCCAGTGTAATCACCATACCCGCCACTATTTCAGTTGGATCGGTTGCAATAAAACTGGGCCATTCGGTCAATTGCATCCCCAACCCGTGTCCCAATCGCCCCGCATCGCCACCACCACGGCCACCGGTCAGGACACGATCCATGGCGTGGTAAATATCGGCGGCTGTGGCGCCAATCACGGCGGCCTCTTGGCCGGCTTGGGTGGCCTCTAACAATATGGTATAAGCGCTGTGGACCTGGTCCGATACGGGGCCAATGGCATAATTTCTGTCAAAATCACAGAAATAACCATCCCAAACCAAACCCGTATCCAGCATTAACACATGGCCGTGCTGCAATGGTTCGGGGCCGGCCGGTGATATAACATCGTCATAACCCAGTGGCCCTGTGCCCCCCGCCAGATAGGGTACCCAATCGGCCCCTTCGGCCAGACACATGGATTGAAAATCGCGAAACACCTGATCCAGTGGCACAGCCGCCCCCGCAATTTCACCCACACGGTCAAAGGCACGGCCCGCAATGGTGCAGGCGCGTTCAATCTTGGCCAGTTCGGCCCCAGATTTAATACGCCGCAGGGTTTCGATAATGCGGTGATCACTGGTAAAGGTTGCCTGAGGCAACAAATCCTTGACGCGTTGATAATCTTGCAATGGCATCCGCAGATGGGTGCCATGCCCATCTGGCACCCCAATGCGTGCACCTGCCCCAACAACCTGCCGAATTGTATCGGCCAGCAATGTAACCCCATCATCCATTAAATCCGGCGCAGACCATGTGCGGATATCCGTGATCCATGTTTTGCGCATCAAGGCCGCACCGATCGATGGGATCACCGCAACCGGCATGCCCGATTGTGGCACGACCAAGAACCAAGGGCGCGTTGGGCTTTCCCAAAACCGGGTGAGAAACCCAGTGAAATACCGAACATCGGTTTCCGTGGTCAAAACCATGGCATCCAGCCCGGCACCCGCCATCAAGGATTGAGCGCGCGCCAGACGATTTTGGAATTCTGATGGATCAAATCCGCGTTGCATGTCAGGCGCCTTCGCTGATGATACACAGTACGGTGCTGTCGGGTTCAATGTCGAAATCTCCTGACAGACAGGCCGCCAAACCCGCACCGCCAGATGGGGATGTCGTCAAATCCCAGTCTGAAAACTGCGCAATAGCAGCCTCGACCGCTTCATCCGACATCAGGTAAAACAGGTCTGCATCACGCGACAGACCTTTGAGGGCGATCAAGGATGGTTCTTTGCAGTCCAGACGCCCCATGGACGACACCGGCCCCGATGTCGCAACCGCTTGCCCCTGTTCGATGGATTGATACAACGCCGGCGCCGCATCTGGTTCGACCACAACGATTTGGGGGTGATCGCCCCAAGCGGCGCGAAAACAGGCCGCCGCACTGCCTGCCAAACCGCCAACGCCTGCTTGCAAAAATATGTAATCAGGTGCCTTGGGCATTTGTTCAATCGCTTCGGCCGCAAGCGCGGTATAACCTTCCATCAGGATATGGGGCAATTCGGTGTACCCGATCCATGAACTGTCGGACAGCAACGTCCACCCATGGTTCACGGCTGCGGATGCGGCGGCTTGCATTGATGCCTCATAATCTTGGCCCGCACGCACAACGGTGGCCCCAATATCGCGCAGCCGTTCGGCAAAGCCCTCGGGCACAGTTTTGGATAGATAAATCACCGCGCGCGCACCGAATATCTTGGCCCCAGCGGCAACAGACAATCCATGATTTCCCGCACTGGCCGTGACATAGGTTTGATCCGAAATATCGCCCTGCTGCGCCGCGCACGCGATGACATAGGCCGCACCCAGTGCTTTGAAACTGCCCAAACCCATGCGGGCGCGCTCATCCTTGACAAAAATATCGGCACCTGTGGATGAATCCGTAATCCGCGTCATCGGTGTGCGCGCGTAATCAGGACAGCGTGCCAGTAATTTCAAAACGCGATCAGACTCGGTTGACGGATACGTGATTGACGCGTCGATTTCCAAGCCACCGGCGGCGCGATATGGGTTTTGTAACATGCAAATTCCTTTTTCGTGCAGCATGTCAAATCATGGAAAAATTCATAGTCTGATTGCGACATTTTTTCAAAATTTTACCCGACCTCTCCGAATTTGGCCGAAAATACCAAAAAGGCGCGCAAATCCACGCTGTAATATTGCCCTTTGCCTGGCACTAGACTAAGAGACAGGTAAATTAACAGGCTAATCCTCCGGGGGCTATGGATGAACGAACCAGCAATCACACCAGACCTAATCGCTTCTCATGGGTTGAAACCCGATGAGTATGACCGCATTTTGGACATCATCGGCCGCGAACCCAGCTTTACCGAGTTGGGAATTTTTTCGGCGATGTGGAATGAACACTGTTCGTATAAATCATCGAAAAAATGGCTGCGCACCCTACCCACATCCGGCCCACAGGTGATTTGCGGGCCCGGTGAAAACGCGGGCGTTGTTGATATCGGTGATGGTCAAGCCGTTGTTTTCAAAATGGAAAGCCACAATCACCCATCATACATCGAACCCTATCAGGGCGCGGCCACAGGTGTTGGCGGCATTTTGCGCGATGTGTTTACCATGGGCGCGCGTCCAATTGCGGCGATGAATTCATTGTCATTTGGTGAAAAATCACACCCCAAAACCCGCCAGCTGGTGCATGGCGTCGTCGAAGGTGTGGGCGGCTATGGCAACTGTTTCGGGGTTCCCACAGTGGGGGGCGAAGTGCGCTTTGATCCATCCTACAACGGGAACTGCTTGGTCAATGCGTTCGCCGCAGGTCTAGCAGATGCGGACAAAATTTTCTATTCCGCCGCCTCTGGTGTGGGCATGCCCGTCGTGTATTTGGGCGCGAAAACGGGCCGTGATGGCGTGGGCGGGGCGACCATGGCATCGGCCGAATTTGACGACACAATCGAGGAAAAACGGCCCACCGTCCAAGTGGGCGATCCGTTCACCGAAAAACGCCTGATGGAAGCCTGCATGGAATTGATGGCCACGGGCGCTGTGATATCGATCCAGGATATGGGGGCCGCTGGCCTGACCTGTTCCGCCGTTGAAATGGGCGACAAGGGTGATTTGGGCGTGCGTTTGGATCTGGAAAAGGTGCCAACCCGCGAAGAAAACATGACCGCCTATGAAATGATGTTGTCAGAATCCCAAGAACGCATGCTGATGGTTCTGCGCCCTGAAAAAGAGGCCGAAGCCAAAGCCGTGTTCGATAAATGGGATCTGGATTTCGCCATCGTTGGTGAAACCATCGCCGAGGATCGTTTCTTGATCATGCACAATGGCGAATGCAAGGCGGATTTACCGTTGAAAGCACTGTCTGGCACCGCGCCAGAATATGACCGCCCTTGGGTTCCAACACCCGCGGCAGAACCGCTAGAGGATGTGCCAGAACTTGACAGCATTGATGCGTTAAAGGCCTTGATCGGTTCCGTAAATTATTGCTCCAAAGCGTGGGTTTATGAACAATACGACAGCCAAGTCATGGCCGACACTGTTCAACGCCCCGGTCTGGGTGCAGGGATCGTGCGCGTCCATGACACAGGTAAAATGCTGGCGTTCAGTTCCGATGTCACACCTCGCTATGTCCGTGCAAACCCTGTCGAGGGTGGCAAACAGGCCGTAGCCGAGGCATATCGCAACCTGTGCGCTGTTGGGGCCAAACCACTGGCCACAACCGACAACCTGAACTTTGGCAATCCGGAAAAACCTGAAATTATGGGTCAATTTGTGGGTGCCATTCAGGGCATCGGCCAAGCAGTGGCTGCCTTAAATGTGCCGATCGTGTCTGGCAACGTCAGCCTATATAATGAAACAGACGGCAGTGCGATTTTGCCAACGCCAACGATTTGTGCCGTTGGGTTGATCAACGCCGACGAAGAACCAATTATCGGCACCGCGCGCGATGGTCATGTGGCGCTGTTGCTGGGCGAAACATCTGGTCATTTGGGCCAATCCGCCCTGTTGGCCGAGGTGTTCAATCGCACCGATGGCGATGCCCCTGCGGTGGATTTAGAGGCCGAAAAACGCAATGGCGAATTTATTCGCAACAATCGTGATCTGATCAAGGCCTGCACCGACCTGTCCGACGGTGGTTTGGCGATGGCGGCCTTTGAAATGGCAAATGCAGGCGATGTTGGTGTCCAGCTTGATGCGGGCGATACCCCTACCCTGTTTGGTGAAGACCAAGCACGTTATTTGATCGCCTGTAATTTCGATCAAGCCGAGGCATTGATGGGCGCCGCCCACGCCGCAGGCGTTTCGGTACAAAGCGTTGGACGATTTACCGGATCTGAGGTTGTTTTGGGGTCTGCGCGGGCTGAATTGACAGAATTGCGCGAGATCTACAACAATACCTTTGGCGATACGTTCGCCTGATGCCAAAATGGCGCGCCCAACATGCGGCGCGCCAAACTGGAGCGCCGCCAATGATATGCATCAACTCTGACGGACAAATGGCCCGTATTTCGCGGTAAAACTCTGTTCCAGCTGGCTTAGCATTGTCTGTTCTTGCTCTGTCACGTCTCCGTCAGCCAGTACGATGTAACGGATGCCAAAAAACAAATCTTCTGCGATGGTTTGCGGTAAACCGTCAAAGGTTGCCAGCGGATCAAACCGCTCATGCCGCAGATCTTGGGCCAACTTTCGCAATATCGTCGGATTGACGTTTTGACCCAAATCGCGGGCCACATAATCGCGGATGCGCTGGAGTTCTATGTCCAAAACTTGCCCATCAACTGCGCTGGCACGCACAAGCCCTTTGATGTATTGAATTACGATATCATTTGGAATTTGGGATCGGGCATGTTTCTTGGGGACAACCTCTTGGTAGATTTTGTATGAAAACAGCCCAAAAGCGATCAAAATCGCTACCACAATAAGTATCGGAACCCCAAAGGTGCGATAGGATGGCAACAATTGCGCATTTTGCACCAAATCTGTGGGCCATTCGCCATTGCGTGCCAGTTTTTCGATGTCACGATCGGTCAGTTTGACATGGATTTGTCCCCGGGAATAGCTGCAGGATTGATCCGATAACACAAAGTCCACACTTTCCCCGACATACGGCGCAATGAGCCCGCCAAAGGGCCCATCATCCAAACAAATGGCATTCATTTTAGGATATATCGAACTGGCAAATGGGGCCTTGAACTGCGGGGTCGCCAAGAAAAGATAAACCAAGCCTAGGCCGACAAAACAGATCGTTAAGATGCTAAAGTGAACAACCTTGTCCATGAACGACCGTTTGGACGCCCGAATTTCTTGCCTGAACAAAAACCCAGAACGCCTTTGTCTTCATCTAAATCGTCAAACAATGGCATCGAAAACAACCTATAGACTAGTTTTTTCTAATAATACACCACAACGGTAAATCACAACGGACGTATTGGCCAGAAAAATTTACGCTTGCCCCTTGCCCTTGGCCCTTGGGTGATCCTAAATACACATCAAAGGAGACCACACATGCCAATGCAAACCCAAGAAATAGAAGCGTTAATTCGTGAAACATTTCCAGATGCAAAAATCACTGTGACCGACACCGCAGGTGACGGTAATCATTTCGCGGCAGAAGTTGTGGATGAAAGTTTTCGCGGCAAAAACCGCGTTCAACAACAACGCGCCGTCTATGCTGCCCTAAAGGGTAAAATGGATGGATCGCACGGCGAATTACATGCGCTGGCA
>CBFHVU010000095.1:0-9358 GCA_965659465.1 uncultured Paracoccaceae bacterium | reverse complement strand
AACTATCTATAGTAAGGTTTAAACCAAAGCCTGAACACTTTGATGAATTTGTAAAAAACATTCAAGATTGGCATAATCAAGTATTTGCCAATGGTGATCACAGACTAATGCTCACCGATGATGAGGTAGTTGCGATCGTTATAAGAGACAGTGAAATGCTCCAAGAAAACGTAAAGCGAGGTGTTGCTTGGTTAGACAGTCAGCGGCCTCTTCTTCAGGAATACAATGAAGTAGATCGCCATACGATACCTATGACAGGCGATTTAGTAGAATAGGACTTAAACTACGGAAACACTAAAATGATTAAAGCAGAAGTTGTTCTGACCGCTTTAGATAAAACGCTAGCAATGCGCGACCTAAGTCACCTGACATGCAACAAATTTGCATCGTGATCTGTAACGAAAATAGTTTATCTGTAAACAGTTTGACAATAAATTGTGGGTACTGCTTCGGTGTGACAATTCAACTTGAACCACAATTCACGCATCAGAGATCTGCACATCAGTACACGACGCAGGATGCGCGCGGGCGTGCTGGCTATGAAGCCAACTTACCTCAGTAAAAATTGAGATCAACTACGCTAATGTCAGCGGAGTAGTCTTTTCCAAACGCAACTATCCCTATTGACTTTAACGTATCTGCATTCAGCGTGGCGCTCATGAAGTTCGATGATTTTTTGAAGTCTTTGAACGGTATTCTGATCTCTCTCCATTTATTACTCGTTTGAAAGCCTGCTTGATAATACTGCCATGGAAGCAACGTAGAAGAATTTCTCAAGTGTAAACAGTATTGATCTCCATTGCCTTTAACCTTTAAAACTACGCCCATTTTTCCCTCAGCAATCCCTGATGTGACTTCAGTTCGTACTTGAATGAAGCCACCATTGTTTGCGGTGGATACGCGGCCATTTAGCCTAAGCGCTTTCCCAATATCGCTGTTCACATAACCAGCGTCGCCTTCGGAAACTCCACCCATCACTGTGTCGGCGAAAAATGACCACTTCCCTGTGTTGATTAGATTTTCAGCCATGGCCGCCCCACTTGTGAAATGCAGCGCAAACCATAAATGTGCCACCCAAAAAATTAGTCCCCGCATTTGCATTGTCAGACTTCATTGTTAACGGAAATAACGTTTGCTCGTTAGGTGGTAATTGTATTCTTCAAAATCATCCCCTCAAAGAAATAATACTCACAGCGCCGTGTAGCGGGAAAAAGAATGATTCACACATTGAAACGCAGGTTACACGTGTACGCACACGGGCGTGCGCGCGTTGCACATTACAGCAGGTATCGTCAACAAAAAGGTGGATAAATAGGTGTATAAAACAATCGAAAAAACATTAAGTGTTTGTAAATATTGAAAATTTATTTATTAAGTGGTGCGGGTGGAGGGACTTGAACCCCCACGCCGTTAGGCGCCAGAACCTAAATCTGGTGCGTCTACCAATTTCGCCACACCCGCACTGTCAAAGCACTGCTTTGCTTCCAGCGATCTAGCAAATGATTTATCCAAGCACCAGACCCAAAATGCAAAATTCATGAAATTTTTTGGCCAGCCTCGAGGGCCCGTAAAACCTGCGGTAAGGCAGTCGCCAAATCGGACGCAATCAGTCCCGCACCAAAGTGGAGTGCACATTGCGCGTGCAAAAACACGGCCGTTTGCGCGGCCTCATAGGGCAAAACATCCTGCGCCATCAGCCCCGCAATATAGCCCGCCAAAACATCGCCCGCGCCCGCAGTGGACAGCCAAGGCGTGTCAAATTCATGCGACACAGGGGCATAGATTTTGACCAGACCTGCGCTGGATACAACCGTGTTCTTATCCTTTATTACCAGCGTCATATGCGCCTTGCCTGTTATGTCACGGGCCGCATCAATTAAACTGTATCCGCCGGATGCGGATTGGGTGACGGCAGCGGCGTGGTGATCAGGAAACAAACGCCTGAATTCGCCCATATGGGGCGTCAGAACCACCCGTCCACCATCGCCCAGTTGATCCAAATACCCCACCAGCGATGTCAGCGCATCTGCATCCAAAACCAGCGCGCGCTCCGCTTGTTGGGCTACACGGATCATATCACGCGCCTTGGCCCCCACACCAAACCCGGGACCAATCAGAACCGTATTTATGCGGTTATCAGCGGCCAAAACCCGTTCCAAATCATTGGGCGTTTCAATTTCGCACATCATGGTGTCGGTGATGTGACCTGCAACTTCGGCCCACGCCTGTCTTGAAACACCCAAGGCCACAACCCCTGCCCCAATGCGCAACGCCGCATGGGCCGCCAGTCGTGCCGCCCCCGTTTTACCGGACCCACCCGTTAGAACCAAAACAGACCCATAATCATATTTGTGCCGCCCTGCGCCATAAACCTTGGGCGGCATTGCGAAATATCGCCCCTTGCGCAGACCAATTCCATCTATCCCAGCCAAGCGGGACAAATGGGCCGATCCTGGCAAACCAATATCCGCCAAACGAACATCACCACATAATTGCGGCCCTTGCGCCAGCGCATGAACCGTTTTATAGCGGTGAAATGTCACCGTCAGATCCGCAGGAAACACCGCCCCCAAGGCGCGACCACTGTCCGCGCATAACCCTGACGGCACATCCACGGCCACGCCCCAAAATGGTTTGAAATTCTCTTGGGCAAAGGCCGACTCTGGGTTTGACATCATCTGAAACAGGCGTTGCAATTTTTCTGGCAAGGGTCGGTTCAGCCCAAGACCAAACAGCGTATCGGCGCAAAATGTCTGAAACATAGGACCGCGGACCAATGCCCTGTGCAATTCCGCCAGATCGGCCAATTCCAATGGCGTCACCGTCCGCAGGGCGCACCATCTGTCATAATTGGCCCGCGCATCCGGTGGTAATGTGGCGGGATCACCCCATGAATAGCCCTGCACATCCGCACCCTGTTCCAACAACAGCCGCGCAATCACATAACCATCGCCCCCGTTGTTGCCGGGCCCGCTTAAAACAATGGCCAATTTGCACGTGGCCCAAGCAGTGATTTCATCCACAACCGCACGCCCTGCACGTTCCATCAAATCGCGGCTCTTTCTATATCACGCATCCCTTGGGCCGTGACCAAAATTTGGGCCGATGGATATTTCATAGACGATTCAATTTCGCACATTTTTTAATCACTTTGCTTAATTTTTAACAAAAGATCTTTGCTGATGCCAAAAATTTGGACATTTTTTTCCAACTCTTCTAGGACGCGCAACAACAACATGATTAACAGGGCCCAGCATCACCCAAGTGAGGAGACCAGAATGAAAAAGATCGAAGCAATCATCAAGCCCTTTAAACTTGATGAGGTAAAAGAAGCGCTTCAGGACGTTGGCGTTCAGGGCCTTTCGGTGATCGAAGTCAAAGGCTTTGGCCGCCAAAAGGGCCACACAGAATTATATCGCGGCGCCGAATATGTGGTCGACTTCTTGCCCAAGGTGAAAATCGAAATCGTATTGGACGACGACCAAGTTGACAGCGCGATCGAATCCATCATCGACGCTGCCAAGACGGAAAAAATTGGCGACGGCAAAATTTTTGTCAGCACCATCGAACAAGCCATTCGCATTCGCACCGGTGAATCCGGTTCGGACGCACTGTAACACACCACATATTTTCCAAAGAGAGGACATGACATGAGCGCACAAGACTTGCTCAAAATGATCGCAGACGAAGGGGCGGAATACCTAGACGTCCGTTTCACCGATCCACGCGGCAAATTGCAACACGTAACCGTAATCGTTGACGAAGTTGACGAAGGGTTCATCGAAGAAGGCTTCATGTTCGACGGTTCATCCATTGCAGGTTGGAAATCCATCGAAGCGTCAGACATGAAATTGATGATAGACACAGCGTCTGCCTATGTTGACCCATTCTATGCTGAAAAAACCATTTGTGTGCATTGTTCCGTTGTTGAACCCGACACAGGCGAAGCGTATACACGCGATCCACGCTCAACCGCACAAAAGGCAGAAGCCTATCTGAAATCATCCGGTATCGGTGATGTAGCCTATTTCGGCCCAGAGGCAGAATTTTTCCTGTTTGACGATGTCCGTTATTCCGTAACTCCGTCCAAAGTGTCCTATCAAATCGACGCAGAAGATGCGGCATGGAACACAGACGCGGAATTCGAAACAGGCAACCTAGGCCACCGCGCAGGGCACAAAGGCGGCTATTTCCCCGTCAACCCAGTTGACGCAGGCCAAGACATCCGTGGCGAAATGCTGTCCACCATGAAACGCATGGGCATCAAAGTTGACAAGCACCACCACGAAGTGGCCACTGCGCAGCACGAATTGGGCATGATTTTTGGCACTTTGACCGCACAGGCGGACAACTTGCAAAAATATAAATATGTCATCCACAACGTGGCGCATGCCTACGGCAAATCGGCCACCTTCATGCCAAAACCAATGGCGGGTGACAACGGATCGGGTATGCACGTGAACATGTCCATCTGGAAAGACGGCAAGCCATTGTTTGCAGGCGACCAATATGCCGATCTGTCTATGGAAGCCTTGTATTTCATCGGCGGCGTTTTGAAACACTCGAAATCCTTGAACGCGCTGACCAACCCATCCACCAACAGCTATAAACGCTTGGTTCCCGGTTTTGAGGCCCCCGTTCTGCGCGCCTATTCCGCACGCAACCGCTCGGGCTGTGTCCGTATCCCATGGACAGAAAACCCCAAGGCAAAACGCGTCGAAGCACGCTTCCCTGACCCCTCATCCAACCCATACCTGTGCTTTGCCGCACTTTTGATGGCCGGCCTTGACGGGATCAAAAACAAAATTCACCCAGGTGAAGCAATGGACAAAAACCTGTATGATTTGCCTGCCGAAGAATTGGCAGAAATCCCAACAGTGTGTGGGTCGCTACGTGAAGCAATGCAGGCCCTGCGCGACGACCACGATTACCTGCTGGCGGGTGACGTCTTTACCAAAGACCAGATCGAGGCCTATATCGCCTTGAAAGAAGAAGAAAACCAAGACTACGAAATGACACCACACCCCATCGAATACGCACTGTATTACAGCTGCTAATCCGATCAGGATCGTTTCAACAAAATCAGGCCCCCGCGCTAACGGGGGCTTTTTGGCCTTAAAGTCCGTCACAATGTCAGACAAAACCATGCTAATGTGCGATTGGATCCGCCCCGTCGCCCTCTATCACGCGGGGCCTGACATCGATGGCCATAGCTGGGCGATGCGCGGCCTCGCGATCGCGGTGCACGACGCATAAATACCCCCAGACATATCGACCACGATCTTGGCGCAAAACCTCATGCGACAGGGTCAAAATCGACCAGCCCGTAGCACCAAAAATCTGCTCAATATAGCATCGCGCATGGGCATAGCGCCGCGATGGCTGAATGACATAGGACGTATTTTCTGTGGCGGCTTCAACCGAAAACGCAAACATCCCACCACCGTGCAGCGCCTGCGCCATTCAATGCGAAATTACCGTTAAATCCCCTAAATAAATCAATACATCCGCCGCCAGAACCAAATCGTAAACAGGCGCATCCAAGGGGGGTAATTTTCCAATATCACCCTTGGTTAAGACATCATAAACACTGCGCTTTTGTGCTTTGCGCAACATCGCAGATGATAAATCAACCCCAGATAAATGATCACAAATCGGCCGAAACGCAGCCCCCGACAACCCCTTGCCACAGCCCAAATCCAAGGCCTGCGCAAACCGCGCTTGCGACACCTCACTGACCAAGGCGCCCAATCGTTGCGGCACACGGTATCCCAGCGGCTCAACCAAAGACCGATCAAATCGCTCTGCATATTGATCAAACAAGGCCTCAACAAAGGCCGCAGGCATCTGCGCTTGCATCGCGCGCGCGCCCGCGACCTCTAATATGATCCCCGCACCCAGTGTGTCATCCGGATCCAAACGCAGGGCCTGTTGCCACGCATCCACCGCAGCGCACAGCACCTCTTGCGCTGCCTGCAAATCCCCTTCACGTTCCAACACCTCTACAAATTCAAACCGACGATCCACTCTGGAATCGCCCGCGCTCAATCGCACATGTCTCATGCGCACCATCCATTAAATTGTCCGAAAGTCTGCCCAAACAGGGCGCGCCCATCAATGGCACGCCCCTGCTCGATTAATCGCGAAAAATCGCCAAATCAAAACGCGAACAAGCTGCTAAAACACAAAGTGGCTTTCATTTTTGCAAAAATACTCACGACACAACGGCCGCAAGTACGCGCTTGGCTTATTCAGTGGGGGACACCGGCAAATCGCCCACGTCACCGCGCCGTACGACCAGGGTATGGATCCCAAATACAACGGCCTGCGACGTCGCCAACCGCATCAGACTTTGCCGCTCCGATCGGACATAGCACACCTCTGCCAGCTGCGTCGCATCGCGTACCGAATGCTGACCATTGGGCTGGTGCAACGTGGGATCACGATAATACAGCGCATTAAACCGCCACAGGGGCCCATCCACACGGATCGCATCAAACAATCGCTGCACCCGTTTGGCCACCCCCTCATCATAGGGGGCGACCGTATCATGGATCCCACGCAAGGGCCGCATAAATTTTTCATCTAATCGCCAAGAGGCTGGAAAACACAACACCGCCCCCGTCAACACATGCTCGTCGGCATATGCATCACCCTGCAAATCAACCGGCTTTTGCAAAATGCAAAAATCATTCTGCACAATCGACCCAAGTGTTTTAAACGGATCGGCCCAGTCTAGGCGGATGCCCACACCATCTGGGCAGACGACGCTTTGGTCCGTCACTGAAAAATCCGGACGTTTACCAATGAACGCTAACACAGCTGCCAACAATTCTTGCGCCGCGGGCAGACACCTAGGATCACAGGCAATCACCCTATCGCGCTGACGTTCGATCAAATCGCGCCGCAACGCCATTTGCGGGTCATAGGCCTCATCGATCCACAACCAATCGTCTTGATCCAATGGCAACATTCCCGGCAACCGCTGGGGCTGGGTCACGTCATAGGGTATGTTTTTGTGTAAAATCGGCTCCATATCGCCCAATATCAGGCCATATCCCAAAAATACAAGACGATTTTAGCCAATCCCCATGTCGCAAATGGGCGCGATTGCGGGGCCAGCCCGCCGGACACTAAATAAAAACAGACCAACAGGGATAGGCACATGAACACACATTTTCGCGACACCCGCAAAATTGATCCCACTCGTGGGGATGTCATCGGCGATAACACCCCAAACGATCAAAACCGCGTCGAAATTGGGCCCACCCAACTGGCCTATGGTGAATGGGCGGCGGCAGGGTTGGAATTGCCTGATTTGCAGGCCATGCGCACCTATCGGCACAAACGGTTGGTCGAACACATCACCGCGCGCGGCTATGGGGGATTATTGGTCTTTGACCCCCTCAATATCCGATACGCCACGGACAGCACCAATATGCAGCTGTGGAATACGCATAACCCGTTTCGCGCGCTCTTGGTTTGTGCTGATGGCTATATGGTGATGTGGGATTATAAAAACTCGCCCTTTTTGTCAGAATTTAACCCTTTGGTGCGCGAACAGCGCTCGGGCGCGGATTTGTTTTACTTTGATCGCGGCGACAAAGTTGACGTGGCGGCCGATAAATTATCCAATGAAATCCGTATCCTGATTGCTGAACATGGCGGCGGCAATATGCGGCTAGCGGTTGATAAAATCATGCTGCATGGACTGCGCGCGCTAGAAGCGCAGGGGTTCCAAGTGATGGAGGGCGAGGAATTGACCGAAAAAGCCCGATCCATCAAGGGCCCCGACGAAATCAAAGCCATGCGTTGTGCATCGCATGCCTGCGAAACAGCCGTCGCCGCGATGGAACAGGCTGCCCGCGCCGGTGTCCCCAATGGCAATATGAGCGAAGATGACATCTGGGCCGTGTTACATGCCGAAAACATCCGCCGCGGTGGCGAATGGATTGAAACGCGTCTGCTGACATCGGGGCCCCGTACAAACCCATGGTTTCAGGAATGCGGCGGGCGTATTGTGCAAAACAATGAAATCGTGGCCTTTGACACCGATCTGATCGGATCCTATGGCATTTGCGTTGATATCAGCCGCACATGGTGGATCGGCGATGACGCCCCCCGCCCCGATATGGTATCAGCCATGCAGCATGCACACGACCACATCAAGACCAATATGCAGATGCTAAAACCGGGGGTGCATATGCGCGATTTGACGTTTAACGCCCATCAACTAGCACCACAGTATCAAAAACAAAAATATGGCTGCCTGATGCACGGTGTTGGCCTATGTGATGAATGGCCCCTGATTGCCTATCCTGATAATTTTGTCCAAGGGGCCTATGATTACCACCTAGAAGCGGGCATGGTTTTATGTGTCGAAGCCTTGGTCAGCCCAGAGGGCGGTGATTTTTCCATCAAGCTTGAGGATCAGGTTTTGATCACGGAAACAGGCTATGAAAACCTGACACGCTATCCCTTTGACGATCGTTTGATGGGACGCGCCTAGGCTGTTTCGCTGTCTGCACGAATATCAATCGCATTTTTGCGCAGCCAGTCAAACACCTCATCCCTGCGGGTGCGCGCGATTGGGATTTCGATCCCGCGCACGCTTAGCACCGATTTCAGGCCGCGATCGACCGCGAAATCAACCACATCGCGCCGGACCCAATAGGATCGGTGGGGCTGAACGCCAGGAATGTCAGCCAAGATAAACATCAAATCACGCAATCGCGACCGTTCGACCACATCACCATGAACAGTCGCCAAACAGACGTGGCGTTCGCGCCCTTGAATGTATAATAAATCATCAATTTCAAAGTCTTGCGACCCAATCTTGACCGTCTGCAGTCGCGGCGTTTCTACGGCAATGCTGCCAAAGACATAGCGGTGATAAAACCATTCAAATGCAACTACGCTTAGCATTGAAAAAACCGCGTTTGACCAAAGATCAGCGCTGTTGCGCACCGAGGGATTGGGGGCGATAACAGTGCTCCCCAAGCTTTGGATCACCATCGCAAACGCCAAGGCCGCGACAACCCCCCAGCCTGCGGGATAATTCACATATGGCTTATACGCCTGAACATTCGCCGCCAGGGTCACAAAAATATAATGTTAGCAGATATAACACATTGTAATGGCCAAGCTCAGCAAGGCTTGCAGGCCCCAATCACGCGGGCTTTGTAAATCAGTCCCAGTGACAGGCCAAACCAAAAAATAAATGATCACGCAATACCCCCAGTAGGATGGCATCCACGCGACCTGTCTTAATTTTCCAAAATTGGTTTCCAAGTTTTCACACATTGGAAACGTAATCACGACCTTTAAATTCGAATTTTTCAAAATCTACACCCACCCG
>CBFHVU010000094.1:0-9399 GCA_965659465.1 uncultured Paracoccaceae bacterium | reverse complement strand
CGTCATGATTATAGGGCGCATAGATATCGCCAATGTCATGCAACAGGGTCGATACAATCCAATCAATATCGGCCCCATCGCGCCACGCACGTGTGGCGGATTGCACCGAATGGCCCAGACGGGTGATTTGATATCCTGACAGGCTTTCGTCCAGATCAACGAGGGCCTTTAGCAACCGATCCGCAGTGCCTTTGGTATATTCGATTTCATGGGCGGTTAGGAAATCGTAATCCTCTTTGTCGCCATCTTTCATCTGGGTGAATTTTACTTGATCCATTTGTGATGCCTTTACAGTTTGTCGTCGCATGGTGCGGATCTGGGATTGGGTTGTAAAGTCTGAAATTGAACAAAATTGGCAAAATGCGTCATCGGGCTGGACAATCGATATAGGGTTTCTAATGTATGGGGTAACAACGGATGAGGCATGCAATGAAACCTTTTGGCAAAAGCCAGCCGATCCGCAGGATCGAAGATCAGAGATTTTTGACGGGCACAGGGCAGTATGTCGATGATATCGCCCCCGATGGAGCGGCGGTGGCCTATTTCCTGCGCACGCCCGTGGCCCACGCCACCATCTCCACACTGGATGTCAGCGATGCGCGTGATGCCGATGGGGTATTGGCGGTGCTGACCTATGACGATTTGGTGGCTGCGGGCATTGCCACCGATTTGCCCGCGGTTGTGATCAAGAACCGTGATGGTACTGCGGCGGCCAATCCCAAACGGCCCCTGTTGTGCGATGGCCATATCCGTCATGTCGGCGAAGCGATTGCGGTGATTATCGCAGACACGCTGGACCAGGCCAAAGATGCGGCAGAACTGATCGAACTGGATTACGACGATTTGCCCGTGGCACTGGACCTGACGGCAGGTGGCGCAGCCTTGCATTCCGAGGCGGGTGGTAACATGGCCTTTGATTGGGCGATTGGGGATGCAGAGCAGACCGATGCCGCCTTTGACACTGCGGCGCATGTGGTGTCACTGCAGGTTGCCGATAACCGCATTATCGCCAACGCACTGGAACCGCGGGGCTGTTTTGCCCAGTGGGATGGCCAGAAACTGGAATTTACCGTCAACGGGCAGGGGGTTTGGAACCAGAAAAACCGTCTGGTGCAAACCTTGGGGCTAACCCCTGAACAGGTCCGCGTGATCAATCCGGACGTGGGTGGCGGGTTCGGGATGAAGGCGATGACTTATCCCGAATATTACGTTGTGGCCCATGCGGCCATGGCCATGGGTCGTGCAGTGCGCTGGATGGCGGATCGCACCGAATCCATGCTGACCGATAATGCGGGGCGTGATCTGGTGTCGGATGCTGAAATTGCGCTGGATGCGGATTTACGCATTACCGGATATCGCATGAAAACGCGGTGTAATTTGGGGGCCTATAATTCGCAGTTTGGCCAAATAATTCAAACCGATTTATTCGCCAAGGTTCTGACAGGCCCCTATGATATCCCCGTGGCGCATCATGCCGTGCAGGGGTTTTATACCAACACAACGCCGGTTGACGCCTATCGTGGGGCGGGCCGCCCCGAGGCGATCTATGTCATGGAACGCCTGATGGACCGCGCTGCGCGGGACTTGGGGGTTGATCCATGGGACCTGCGGCGCAGAAATTTCATCGCATCCGACAAATTCCCCTATCACACGGTGACGGGGGAAACCTATGATGTGGGCGATTTCGCCCGCGTGTTGGACCGTGCCTATCAGACTGCTGATGTCGCAGGCTTTGGCGCGCGCCAAGCCACCAGTGCGCAGGCAGGCCGGCTGCGCGGTTTGGGCATCTGCTATTACATCGAGAGCATCCTTGGCGCCCCATCTGAAACCACCCGTGTGGTGTTCAATGACGACGACACCGCCACAATATTCGTGGGCACCCAATCCAACGGGCAAGGTCACGAAACCGTATTTTCCCAATTTCTGTCCGATCAAACGGGCATTCCGCTGGATAAAATTCGGTTTGTCCAAGGCGACAGCGATGCCATTGCGATGGGCGGCGGTACCGGCGGGTCACGGTCTGTCACGGTGCAAAACACCGCCACATTGAAAACGGTCGATATCATGATGACGGCCTATCGCGCCTTTTTGGCGGATAAAATGGGTGTGGCTGCGGATGAGATCACCTTTGACGATGAACGGTTCCGCGCGCCCAATTCCAACCTTTCACCCACGATCTTAGAGGCGGCAGCCATGGCCCGTGATGCAGGGCGCGATGATTTGCTGGACCACAGCGCCACCATCACGCTGGATGCCCGATCGTTCCCCAATGGCGCCCATGTGGCCGAGGTTGAAATCGATCCCGACACAGGCGTGACCCGCGTTGATCGCTATACGGTCGTTGATGATTTTGGCCATCTGATCAACCCCTTACTGGTCGAGGGTCAGGTCCACGGCGGCATTGCCCAAGGGCTGGGGCAGGCGTTGAACGAACATGTCGTGTTTGACGAAACGGGACAGTTATTGACCGCTACATTCATGGACTATGCCATGCCGCGCGCCACAGATATGCCGTTGGTGTCGTTTCAAACCGAATGCGTGCCATCCACCGCCAACCCCATGGGCGTCAAAGGCTGTGGCGAAGCGGGGACCGTGGGATCCATGGCCGCCGTTGCCAATGCCGTCCAAGATGCCCTTTGGGATCGTGGTGTCCGCCAAGCGGACATGCCCTTTACCCCGCAGCGTGTTTGGAACATGATCTCAGGCACGGCTTGATGAATTGGTGGCGCAAAACCATTGGCCCTGCAATTTCAGGGATCATGCGTTCATTGTCGACGCGGGTCAGTGATTGGTCGGGCGATGCCCAAGCCCCCGAAAAACGCACGCATATCATATTATTAGACGGCACGTCGGCATCGTTGAAACCGGGCGCACAGACGCATATCGGCACGCTCTATCATCTGTTAAATGACGGGCGTCCGGATCGCACGGTGCATTACAGTGCGGGGCTGCAGTGGGGCGATTGGCGATCAAACCTGCGGGTGATCACGGGGGCAGGGTTGGGCCATCAGATCCGGCAGGCCTATGGTGCCTTGGCGACGCGGTATCGGCCGGGGGATGATGTTTATATCTTTGGCTATTCGCGCGGGGCCTTTGCCGCGCGGTCGCTGTGCGGGATGATTGATCGCGTGGGGTTGTTGCAGTCCGATTATGCGACGGCGCGCAATGTGGATTTGGCATGGCGGCAATATCGCAATGCGCGTGGCTATATCCGGTTTCGCGAAAATTTCTGTCATCCCGCCTCGCAAATTCGGTTTTTGGGCGTCTTTGATACGGTCAGCGCGCTGGGGCTGCGTATTCCGGTTGTGTGGAAATTCCTGCCCGATCTTTATACGTTTCACGACCATGCGGTCAGCCGGAATATCGAGGCCAATTATCATGCACTGGCCCTGGACGAAACGCGGCTGGCCTATGCGCCGGAATGTTGGGATTTGGACGTTATTGCGCCCAAAACGATTGTGCAACAGGTTTGGTTTCGCGGGGCGCATGGCGATATCGGCGGGCATTTGGGCACGTTTGAACCGGCGCGTCCATTGGCCAATATTCCGCTGGTTTGGATGCTGGAACGCGCCGCAGATCGTGGGTTAGAATTGCCGCCAGATTGGCGCGCGCGCTTTGTCATGGATGCCACGGCCCCCAGTGTGGGAACATGGCGCAGATGGGGTAAATTCCTGATCTTTCGCGCCAAACGGCGGGTTGCGAAATCGGATCACGAATGGATCCATTCCTCGGTTCCCAAATCGCATTGACATGGCCGCAGGCGTGAAACACAGTGCATTCAAGTCACGAAGCGCAAAGATAAAAGGACGCAGCATGTCAGAGACATACACCGATAGCGAATTAAAAACAATTTTGCGCCAAGTCAAAACCGTGGCCGTTGTTGGGATCAGCCCCAATCCATCGCGGCCCAGTTATTTTGTGGGCCGCTATTTGGGGCTAAAGGGGTTCAAAATGATCCCCGTCAACCCAGGGCACGGGGGAAAAACCCTGTTTGGTCAAACAATTATGGGATCGCTGTCGGACATTGATGCGCAGGTGGATATGGTTGATATTTTCCGCAAATCCGATGCCGTACCGGCCATCGTAGATGAGGCATTGGAAAAATTTCCAAACCTGAAATGCATCTGGATGCAAATTGGCGTCGAACATGCCGAGGCGGCGGCCCTAGCGCGCGCGCGGGGCATTACCGTCATTCAAAACCGCTGTCCCAAAATCGAATACCAACGCCTGTTTGGTGAATTGCGGATGGGTGGGTTTAATACCGGAATTATTTCGTCAAAACTTTAACGGCTGGCTTTCTCTGCGATGCCCGATTGCCCCTGACGGCGGGACAATTCGGCCATGACGTCGGACAGGGCCACATCGCGCGATTTCAGCATGACCAGCAGGTGAAACAGGACATCCGCCGCCTCGGACGCCAGTTTGGTTTTGTCGTCCTTGATGGCCTCAATAATGGCTTCGACCGCTTCTTCGCCAAATTTTTCGGCGCATTTTTCGGGGCCTTTGGCCAGCAGTTTTGCCGTCCAACTGCTGTCGGGGTCGGCGCTGGCGCGGGCCTCAATCGTGGCGAATAAATCTTCTAGGGTCATCGGTCCATCCTCATGTCGATGCCGGCGGCCTGCATATGTGCCTTGGCCTGGGCCACGGTATAGTCGCCGAAATGGAAAATGGACGCGGCCAAAACGGCCGAGGCATGGCCATGGATCACGCCATCGACCAAGTGATCCAAATTGCCCACTCCGCCCGAGGCGATAACAGGAATGTTGACCGCATCCGCAATTGCGCGTGTCATGGGCAGGTTAAATCCCGCCTTGGTCCCGTCGCGGTCCATCGAGGTCAGCAGGATTTCACCCGCGCCTTTCTCGGCGATCATTTGGGCAAATTCGACCGCATCAATGCCCGTGGGTTTGCGGCCCCCGTGGGTAAACAATTCCCAGCGGCCCGGTTCCACGGTTTTGGCGTCAATCGCACAGACGATACATTGCGATCCGAAATGATCGGCCGCGCGCGCCACGACGTCAGGGTCGGCCACGGCGGCGGAATTAAACGATACCTTGTCCGCGCCGGCCAGCAACAGGTTGCGCACATCCTGGACCGTGCGCACACCGCCACCCACGGTCAGGGGGATGAAACACTGGTCGGCCGTGCGCCGGACCATATCAAACATGGTGCCACGGTTTTCATGGGTGGCGTGAATGTCCAGAAAACAAATTTCATCCGCGCCCGCCGCGTCATAACGTGCGGCGGCCTCGACCGGATCGCCCGCATCGCGCAGGCCCACAAAGTTGACGCCCTTGACCACACGGCCGTCGGCGACATCCAAGCAGGGAATAATCCGTGTCTTAAGCATTTAGCACCTGCAACGCCCGTTCCAAATCAATCGCCCCATCATACAAGGCGCGACCTGAAATTGCACCATTCAAATTGGCCCCGCAATCGCGCAGCGCGATCAGATCGTCGATTGACGACACCCCGCCCGAGGCAATCACAGGGATCGACACCGCGCGGGCTAAATCGGCCGTTGCCTGAATATTGGGCCCCTGCATCGCACCATCGCGGTTGATGTCGGTGTAAATGATGGCCGCGACGCCCGCATCCTCAAACGATTTGGCCAGATCGGTTACCAAAACATCTGTTTCCTCGGCCCAGCCTTTGGTTGCGACGCGGCCATTGCGGGCATCAATACCCACCGCCACATGGCCCGGAAATTCGCGGGCGGCTTGGCGCACAAGGTCTGGGTTTTCCACTGCAACGGTGCCCAAAATCACGCGCGCCAGCCCTTTGGTGATCCATGTTTCGATCGTTTTCATATTGCGAATGCCACCGCCCAATTGTGCGGGCACTTTGCAGTCGCGCAAAATCGCCTCGACAGGGGCGGCGTTGACGGGTTCGCCTTCGAATGCGCCGTTTAGGTCCACCAGATGCAACCATTCGCACCCTGCATCTACGAATTCGCGGGCCTGTGCGGCGGGGTCTGTGTTGAACACTGTGGATTTATCCATATCCCCCCGCAACAGGCGCACGGCGTTTCCGTCTTTTAGGTCAATCGCAGGGTATAGGATCATGATGGAGGCCTTTCGTATCACTGTTGTGCGCTGTTTTGCATGACGCAAGAAAAATTGCAATCTGAACCAACAACACACTTGCCAAGAATTGGCTTTCACGCCACTGTTGATCAAAATCATGCGGAGGTATCATGAAAAAAACTGGTTTACGCGCCGCGGCGCTTGGGGTTGCAATGATGACTTGGGCAGGGGCTGCCGCCGCTGATCCCGTTCACGGCACATGGAAAACTGTGCCGGATGACAATGGGTCCTATGGCCATATTCAGGTCAAACCCTGTGGCGACAAAATATGTGGCACCCTGGTCAAAGCCTTTGACAAAGATGGCAAAGCGGGCAGTCAGGACCATATCGGCAAAAACATCGTGTGGGATATGTCTGCCAATGGGGGCGGCAAATATTCCGGTGGTAAAATCTGGGCCCCAGATCGCGACAAAACCTATAGCTCGAAAATGGAATTGTTGGACAACAATAACCTTAAAGTATCGGGCTGCATTGCCTTTATTTGCCGTGACGGCGGCACATGGACACGGGTTAAGTAATCCCGTCAGCTGTTACGCCGTTGGAATGACATCGGCGTAACAATACCCATCACGGGTAACAACATCGCCCAAGTTGACCGAAATGGGTGCAGAAAACAGCGGCATATTCACGACAACCGTGTGAAATTCACCGTTTTCGCCACAGGGATCAACCCCATCCGGCAGCGCGTCAATCAGCGCCGGGGTTATTCGTTGCCCCGCCAGTTCTGCGGGTACGCGGGTCGGATCACAGGTGACGATGCGCATATCAAACCCATCGGCCAACATATCGCGCATCAGATCATGTGTATTGTGACCCCACAGGGGAAACACAGGCGTCATCCCTGTGTCGCGCATGATGGTTTCGCGGTAGGCTCGGATATCCTCAAGGAACAGATCGCCAAATATCACAACGTCAATGCCACGCTGTTTCAGGATGTCTTGGCCCGCGGCCATGCGCTGTTGATAGGTGTCGTTATCGCAGGGCCACGGCAGACCCACGGTGATCAATTCCAAACCCAATGCGTCGGCCTGACGCTGTAACAGCGCGTTGCGGGTGCCGTGCATGGCGACGCGATCATGGGTTTCGTTGATCGTGGTAAACAGGGCGCAGATGTCATATTCGCCCGATTGCTGCACCTGATACAGGGCATAGGCGCAATCTTTGCCGCTGGACCACGCGATCGCTGCCTTGGGTTTCATTGGTTAAATCCTGCTAGGGGGCCCATGTCAGGAAATTGCCGATCATTTGCAACCCGATCGCGGCGCTTTTTTCGGGGTGGAATTGCAGGCCAATCATGGTGTCACGTGCGACAATTGCTGTAATGTCGGTGCCATAATCCACATGGGCCAACCGCTGGCCGTGGTCATTCATTTCCATATGATAGGAATGGACAAAATAGACGTGATCGCCATTGCTGACATCGGCCAACACTGGGTGGGGGTGATCAATGACCAAATTGTTCCACCCCATATGCGGCACCTTAAGCGCGGGATCGGTCGGGGTGATTTTGCGCACATCCCCATTGATCCAGCCCAAGCCGGGGGTGGGTTCATATTCGAACCCCTGGTTTGCCATCAACTGCATTCCGACACAGATCCCCATAAAGGGGCGGCCGCGGGTGTCCACCGCATCTATCAGCGCCTCAAACACACTGGATTTGCGCAACGCTGCATTACAGGCGGGAAATGCACCGTCACCGGGCAACACGATGCGATCCGCACGCGACACAACATCGGGATCGGATGTTACGGTTACAGTGCCCGCATCCAATTCCGATGCCATTTTTTCAAACGCTTTGCGCGCGGAATGCAGATTGCCGCTGTCATAATCAATAATCGCCGTCAGCATGGTGGCTATAGCGCCCCTTTGGTCGATGGCAGTTGATTTGACATGCGCGGATCGGCTTCGACCGCCTGACGCAAGGCGCGCGCAACCGATTTGAACGCTGCCTCGGCGATGTGGTGGCTGTTGAACCCGTGCAGTTGATCAATATGCAGCGTGATCCCGCCATGTGTGGACAGCGCTTGGAAAAATTCGCGCACCAATTCGGTGTCAAAGGTGCCGATTTTATCGGTTGCGAAATCAAGGTTGCAGATCAGATAGGGGCGCGCCGACAGATCCAGCGCACAGCGCACCTGTGCATCATCCATCGCCAAATGACAGCTGCCATAGCGGGTGATGCCACGTTTGTCGCCCAAGGCCTGAACCAAGGCCTGACCCAGCGCAATTCCCGTATCCTCGACCGTGTGGTGGTCATCGATATGCGTGTCGCCCGTTGCGCGAATTGTCATATCAATCAGCGAATGGCGCGAAAGCTGATCCAGCATATGGTCAAAAAAACCAACGCCAGTCTGATTATCGTATTGGCCTGTGCCGTCCAGATCTAGGGTCACCGAAATTTTGGTTTCTGCGGTGGTGCGTTCAACTGTTGCGCGTCTCATACTGTTGCTTTCTTGATACAATTTCGCCCCTTATAACCGCCCTTGACCCCAAGGCCAAGATGCAAAACAGGTGATGCCCCTTTGTTTTTATGGTTGATTTACATAGACGCGTGGCAATGTGTGACGTAAGGTTGTATTGCACCAGTCGCAAAATATGCTTGCTCATAAATTTATTTGGGCAGTATCTTAGGCACCACCGGGCGCATTGCCCCGCAATAGGGAGAGATTTATGAAACAAATTTTGTTGGCCAGCACCATTTTGGTCGCAGGAACATCAACCGCATTCGCAGGTGGCATGGAAGTTGGCCGGTTTAACCCAAGCTTTATGTTCCAAAGTGGAAATTATGCAGAACTGAGCGTTCGCAGTTCGACACCTGATGTAACAGACGATACATTTTCGCCAGATGGGTCCATGTTGGGCAAAATGACCAATACCAGTGCATCAGTCAAAGTGGCGTTAAATGACCGTTTGTCGATTGGTGTGACACACTATGATGCAGCGCGCATCAAGCTGGATTATGCCGACAACGGCGGTCCATTCACCCAAACACCACACCCTGTTGCAGCGGCTGGCTCTGCCGCACTAAACGATCCGGCAACGCAGGCCGCGATCGTCGCGTATGTTGCCGCGAACCCGGGTGCAACTGCACAGATGGCAATGGCATTGGATGCCGCTACACAACAAGCTATCGGAGCATATACGCTGGCGAATGCGGCTGCATTACCAAAAATGCAGGCGCCTTATGTAAACCTGTCCTATAAATCTACGGCTTTGGTTGTCAGCTATGCGGTAAACGACCAGATTGATGTGTTCGGTGGGATTAAATATTCGGCCGCGGATGCGTCAGGGGATGTGGTTGCAAATCCTGCCG
>CBFHVU010000093.1:0-9408 GCA_965659465.1 uncultured Paracoccaceae bacterium | reverse complement strand
ACGATCACCGATCGCGTCAACCACCACCAAATCCACCGCAGGGTTATCGCGCCATGCGATCAGGGCATTTGTGATTGCGGTGCACATGTCATAGGTCAGGGCGTTCAGCGCCTGAGGGCGGTTTAATGTGATGCGACCTGCACGGCCCGTGATGCGGATGTCAATGTCAGTCATCTGTTTATCACTGTCTTTCGGTCAAAAGTTGGCGTGAAATAATCAGACGCATGATTTCATTTGTTCCCTCAAGGATTTGATGCACGCGCAAGTCGCGAACAATCTTTTCGATGCCATAATCGGCCAAATAGCCATAGCCACCATGCAGTTGCAGGCAGCCATTGGCCACGTCAAAGGCGGCATCCGTGACCATTAGTTTGGCCATGGCACAGAATTTGGTTGCCTCAGGCGCGCCAGTGTCCAGCATCCAAGCGGCTTGGCGTAGAAAGATCCGGGCAGATTGTAATTTGGTTTCATAGTCGGCCAACCGGAATTGTAGACCTTGGAATTGATCGATGGATTTGCCAAAGGCTTTGCGTTCGCCCATATAGGCCAGCGTCATATTTAGCGCCTGTTGTGCGCCGCCCAAGGCGCTTGCCGCAATGTTGAGACGACCGCCATCAAGGCCGGCCATGGCGTAGGAAAATCCACGGCCTTCTTCGCCGATAAGGTTTTCAGCAGGCACATGGCAGTCATCAAATTGAACCTGTGCGGTGGGTTGACTGCGCCAGCCCATTTTATCCTCAAGCCCGCCAAAGGACAGGCCATTGGTCCCATTTGGGACGA
Source organism: uncultured Paracoccaceae bacterium (assembly GCA_965659465.1). Lineage (GTDB taxonomy): Bacteria > Pseudomonadota > Alphaproteobacteria > Rhodobacterales > Rhodobacteraceae > CAJXSD01. The sequence goes on along the minus strand of CBFHVU010000093.1, from coordinate 8,628 downwards.
TGAGGGATGAGATGCCTTTAGGGCCATCATTGCCGGTGCGACACATAACAAAATAGGCGTCTGAATATCCACCGCCCGAGATAAAGGCCTTGGTGCCGTTTAGCGTGTAGCCATCATTTGTGCGTGTTGCACGGGTGCGCAGGGCTGCCGCGTCCGATCCTGATCCGGGTTCTGTTAGGCAGTAGCTGAACACGGTTTCCATGCTGCACATCTTGGGCAGCCATGTTGCACGCACCTCATCTGAGCCGAATTTATCGATCATACCGCCGCACATATTGTGGATTGATAGGAAGGATCCGACCGAGGGGCAGGCCATGGCGAGGGCTTCGAACACGAGGGTGGCGTCCAGGCGAGAGAGGCCCGAGCCGCCGATATCGTCGGACACATAAATACCGCCCAAGCCCAGTTCGGCAACCTTGGGCCAGAGATCTTTGGGAATTGTGCCCTGTTTTTCCCATATCTGGGCATAGGGGCCGATGTGTTCCTGGCCAAAGGCATAGGCCATGTCAAAGATTGCTGTCTGTTCGTCGGTCAGGGCGAAATCCATTTGGTGCTCCGCTGTTTTTTAGGAATTGAACACCTGTTTAATTTATAATTGTTTCAGAGGTGTTTCAAGCTGACAAAAAAGTGTCATGTCTTAGGGGTGGGCAGGACCATTCGTGTGGTCCTGCCGAGCGTTGTGTTTGGGGAGAGGGGGGCGTTGCCCCCTTGGGCCTGCGGCCCAATTCCCCCAGAGTATTTTTACAAAACTGAAAGGGGGGGCGTTAGTCCATGGGTTTGAAGTTGAATTCGCCGCCCTCTTTCAAGCCCGATGGCCAACGCGAGGTGACCGTTTTGGTACGGGTATAGAATTTGAACGCGTCGGGCCCGTGTTGGTTGAGATCGCCAAAGACGGATTTTTTCCAGCCACCGAATGTGTGGTAGGCGAGCGGCACAGGGATTGGCACGTTGATACCGACCATGCCGATATTAATGCGGTTTGCGAAATCGCGTGCGGTGTCGCCATCACGGGTAAAAATCGCGGTGCCGTTGCCATATTCGTGATCAATCGCCAGATTGATGGCCTCTTCGTAGGATTTTGCGCGCACGGTGGACAAGACGGGTCCAAAGATTTCTTTTTTATAGATGTCCATGTCGGGTGTGACGTGATCGAACAGATGTGGACCCACAAAGAAGCCGTTTTCGTAGCCTTGCAAGCTGAAATCACGTCCATCGACGACCAATGTGGCGCCTTGGTCGATGCCTGTTTGCACAAGGTTTAGGATGTTTTGTTTTGCGGCTGCGGTCACAACAGGGCCGTAATCGACGTCATCGCCAGAGGTATATGGGCCGACTTTCAGTTTTTCGATGCGTGGCACCAGTTTTTCGATCAGACGATCTGCTGTTTCGTCGCCCACGGGCACCGCCACCGAAATGGCCATACAGCGTTCGCCTGCGGCACCATAGCCTGCACCGATGAGGGCGTCCGCGGCCTGATCCATGTCCGCATCGGGCATGATGATCATGTGGTTTTTCGCACCACCGAAACACTGTACGCGTTTGCCATTTGAACAGCCGCGGCCATAGATATATTCGGCGATTGGGGTAGAGCCTACAAAGCCGATCGATTGGATGACCTCGTGGTCTAGAATGGCATCAACCGCCTCTTTGTCGCCATTGACGACCTGAAGGATGCCTTTGGGCAGGCCGGCTTCCTCCATCAGTTCGGCCAGCATCAATGGGACGGAGGGATCACGTTCAGAGGGCTTTAGGATGAACGCATTGCCGCACACGATCGCGGGTGCAAACATCCACATCGGGATCATCGCAGGGAAGTTGAACGGGGTGATCCCTGCGGTAACGCCGAGCGCCTGTTTCATCGAATACATGTCGATGCCTGGGCCTGCGCTGTCTGTGAATTCGCCTTTCAACATTTGTGGGGCGCCGATGCAGTATTCAACAACCTCAAGCCCGCGTTGAACGTCGCCTTTGGCGTCTGGGAATGTTTTGCCATGTTCGCTCGACAGGGCCTCGGCCAGTTTGTCCATATCGCGGTTCAGCAGGTCCACAAATTTCATCATCACACGCGCACGCCGCTGCGGGTTGACCGCAGCCCATGCGGGTTGGACGGTGGCGGCCACGTCAACAGCATGGGCCAATTCGGCGGCTGAGGCCAGCGGCACCTTGGCCTGTACTTCGCCGGTGGCGGGGTTATAGACATCGGCAAAGCGGCCTGATGTGCCTTTGACGTGCTCGCCGTTGATATAATGCGTTAGTTCTTGCATCTCGAATCCTCCTGAGTTTGGGGGCAGTATAGCCTTGCATTTTTATTGGCAATAGAGGTAACTTTTCAAAAAAGGCTTGCAAAAATGCAAAGGTTCTGCTGTGGATTTGAATTGGGATGACTTGCGCGTGTTTTTGGCCGTTGCGCGACATGAAACATTGTCGGCCGCGGGAAAACAGTTGCGTATTGATCCGGCAACGGTTGGCCGACGGGTGGGGCGCATTGAACAGGTGTTGGGGATCCCATTGTTTGCCAAATCACCCAATGGGTATGCGCTGACCAATGCAGGGGCACAGATTTTGGTCCATGCCGAACGCGTGGAACAGGCAACGGCTGGGGTCACGCGCGATCTATCCGGAACCGCGGGGCAGCTGAGCGGGCAAATTCGGATTGGCGCGCCAGATGGCTGTGCAAATTTCATTTTGCCTCAGGTCTGTGCGCGTATTGCCGATGACAATCCTGATTTGGACATTCAGATCGTTGCACTGCCGCGGGTGGTCAACCTGTCCAAGCGTGAAGCGGATATGGCCATTACGGTCAGCCCGCCGACCTCGGGCCGGTTAAAGGTGCAAAAGCTGAGCGATTATAAATTACATTTAGCTGCATCGCGTGATTATTTGGCCCGTGTCGGCCCGATTAACACCATCACCGATTTGGTGCGGTTGCGCTGTGTGGGCTATATCGCGGATATGATTTTTGACAAGGAATTGGATTATCTGACACAGCTTGGGTTGGATCGGGTGTCCTTGGCATCCAATTCGGTATCGGTTCAGTTTAATTGGCTGCGCGCTGGCGCGGGGTTTGGGATTGTCCATGATTTTGCGCTGCCCTTTGCGCCAAATGTTAAACGGATATTGAGATCCCAGTTTTCGCTAAACCGCAGTTTTTATCTGGTGCGCCATGCTGATGACACACGTCTGGATCGGATGAACCGATTTGCCGCGCAATTGCAAACCGAACTGCGTAAGGAAATTGATCATTTAGAAGCAAATACTTGACAGAAAAGAAAATGACGCGCACCATCAAGAATATGTAATATTATTTCAAGGAGGTCCCCATGTTAGTGTCCAAGATTTTGCAATCCAAAGGTGACGATGGGGTGTTAAGTGTTTCATCATCGTCAACCATTGCAGATGCTGTGAAAATTCTGGGCGAACGCCGCATTGGTACGGTTGTAATTTCCGATGATGGTCAGGTCCCGCTGGGTATTTTGTCAGAACGCGATGTGGTTCGTATCATCGCCACCAAAGGCGCGGCCGTATTACAAGACAGTGTCGCAGATCACATGACCAAACGTCTGGTAACCTGCGAACGCGACAACACTGTCCAGCAAATCCTTGCAACAATGACCGAAAAACGGTTCCGTCACATGCCCGTGGTTGAGAATGGCGTAATGGTCGGCATTATCACGCTTGGCGACGCTGTCAAAGCACAGTTAACCGAACTGGAAATGGAAAAAGACGCGCTGCAGGGGATGATCGCCGGATATTAACGCGACTTTGGCCTTGCAATCCGTTAGGTAATATTGTTGCGTGTGCGCACGCACGATAAGGGAGGTTGCCATGCGCGTCGGTTTGTATCCTGGAACGTTTGATCCGATCACCAAGGGTCACATTGACATCATTCGACGTGGCGCAATGTTGGTGGACCGTTTGGTTATCGGTGTTGCAATCAACCGCGACAAAGGTCCGTTGTTTTCGCTCGAAGAGCGGGTGGCCATGATTGAACAGGAATGCGCGGCATTGTCCCAAGAAACGGGCACCGAAATTATCGCGCATCCCTTTGAAAATCTGTTGATTGATTGTGCGAAAGAGGTCGGGGCACAGGTGATTGTGCGTGGCCTGCGTGCTGTGGCCGATTTCGAATACGAATTTCAAATGGTTGGCATGAACCGCGCGTTAGATGACAGCATCGAAACCGTATTTCTGATGGCCGAGGCACGTCACCAAGCGATTGCATCAAAATTGGTCAAAGAAATTGCCCGGCTACATGGGGATGTGACAAACTTTGTATCGCCATATGTCAACGAACAACTGCGTGCGAAATTTGGGGGCTGATGGCCCCCAATCCGATGTAATATCATTGATCCCAGTCGGGGGCGCGTTTTTCCAAAAATGCGCTGATGCCTTCGGCGGTATCGCGATACAGCATATTTTGGGCCATCACGTCGCCCGTATAGGCATAGGCCGCATCTACATCCATTTCCAGTTGGTTATAAAATGCCTCTTTGCCGATTTTGACGGCAACGCCCAATTTGGCGGCAACCGTTTCAGCCAGTTTGCGGGTCTCAGAGTCTAAGTCTTCGGGCTCTACGGCGCGATTGATCAAGCCTAGTGATTTGGCCCTGTCTGTGTCGATAAATTCACCGGTGGTCAGCATTTCAAACGCTTGCTTGCGCGGAATGTTGCGCGACAGGGCGACCATGGGCGTAGAACAAAACAGGCCAATGTTGACCCCATTCACGCCAAACCGCGTACCAGTGGCCGCCACGGCCATATCGCAGCTGGCCACCATTTGGCACCCTGCCGCTGTGGCAATGCCATGCACTTGGGCAATGACGGGCTGGGGAAGGGCGCGGATGGATGTCATCATCGTGGCGCAGCGGGTAAACAGATCTTGGAAGTAGGCTTTGCCGCCATCTTCGGCCTGACGGCCCGCGGTCATTTGTTTCAGGTCGTGGCCCGCGCAGAATGCCTTGCCCGCGCCTGATATGATCACCGCACGGATCGATGTGTCGTGTTTGAGTGCATCAAATTCGGTTTGCAAGGCAGCCAGCATTTCGTCGGACAGCGCATTTAGACGTTCGGGTGAATTAAGTGTCAGGTGCGCGATTGCGTTTGTGTCGTTACGTTCTAGAATTGGCATCTTGTCCTCCGGTGAATTTTGACAAACACTAGCAGATAATTCCCGATGGGAAACCCAAAGGAGCATCAATGTCTTTGAAATTTACGATACCAGAATTGCAAGCCTATCTGGCGCAGGTTTTTCCACAAGTCAAAGATGATTTTGTGATAGAAGAGCTATCCGAAATCCAAACCACTGTGCGTATGAACATTCGCGAGTCACATCTAAGGCCTGGTGGTACAGTCTCTGGCCCCTCGATGTTCGCACTGGCTGATTGTGCCATGTACATTGCCGTTTTGGCGCAATTGGGCCCCAAGGCCTTGGCCGTTACGACAAATTGTTCAATCGACTTTATGCGAAAACCGCAGGCCAATACAGATATCGTTGCACAATGTCGGATATTAAAGATGGGGCGTGTTTTGGTGGTTGGGGATGCGTTGATATATTCCGCGGGTGATACAAAGCCGGTTGCGCGGGCATCACTGACCTATTCCATTCCGCCCAAAGACTAAGCGAACCACAGCAAACAAAAAGGCCCGCAAAGCGGGCCTGTTTTTTAACACGTCAGATCTGACAGTTTAGCTGGCGGGTTTTTCCGCAGGCTTTGCTGCCGCTGGGGCGGCCGCTGCTGCTGCTGGTTTGGATGCGCCATTTGCCAATGGATCGTCTTGGCGTTGGACAGACCCTTCGAAATGGGCGCCGGATTCGATGGCGATTGTTTTGTGAATGATATCGCCTTCAACACGCGCTGTTGCGGTCAGGCGCACTTTCAATCCACGAACACGTCCGATGACACGACCATTTACAACGATGTCGTCTGCAACAACTTCGCCCTTGATGGTGGCGGTTTCGCCAATGGTCAGCAAATGCGCGCGAATGTCGCCTTCGACGGTGCCTTCGACCTGAATGTCACCGGATGTTTTGACATTGCCCACAACATGCAGATCTGCAGATAAAATAGACGCAGCCGGTTTTGGTTTCGAAGATCCTGTTGGCACCGGTCCACCGAATGTGCTGGGTGCCGCGGGTGCGGGTTTTGTTGCCTCTTCTTTGGGGGCGGGATCGTTGATTTTACTTTTAGAAAACATCATTTGCAGCCTTAAGATAGTTCATAGGGTTTACCGCTTTACCATTATTGCGGATTTCATAGTGTAAATGCGTACCTGTTGATCGTCCTGTATTGCCCATATCACCAATACGCTCTCCGCGCGAGACTTTTTGTCCGACTTTCACACGAATTTTCGACAGATGACCATAACGCGTTTCAATGCCAAAGGCATGTTTTATCTTGATCAACCGGCCATAACCGGAAGACCAACCAACATGAACGATGGTACCATCCGCGGTGGCATAGATTGGGGTACCATGTGCGGCGGCGAAATCTGCACCTGCATGCAGACGTCCCCAACGTTTGCCAAACCCTGATGTAAAGCGATGACTGCTTTGCACCGGATGGTAGAATGGGATTTTATCGACCGCCAGACGATATAGGTTCATCTCATCCAAACTTTGCATGATATTCATGGCCCGTAACTCCTCCGCGGTGGGGGGTGTTCCGCGCGATGACAGGGCCGCCAAGGGGCCACCATATCCAGAATATCCACTTCGTACGGCATCCAAAATGCGATCTGGGTTCATGCCTGCCGCTTTGAATAATTTATTCAATGGCTCGATCGACACAACCATCGCCTCTTCGATTTGGCGGAAAATTTGTTCGTTGCGTTCCTGCGTCAGGCGCAGTTCCAGTTCTAACTCTTGGCTATAGGATTGGGCGGTTTGGGTATCTTTGATCAATTGATCACGTTCGGCGGCCGTGTCATTTAACGCAGTGGTCAAAAATGCCACCATATCATGGTCTGCCGATCCCGTGGATGTTATCGTTTGTCCCCCGTCGGCCAAGGCCAAACGCAATTGTTCGATGTCTTGATCCAGTTTTCGTTTGCTAATCAGTGTATCGCGCAGGCGATTTTGCAACACATCCAGACCCGCTGCCAATTCTTTGCGGCGTACCTCGGATTGCAACAGCTCTTGTTGCATGAGGGCCACTTGCTTTAGGGCGATGTCATAGCGGTCTTTGGCTTGGGTCGCGTGCGAAATGGACTGTTCACGGGCCTGTGCCATGGTGTTCAGGCGCAGTTGGTAACTTTCGTGGTCGCGTTTGGCCTGTTCGCGGAAATTCCCCGCACCAATTGAATCGATCACCAGAACTGCGGTTGCCACACAGGTCCATGCGACAATGATCACGGCAACACCTAGGCCCAAAACCTGTGTCGATGGGCTAAGACGAACGAACCGCGTGTCGGTGTCGGATTTCAAAAAAACACGACGTTCGGGCAAAAACTTGCCGCAAAATTTATCAAATCGCTGCCCGAGTCCCAGTTTCAATGTCCCATCCTTGAATTATGGCCCAATCCCTTGGGTCTCGGTCTTAACGACCCAACCCCGTTGGATCAAGCCACCCCACCAAAGTGCGCGGATTTTGGCGCATAAAGTTTCGTCAGGTCAAGCCCTTAGTCACAGTTTCACACCCATCTGATCGGCCAAGGGCCAATAAAAATCGGGCGGCAATCCCGCGTCTGCACGTTTTTCTTCGTTAAAGGGGGGTTTTAGACCGCCGCGGAAATATTTGCGCACCAAGTCATGAAACACATCCTTGGGCTCCAGGGCGTGCCGCCCACAAAGGTAATTAAACCATTTGGACCCATAGGCGACATGGGCCACCTCTTCGGAATAGATGATTTTTAGCGCCTCGACCGCATCATCTGCGCCGGCCTTGTCAAACAGGGCAATCATGCCAGGCGTGACATCTAGGCCGCGTGCCTCAAGCACCATGGGGACCACGGCCAAACGGCCCATCAGATCATCGGCGGTGTCCGACGCGGCCTGCCACATATAGGCATGGGCGGGCAGGGCACCGTAATGTGACCCCATCTGTTCCAAACAATCGCAGACCAGATTGAAATGTTTGCTCTCCTCGGCGGCGGATTTCACCCAGTCATCGTAAAACCCGATGGGCATGGCGATGTGGCCAAAGCGGGCGATAATGTCCCAATGCAGATCCACCGCGTTCAATTCAATATGTGCCACCGCATGTAACAGCGCAATGCGCCCCGCCGCGGACCCGGGTTTGCGTTTGGGCACATCGCGGGGCGATAACAATTCGGGTTTGTCTGGGCGGGCCGGGTGATCGGGCGGTGTGCCTGTTCCAACAGCGGGGCGTTCACCGCGATCACGCGCGGCAAACCATTCTTCGGCATAGGATTTCGATAGGGACGTCTTTTCGCGCCCATCTGCGGTACGCAAAACGTCAACGGCCATTTCGGCCAGTGGTTTCGTCAATCTGTGCGTCACAGGGATTTCGCGGCCTCTAAGACGTCATCGACATGGCCCGGCACTTTGACTTTGCGCCATTCTCGCACAACTTGGCCTGTGCCGTCAATCAAAAATGTAGACCGTTCAATGCCCAAGTAGGCTTTTCCATACATTGACTTTTCTTTCCACACCCCGAAATCTTCGCAGGT
>CBFHVU010000092.1:0-9508 GCA_965659465.1 uncultured Paracoccaceae bacterium | reverse complement strand
GATTTGTCCAATTTAGACTGTGCATATTCTAATGCCTCACCGACGTCGTAGACTGCGGCGCGGTTTGGGCGACGCACGGTTAGTGGCCATGTCTGAAGCGTTCTGTGACTTACAGGGAAACAGTGATGTGTGATAATCGCCGCAAGCGTTTTGCGATCAGCAAATCGTGGAAGCGGACGTTCGGGTGCCCAGTGGGCAGTCTTGAAAGTCATCGCTATCTCCTTTGGGTTTGGTGCGATGACCTAAGTATCTCAAAGTGGCTCTTCGGCAGACGAGAAGTGCCTAAAAATCAAAAATAACCATATTTATATGGACTTTTCGAAGCGTCGATATGCTTGCCACAAATTATCAACTTGGTTTTCGGTGAGTGTATATTTCGCCGCGATTTGCTTAATAATGGCCTTACGGGTTCCGCGCCTCGCCTTATATCGAATCTGAATTACTCGCTGTGCAGGGCCCTCTGCGTCGATATCTTCCGCAAGAAATTTTAGCTCTGTTTCAATCTCTTCTTTATGGTATTTAAACAGATCCGATGCGATGTAAGCCTTGCGCTTTTTGATAGGAATTCTGGCTGGAGTACGCCACAGGTGTTTAAGTTCGCTAACTGCGTTGAAAGTGTGGTCTTTTGCCCTTTGCAGTGCCCTTGCTTCTGCGTCTTGGAATAATATTTCGCACTCTTGGCCTATTTTGAATTTGAACCAAAAGTCCCACTTCGGTTTTCGTCCAGCTCCAGGTCTTTCCCCACCGCGCCGACTAGCCTTCTTCATGACATTGGTCGTCCTTTACAATCACTTCATCCTCAATAAAACTCCCCCACCAGCTCATCACCTCACGCCGCTGCTTTAGGTTTTTTGCATGCTGATAATGGCGCATGACGCCAGGACGAGTTACGGATCTACTATGGTTCAGTAAGCTGTCTACGAGGCCTTCTGAGAATTTCGATTCTTCAGAAAGCAGCGTGACAAACGTACGTCGAAGGTCATGAAGGTTAAAGTGCTTAACGCCAGTGGCGCTCCTAACGGCTTTGTTAAAATATGCCCAAGACTTCATTGGCGCACCGTCTTTACTCGAAAGCTGAAAGCATCGCGCCGCTGGTGTGATTGGAATTTGCTGTAATAGATCACTGGCCAAGTCTGGTAGCGGCAGAGTAAAGGCCTGCGACTTTTTCTTTGTCTCTTTGGCTGATAGCCGTAGTTCGGCGGCATCAAGGTAGATATTGCTACCTGTTAATTCTGCGGCTTCCGTCATTCGTAAAGGACAAACAATCATAAAGCGCAAAAACCGCAGGTAATCAGCACGCAGCTCATTTTTTGGAAACCAGAGCTGTCTAAGCTCTTCAATAGAATAGAACGTTTCTCTGGGAGGCGCAGCTTTTGGCCGAAGACGCCGCGATACACCTTGTGCGACATTATGCTCAACGACCTCTTCATCAAGTAGGTAATCCAAAAAGCGCGACATAGCTCCAAATCGATGGCGACTTGTTGCTGGCTTGTCGGCGTGTATCGAGGTCAGCTCACGTAGCGCCCGCGCGGTTAGCTCTGACGGGGGGGCTCCTTCCATGCCTAACTCTACTAGCGCTTTTTGCGCGTGCATGAATTCCTCACGCTTATGTTTCGTAGCGTCTTTCAAAACAGATCGTCTATATTCATGCAGCCACTCGCTCAAGGGACGCTGCAGATACTCTCTTCTCCGTGCTGCGGCCGCCTCAGTCGACAGGCTCTCAGCTGGATCACCCCCATTCCTGACTTCGGCTTTAACTTCTTCCACGCGAAGTCTTGCTTCTTGTGGCGTCATCGAGACCGTATCGCCAAGGCGCAGTGTCCGTTGTGGGTGACGTTTGCCATAATAGTCGACGCCGCGCTTACGATAATTGTAATTCCAAGACGCGCTCTTTGCATTAATCGCAAGCCGCAAGCCAGAAGGATCAACAAGGATCACCTTCTGCCCCAGTTCACGTTGTTGCTTTGTTGCGCGCTCAATTGCGCGCCGATCGATATGACATTTGATAATAGGCATAAGCCAGACATTCAGCCAGACAAATTATGGACAAGTAACGAAAGCTAGCGTAAGTTGGAGACGCGTAAATGTCCAGCATATATCAATAAATATTGATTAAATGTGAGGATACGCCGCCAGTGGGCCCGTAGCTCAGTTGGTGGAGCAACTGACTTTTAATCAGTGGGTCACAGGTTCGAATCCTGTCGGGCTCACCATGTATTTCAAAAGCCCGGCGCAAAACGCTGGGCCTTTTGGTTTTTAAGCCACACTCACACAGCGCCAAACAGGTCTGCGCAACGTGATCGCCTGTTGTGTATATGTAGCGGGTACAGTCGCGCGCTGTTTAATCGGGGCAATGATCCAGTATAAAAATTCTAATCGATTTGCACTCAGTAATGTTGCCTTGGTTTATCTAAGTTTTGTTTTATCTAACGATGACGGTTGCCAGTGAAATGTTTTGAGACGGAAATAGAAATGGTGCGTTACAAAGAATTATCGCCAAGCCATGTATCAGCAATTATCGAAATGGCATTATCTGACCATGTTTCTTTTGCTGATATTCGATTACAATATGGCCTGAACGAACGCGAGGTCGTGACCCTAATGCGTAAGAGCTTAAAATCGGGCTCTTATATCGCGTGGCGCAAACGTGTGGCCGCCTTTTCCAAGCGGCGTGAACACTATAAATAGCCTGTGCGGACGGTCCGTTCGTCAGAATTGATAGGCTATACCAGCAAGGATACTGGCACCTCTTTTTTCTGAAACGATCGGACTGTTCAGAACCTCATCCGGTGTGAAATCCATGTTGAACCGAACAAAGCCATTCGTACGCTCGGATATGTTGAAAAACGTACTTACGCCCACATAAGGTGTGATGGTTGTATCCATTGAGTAGGCAGCCCGAGTGTCCGTTTGTTCCGATGCATAGACCCCATAAAAATAGTCAGAGCGTTTGCTGTCATATATTTTAGCACCGCCTGCGATAATGACTGGCTTGCCAAACAGGGGAACAAACTGCGACAGCGATATATCAGCCAAATGACCGTTGAATTTGCCAGTCACTTCGGTTCCAAGTTTTACGTTAATATTCGTCCCACGCATGAGTTCAATCTGAGTTGAAATCAGAATATCTGCGGTCATATCGCGGTTCATTCCTGTCAGCGCGGCAGAGCTGTCGTCAGAATAGGGCCCAAAGTTCGGGCGCAGGCTAACGGATACTGGTGCGGCTAGTATATCATCAAATGAATATTTAATGCCTTCCGCAAGGCCAATTTCCAGCGGCCCACTTTTGTATGAGATATTCGGATAAACGCGTGCGACGCTGTCGGCACCCTGATAAATCGAGTTGGACGCCATCAGAACCGCACCAACGGAAAATCCGTCTGCATCCTGTGCTGCTGCCATTTGGGTGATTGCCAGAACAGCTGTCGTTAGTGCCAGTGCGCGCAAAACCATGATTATTCCTTCAAAAAGCTATCACCAAAAAATAGTACGCGATCAGCCGGTGTCTATGGTTTTTGTGTTCGAAGCTGCTGTTCACTGCTATAAGCAAGGTGATTTTATCATTTTAGCTTGGTCCATGCCGTTGGTAAAGTGCGCCCTGGGATGATAGCGTACCCAATGGTCCAGAACAGGCCACAGTTGTTCAAACACGCGGCAAATATAGCACTGACATGTAAAAAGCTGGACGGCACAATCTTTACGGTTAAACATAGGTCCCAAGGCAAAACAAAATGCGGGTTATCCGGCCTGCATAACGGATACCTAGGGGGCATTATGACATTCGACGATCTAAAGACGTGGATTGAAAGCGGACAGATAGATACAGTATTGGCCTGTATCGTCGATATGCAAGGCCGTTTGATGGGCAAACGTTTCCACGCCGAGGCATTTTTGGAAATGGCCCACGGCGAAACCCACTGTTGCAACTATCTGTTGGCGACCGATTTAGAAATGGCAACCTTGGATGGGTTTGCATCGACCAGTTGGTCAACGGGTTATGGCGATTACATCATGAAACCCGATTTGACCACGCTGCGCCCTGTGCCGTGGTTGGATGGAACGGCGATGTGCCTGTGCGATATATTGGATCATCACACGCATGAACCCATTCCTTTTGCCCCGCGTCAGATGCTGAAAACCCAAATCGCGCGCGCCCAAGCGATGGGATTTGATCCGATCATGGCAACAGAACTGGAATTTTTCCTGTTTCACGGCACCCATGATGCCATAACAAACGGCGGTTTCCAGAATTTGAAACCCATTTCAAATTATAACGGTGACTACAGCATTTTCCAAACCACCAAAGAAGAACCCGTTATGCGTCCCATCCGCAATCACCTGCGCGCGATGGGCATCCCCATAGAGGGTTCCAAAGGCGAAGCCGAGGCAGGACAAGAGGAATTAAACATCAAATATGCAGATGCCTTGGCAACTGCGGATCACCACACATTGGCCAAACACGGGGTCAAGGAAATTGCCCATCAACATGGGTTTGCGGCAACGTTTTTGCCCAAATGGCACCATGATCGCGTGGGATCGGCGGCGCACGTGCATCAATCTCTGTGGCGTGATGGCCAGAATGCGTTTTATGATGCGCACGCGCCCTTGGGAAAATCCAAGGTGATGGACCACTATATCGCGGGCTTGATGAAATATGCCCGTGATTACACACTGTTTGTGGCCCCCTATATCAACAGCTATAAACGCTTTGCCAGGGGGACCTTTGCGCCCACCCAAATCGTTTGGTCGGTTGACAATCGCACCGCTGCGTTCCGCCTGTGTGGCGAAGGCAGCAAATCCGTACGCATAGAATGTCGCACGCCAGGATCCGATATGAACCCTTATTTGGCTATGGCAGCCATGTTGGCCGCAGGGTTGAAAGGGATCCAAGATCAACTTGAACCCGATGCCCCCTTTACCGGTGATGCCTATGGCGATGATCACAGAAATCATGTGCCGCGTACTCTGCGCGATGCGCGCGATGCGTTTTTGGCGTCTGATTTCATGGCTGAGGCCTTTGGCCTAGAAACGGTGGCCCACTACGCCCGCGCCGCGGAATGGGAAATCCAAGAATTTGACCGGATCGTCACGGATTACGAAATCGCACGAGGCTTTGAAAAAGCGTGACACCCTTAAACTGCATCCTGCCGATTGATGGAACAGCGGTCGCAAAACGCGCTATGGCCCGTTTATCCATTGTCCAATCCCGTAGCGTATCGGTCTGGTCGTTGCAGGGGGGTGCAAACCACACAGGGCGTGGCGGGGATTGTCCGTCATCGGACACCATAACCTGACGCGCCCCAAATCTTATCACTTGAAAAAGGTAACATCATGACACCCACTGCCAACTGGTCTTATCCCACTGCCATCCGATTTGGGGCAGGTCGTATTTCTGAATTGCCGCAGGCCTGTCAGGCGGCGGGTATAAAACGGCCGTTGATCGTGACTGACCGTGGATTGGCGCAGATGCCAATCACCCAAAAAACGCTGGATATTTTGGATGCGGCTGGCTTGGGGCGGGCCCTGTTTGGGGATGTTGATCCCAACCCGAACGAAAAAAACTTGGCCGCGGGTGTGGCTGCGTTCAAGGCGGGTGGCCATGATGGGGTGATTGCCTTTGGCGGTGGATCGGGGTTGGACTTGGGCAAACTGGTGGCCTTTATGGCCGGCCAGTCGCGACCTGTTTGGGATTTCGAAGATATCGGGGATTGGTGGACGCGCGCGGATGCGGATGCGATTTTCTCCAATATCGCTGTGCCCACGACCGCTGGCACAGGGTCCGAGGTTGGCCGCGCGGGCGTTTTGACAAATTCGCAAACCCAAGAGAAAAAGATCATTTTCCACCCCAAAATTCTGCCATCGGTGGTGATTGCAGACCCTGAATTAACGGTGGGAATGCCCGCCTTTATCACCGCGGGGACGGGGCTAGATGCCTTTGCGCATTGTGTCGAAGCCTTTTCCAGCCCGCATTATCACCCCATGAGTCAAGGTATCGCAGTCGAAGGGATGAAGCTGGTCATTGATAACCTGCCCCGCGCCTATGATACCCCCAACGATATGACCGCGCGCGCCAATATGATGTCGGCTGCGATGATGGGGGCCACTGCATTCCAAAAAGGTTTGGGTGCCATCCACGCCCTCAGCCATCCGATTGGCGCCATGTATCACACCCACCACGGCACCACGAATGCCGTTTGTATGCCCGCTGTGTTGCAGTTAAATGCCGACAAAATTCACGACCGTTTCGATCAGGTCAGCGGATATCTGGGAATAACGGGTGGTTTTGACGGGTTTTGCCGGTTTGTTGACGATTTAAATGCGCGGCTCAACATCCCGCAACGGTTATCAGGGCTGGGGGTGGAAAACCCCGATATCGACCGATTGGTGGCAGGGGCCTTGGCCGATCCCAGTTGTGGGGGCAATCCAGTTGAATTAACCGATGATAACATCCGTACGCTCTTGGCGCAAATTATGTAACCGGACACAACGGACTGACACGCCTTGTAGGGTGGACCTATCGTTTGCAAGCATCGCGTGTCACACTGGGTTATGAGAAGAATCAACATTGATAATCTGAATACGTTTTTGACAGTGGTGCGTTTGGGTGGCGTGCGCAAAGCTGCGGTTGCTATGAACCTGACCCAACCTGCTATCACGGCAAGGATCAAAAACCTTGAGGAGACCTTGGCTTGCGATTTGTTTGACAGACAATCGGGGCGGTTGCAGCTGACCAAGCGTGGCGAAATGCTGATGGCACACGCGGAAAAATTTGAACATTTGTCACAATTGATCATGCGCGATGTGATTGACCCCCAAGCAGCCGAGGGGCGATTGCGCTTGGGTGTATCAGAAACAATCGCCCAAAGTTGGCTGCCCGCCTTTGTCACCGCATTGCATAGCCATTTCCCGAAATTGGACATCGAACTGAATGTTGATATTTCCCTGAATTTACGCGCGGGTGTGTTAAACCGTGAAATTGATCTGGCAATCTTGTTGGGTCCTGTGTCGGATTATTCGGTGAACAATATCGATTTGCCGGGCTTTGATTTGGCGTGGTACTGCGCATCGGCCACGCCAACCACACTGACACAGTCGCAATATCTGGCGCGCCCCATTTTGACATATTCGCGCAATACGCGACCGTTTCGGGAACTGCGCGAAATGTTGTTTGATCGGGTCGGTCCAGATGTATCGCTGTTTCCATCGTCGTCTTTGTCGGCCTGTTTTCGGCTAGTTGCGGCGGATTTGGGCGTGGCGGTTTTGCCGTGGGCCTTGGGGGATGAATATGTGGCTGCGGGGGACATCCGCGAATTTGACATTGGTTGGGTTCCATCGCCCCTGCGCTTTACCGCGTCCTATCTGGGCGAACCCAAGAGTATTATGGTCGAAACAGCTGCGCAGATCGCTGAAACGGTGGCGAAAGCCCACCTAAGTGATAAAAATATTTGATCATAATTACCAAAAATAATCAATTTTATTTTGCTTAAATATCCTGTGATGGTCGCCCTAGCCGGAGGTGCAAGGGTGAGTAACACGTATTCTATTTTAAAAACTGCAACCTTGGGCCAAGTGCGCTTAGCCATTCGTTCGGGTCAATATCGGTCGCATACTGCGGGGCTAGGGCAGGGGTATTTACAATCCAACCTTGCCATCATGCCGCAGGAATATGCGTTAGATTTCATGCGGTTTTGTCAGCGAAATCCCAAACCCTGTCCTGTGACCGGTGTTTCGGATACGGGCAACCCGATGATGTTTACAATGGGGCGTGACATTGACATTCGCACCGATGTTCCCGCCTATAACGTCTATCGAAACGGGCGTCTGGATCACGATTGCAACGATATTTCGGACATTTGGTCAGATGATTTGGTGGTCTTTGCCTTGGGGTGTTCATTTACCTTTGAACACGCACTGATGCGGGCTGGGTTTTCGATGTGGCACATTGACCATGACCTCACGGTTCTGGCCGGCACAATCACCCTGATGGCAGTCCAAAGTTGGCCAGTTCTGGCGCGATCTCTGGCCAATGGGTCGCGCGCCAATACCCCGTTGGAAACACCGCTTGCTTGGGTGCAGACCCCATGGTTTGCGGGCTGGGTGTGGTTTGCCCTGATGGCGTGGCTGACCCTGTTGGCGGCCATTGTTATGCTGGCCAAGGGGGAATTTGATCGCGCCGATGCCGTGATCGGCACCCAGTCTGAGACAGAGGCCACGACATGATTGGATATCTAACACTGGGCCTGCTGGGGCTGTTGTCGCTGTCGATCCCCGTGGGCATTGTTTTGTTCCTGTTGGGATTTGGCATCGATTTTTTTGCCAGTCCGTTTCCCTTGATCAAAGGGTTGGGGAACCAGGTTTGGTCAACGTCAAATAATGCCACGTTAATTGCATTTCATTTTTCGTGCTGTTGGGCGAAATTTTGGTGCGCTCGGGCTTGGCCACGCGCACCTATGCCGCGCTGGACCGTTGGGTCAGTTGGTTGCCGGGTGGATTGGTGCATGCCAATATTGCAACCGCAACGATGTTTTCGGCCACCTCGGGGTCATCGGTGGCAACGGCTGCAACTGTGGCAACCGTTGCCATGCCGCAGGCTGAAAAATTGGGGTATGACCCGAAATTGTTTTCTGGCGCGATTGCGGCAGGCGGGACGTTGGGCATTATGATCCCGCCGTCGATCAATCTGATTGTCTATGAGTTTCTGACCCAAACCTCGATCCCGCGCCTGTTTTTGGCGGGGCTGGTGCCAGGGATTGCATTGGCCATCGCATTTATGCTGGTCACAGTTCTGATCTGCATGATCTGGCCCAAGTTGGGCGGCCGGCGGCGTATTTTCGGGGTGGGCCAAATGCTGCGGGCATTGCTGGATTTGTTACCCATTTTGTTCATATTTGGCGTGATAATCGGGTCCATTTACCAAGGATGGGCCACCCCGACCGAAGCCGCTGCCGTCGGTGTCGCAGGCGCGCTGCTGATCGCGGGGGCGTTTTCGGGCCTGTCATGGCGCATGATGGTTGACAGCATTTTAGGTACCATCAAAATCACATCGATGATTATGCTGGTGGTCTTGGGCGCATCGTTTTTGAACTTTACCCTTGCTGCTGCGGGCTTGGGACGCGAGTTAGAGGGGTTTCTGGCAGGCTTGGGCCTGTCGCCCTTGGGAACCATTTTTGTGGTTGTGCTGATCTATATCGTATTGGGGTTTTTCATTGAAACCCTGTCGCTGATGGTGGTCACAATTCCGATCATTGTTCCCATCATCGTGGCGCAGGGCTATGATCCGATTTGGTTTGGCATAATGATGATCGTGCTGATCGAAATGGCGCTGATCACACCCCCCGTTGGTTTGAATTTATACGTGGTTCAGGGTGCGCGAAAATGGGGCACCATGAGCGAGGTTATGTTGGGCACCATTCCTTATGTTGGGGTGATGCTGGCCATGGTGGCCGCGCTGATTGCGGTACCGTCCATCGCGCTTTATCTGCCCAACACATTCGGAGGATATGCAGTA
>CBFHVU010000091.1:0-9528 GCA_965659465.1 uncultured Paracoccaceae bacterium | reverse complement strand
ATCATTTCAATGCTTTTCGCTGTGTTTGGATCGTCTTCTACCAATAATACACGCATTCAAGCCTCCTGCTTTACACTCTTGCCTTACTTTGAACCGAATTGGTTAACGCAAGGTTACCGCTTGCAAACTTTTAACACTACAACCTACGGTTGTCGATAGTCTTTCAACTTGGTGCATTTCAAACCATTATGGCCGTGATCTAGGAAATGTTTGATCCAACTGGTGAATTCTTCGTCACTCAAGCCATAGCGATCCATCGCTTCGTGTTGCGTCAACAGACCATAGAAAACGGATCGGACCACAACCAATTTCCGCGATGCTGTCCAGCGCGATAGATTGGTCTGCGGCAGATCGGCGACTGACAAAATTTGCCCATCGGGTAATTTGGCAACCTTGGGCCTGTTTGATCTCTCTAACATTTCACCCTCATACTTGTGACTTGGGCTAAAATGATGGCTTGAAGTTAACAGCCGTTTAAATCATGGGGTTGTGAATGTTTCAAATTTTCCTATATTTCAGCCAAACTTATCATCAAAGGCCGGATATATATGGATCACCCTGTCAATTCATTGGGATTTGCCAAATCGCCCGCTGACACGCGCGTTGTTGTTGCGATGTCGGGCGGTGTCGACAGCTCTGTGGTCGCAGCCCAACTGAAATCAGAAGGATATGACGTCATCGGCGTGACATTGCAGCTGTATGATCATGGGGCAGCCTTGGCCAAGAAAGGTGCGTGTTGCGCAGGCATCGACATTCACGATGCGCGCCGTGTGGCCGAAGATATGGGATTTCCCCATTATGTTTTGGATTACGAAAACATTTTCCGTGATGCCGTGATCGAAGAATTCGCCGACAGCTATCTGGCGGGGGCAACCCCTGTCCCCTGTATCCGATGCAATGAACGGGTAAAATTCAAGGATCTGTTGGAAACGGCCAAAGATCTGGATGCCGATTGCATGGCCACAGGTCATTATATTCAACGCAAATCTGGCCCGAATGGGTCCGAATTGCACAGCGCCACGGATGCCAACCGCGATCAGAGCTATTTTTTGTTTTCCACAACCCAAGATCAACTGGATTTCCTGCGCTTTCCATTGGGTCATTTGGCGTCCAAAGCTGAAACACGCGAATTGGCTGCAAAATACGGGTTGGTCGTCGCCGATAAACCCGATAGCCAAGATATTTGTTTCGTGCCGGATGGAAATTACGCGGGTGTCATCGAAAAATTGCGCCCTGGCGCGGTTGAACCCGGTGATATTGTGGATATGGACGGCACTGTTTTGGGCCAGCACAATGGTGTGATCCATTACACAATCGGCCAGCGGCGCGGTTTAGGGATCGGTGGACTGGCAACGCCGCTGTATGTTGTTGGGCTGGATGTGGACAAAAAACAGGTCATCGTCGGTGGCAAAGAGCATCTGAAAACACGCCATGTTCCGATTAAGCAGGTCAATTGGCTGGGGGACAGCCCCCTGACATCGCAAAGCGAATGGCATATTTCTGTCAAGGTTCGATCCACCCGCCCCCCGCGCGAGGCGGTTTTGCGGCCCATCAACGACACAGAAGCCGTGGTAGAATTGCTAAACCCAGAAGAGGGCGTGGCCCCTGGTCAGGCCTGTGTATTTTATGAAACGGGTGGCAGCCGCATTTTTGGGGGCGGTTGGATCACCAAACGCGCCTAGGGTTTTTCCGCTAAAAACGCGTCAAAGGCGGCCAAGGTCGCCTTGGACACGTGATGTTCGATGCCTTCGGCATCCAATTCGGCGGTTTCTGGCGGAACGCCGACCGCGATCAACAATTGCACCACGGTCCGATGGCGCGCGCGCACCCGATCGGCCAGTGCCGCCCCTTGGTCGGTTAAAAACACACCGCGATAGGGGCGCGATGTTGCCAAACCTTCGCGTTTTAGGCGGGCAATTGCCTTGGTCGCGGTGGGCTGGGCCACGCCCATGCGTTCGGCAATATCAGCCACACGCGCTTCGCCCATGTCAGCAATCAAATCGCCAATCAGCTCGACATAATCTTCCAGCAAGGCGAGCGCCTGTTTTTCGCGGGCGCGGGCAAATCGATCGGCTTGATCGTGGGGCTGTTCGGGGTGGTCTGTCATTGATCTTTAATTATGCCTTTGTTTGCTTGGCTTGCCCATTAACTGCGCGCGGATTGCGCAAAATCGGGTGTTATTTGGCTGCAAAAACGCCCCAGATTGTATAGCCCAAACCATAAATCACCAAAATGGCCCCCAATGCAACCAGATAGGGTTCCAGCCGTTTATCATTGAAAAACGGTGAAATCAGTGGCCATATATATTTACGGATCATATTTGACACCCATTTGGTATGGTCTAGTTATGGTGTATCGTTACCTAAGGACCGCGCCATGTTCAAATGGTTTTGGAAAATTTTATGTGTTGTGATGTACCTTGGCGCACCCGCCCACGCGCAAAACGTGGACGAATTGCTGGATCAATTGCAACAGGCCTCATCGCCAGAAATCGCCAACGAATTGGTGGCAGAAATTTGGCCGCTGTGGTTATATCCCGAAACCAACAGCGACCAGCGCCCCAAAATGGAACAGGCCCTGCGCGCGATGGATAGTAATAATTTTGCCAAGGCGGATCTGATATTAACCGATATCATCACCGCTGCCCCCGATTATACCGAAGCGTGGAACAAGCGTGCGACGATACGGTTTTTGGCCGGTGACTTTGTAGGATCCGAAGCAGATATTTACGAAACCCTGCAACGCGAACCCCGTCATTTTGGGGCGATATCGGGATTGGGTTTAATCAACATGCACCTAAGCGAATACGAAAAGGCGCTGAACGCGTTCAAACACCTACGCACCTTGCACCCCCATTCCCGAGATGCAGACGAATTTATTCCGATCTTAAATGACCTGCTGGGCCGACAGGATCTGTGACCCTATCCTAGCCCAATTTCGCCAAACGCGCCGCCCGCAGACGTGCAAAATCGTCACCTGCATGATAGCTTGATCGTGTCAGAGGCGTCGCCGATACCATTAGGAACCCTTTGCCATAGGCGGCCTTTTCATAAGATGCGAATTCGTCAGGATGCACAAACCGATCCACCGCGTGGTGTTTCGGCGTTGGCTGCAGGTATTGGCCAATGGTCAGAAAATCAACATCCGCCGCGCGCATATCATCCATGATCTGCATTACCGCTTGGCGGGTTTCACCCAGACCAACCATGATGCCCGATTTGGTGAACATGGAAGGGTCCAATTCCTTGACCCGCTGCAACAGGCGCAGCGAATGGAAATACCGCGCACCTGGGCGTACCTCGGGGTATAGGCCCGGCACGGTTTCTAGGTTGTGATTGAACACATCCGGTTTCGCGGCAACCACCGTTTCCAGCGCGGATGGATCACATTTCAAAAAATCAGGCGTCAGAATTTCGATTGTGGTATCAGGGCTGCGATGACGTATGGCGCGGATGGTTTGGGCAAAATGTTCTGCCCCCCCATCGTCCAAATCATCGCGATCCACAGATGTAATCACCACATGGTTCAGACCCAGTTTTTGAACCGCATCCGCCACGCGGCCCGGTTCGAATTGATCCAAGGTATCGGGCCGACCGGTGGCCACATTGCAAAATGTACACCCACGGGTACAGATTTCGCCCATAATCATCATGGTTGCATGGCCTTGTGACCAACATTCGCCCGCGTTTGGGCATCCTGCCTCTTCGCAGACGGTGACCAATTTATGTTCGCGCACGATGTCGCGCGTGCGCTTGTACCCTTCGCTGCCCGGGGCCTTGACGCGGATCCAGTCCGGTTTGCGGGGCTGGGCATTATCGGGGCGATGCGCCTTTTCGGGATGGCGGCTTTGAGGGATTTTTAGATCACGCACAACACAGTTCCTTGTTCTTTGCACAGTACATATCACAGAAATTGCGGCATGTAAGTATCTGAACTGGAATTCTGTTTTGCAAGCTGCGCATAGCTTGCAGCCAGATCACACTAAATCTGTGACCGGCATTCGCGTATCACACAGGTCCCTGCATCTTGGATCAACGCGGCCAAAGTGGAAAACCATTGACCCGCGGGCGTGCTGGTGCGGCGCACCAATCCGATACGCCGCGCGGGTTCGACCCCGTCAAAGCGGCGCAGTTCCAACCCACCTGCCGCTGCACGTTCCCCCACTGCGGCCAGTTCAGGCACCAATGTGACGCCAAAGCCTGCCGCCACCATCCGCGTCAGCGTTGCCATTGAAGACGCGCCCATGTTGATTTGGGGATGCGCGCGGGTACGCCCGCAGATATCCAATGTTTGATCGGTCAAACAATTGCCATCCTCTAACAACAATAACTGGCCCTGCGACATTTCAGAGGCCGGCAGGTTTTGCGGATAGCGCGACAGCCGCGATTGGGTGCCGGCCAATAACAACCGATCTTCGAACAGAAATTCATCATGCAGATCATCGCATAGGGATGGCAAGGCCATTACCGCTGCGTCCAAATCTCCGGACCGCAGGTCTGCGATCAAACTTTCTGTCTTGGCTTCGTAGATTTGTACATCCAAGGCCACATCCTGCGATCGCAGATCAGCCAATACATTGGGCAACACATAGGGCGCAATCGTCGGAATCATGCCAATGGACAGCCGCGCTGTGCGTCCGCCATATAATTTGGCCTGTTGTTCCATTTCATGGGTGGCCTGCAAAATGGATTTGCAATGGGCCAAGATCATCTGCCCAAAGGATGTGACAATCACATCCCGCGCTTGGCGTTCCACCAATTGACCGCCAAGGCGATCCTCCATCTCTTTGATCTGAATGGATAAAGCGGGCTGGCTGATATTGACAACCTCGGCGGCGCGACGAAAATTTCGTTGCGCGGCCAAGGTCACGAAATATTGCATTTGGCGTAGGGTGATATTCATAAGGTGAAATTATGAAACACCGACATTAATTGCAATGTAATTTATCCGATTTGACCGCCGCCCGCCCCATAGAGCGTTTCATAATGCCGCTTTAGTCGCACCAGTGCGATACGCAACACCACCTTGCCCGACCGCGCTGACCAGCCCAATGCGGCCTCGCTCCTCTCGAGCCCTTCGTTCAGACAACAACTGCGCACAGCAATTTCGGCCAAACCTGGTCCCAATTCACGCAGCGCCGCAATAAAACGCCCCCACGCGGCGGCATCACCTGTCATATTGGATTTGGCCGTAAAACCCAAAATTGCAGAAATATCATTTATGTTGTCTTGCACATAACTGCCGGCGGCGGACAAAATGAAATCTTCGGACAGGCGCAGGCCCGCCTGGACCAAATCACGCGACAAAAACGCATCGCCCTGACCATCGCGACGGCGTGCCAGTATTTTCAATGGCGCCTCGCCGCGCACGGGCAGTACGGCCGTTTGATCGTGGACATCAAGGATCTGATCGCGCCATTTCGCACGTAGGGTCGGATCGGGATGGCAATAGCGTGACACCCGCCCGCGCGACACAGATTTCAAATGCAATCGTACCAACAAAATATGTGCCGCATCTTGGGAAATGGCATCAAGTTGATGGAAATTACCATCCTCTGTTTTCCCAATGATCAAAGCCCGATCCATATCGCCAGCCACCACCAGCAGGGTATCGACCTGTTTCAACAGTTTGGCCGCGCGATTAAATTCATCCTGAACCCCTGCCCCCAAGGTCTGCGGCCGACCCGCAATCGTTTCGATTAATGCATGGACATCCGGATCATCCCTGTGATCGCAAATGCGCTGAATGTGGCGCATGACAGTTGTGGCGTGACACCCCGTTTTTTGCGCAATCTCGCGCAGTGACTTTCCCTGAATGTGGTTCCATACGTAAAATTGCGCGGCCTGTCCCAGTTTCGCGTCGCCCCCGCGGGCCATGTTTTGTTTGTCCTGTGTCATACTAACGTCCCTATACATCTGCCGATGCCTTTCTACCTATGCGTGGGTTTTGTTACCCAAAGGTTACCCAAACTAAGGAACTAGCATGTTCTTAAGCGTTTAATTTTCCTTAATGCAACCGCACGTTGCAATTACAGGTTGCAAACCATTTCCCTCCAACTTGGGTCCAAACACATGAAAGGACAAAAAAATGACCCAAGACTTGATCACTCAGCTAGAAACTGCAAAACGTCCCCGCCTGTTGATGCGTGCGGCGCGCCACGGCCGGCATCTGTATGATCGTCACCGTGATTTGTCACGGATTATCCCCCATCACACATCAACCGCACAGAGCGAGATTGTAAAATCACTGATCATGAGTGAGGACACGCATGAAAAAAAGCGGCGCCAAAATGACGCCGCCTATTTCGTGACCGATCATGTCGAATGCCTCAGTGCGCTGCTGGCAGAAAGTTTCCTGTTATTGCAGCGCGCTGAGCAAACAGCCTAGGTAAAACTGTCAGGCATTGATGCCTTTTTGTTTTCGACATAGGCGATTAGGGCCGCCTCGATCTCGGGATCTATGGGTGGTTTTTCATAGGTCTCAAGCATTGATTTCACCTTGGCTGCGGCCAAGGTCATGCTGTCTCGCGCGCCCTCTTCGTCCCATGTTTCATAGGGTTTGTAGTCCAGAACATTGGTACGCCAGAATGCGTCTTTGAAATTCGCTTGGGTATGCGCGCAGCCCAGATAATGCCCGCCTGGTCCGACTTCGCGGATTGCATCCATCGCTTGGGCGTTTTCGTCATGGGCAACACCGCGGGCCAAATGGTGCAATACGCCCAACTGATCCGCGTCCAACACAAATTTTTCAAAGGATGACACCAGACCGCCTTCGAGCCAGCCGCAGGCATGCAACATAAAGTTCACACCCCCCAACAAAGCCGCGTTCAAGGTGTTCGCAGTCTCATAGGCCGCCTGCGCATCAGGCAGTTTTGACCCGCACAGACCACCGCCCGACCGGAACGGCAATCCCAATCGGCGCGCCAACTGGCCTGCACCATAAAGGATGTGCGACGCCTCGGGCGTGCCGAATGTGGGCGCACCCGAATTCATGTCGATCGAGGTCACAAAGGCCCCAAAAATCACCGGCGCACCGGGACGGATCATTTGGTTATAGGAAATACCTGCTAGAACCTCGGCCAACACTTGGGTCAATGTCCCTGCCACAGACACAGGGGCCATGGCTCCGCCCACGATAAAGGGCGACAAAATACAGGCTTGGTTATTGGCGGCATAAACCTCCATCGCGCCCATCATTACGTCGTCAAAGGTCAACGGCGAATTGACGTTGATCAGCGATGTCATGACGGTGTTTTCCTGCACAAATTCCTTGCCAAACAGGATTTCGCACATCTCGACGCTGTCTTGGGCACGGCTGGGTTCTGTCACAGACCCCATAAACGGTTTGTCCGACAAGGTCATATGCGCCAGCAACATATCCAGATGGCGTTTGTTTACAGCTACATCCGTGGGTTCACAGACTGTGCCGCCAGAATGGTGCAGCCATTTCGACATATAACCCAGTTTCACAAATTTCTGGAAATCGTCCATAGTCGCATAACGGCGGCCACCCTCAAGATCACGGACAAAGGGGGGACCGTACACAGGTGCCAGCACCAGATTGTTACCGCCAATTTCCACGTTACGTTCTGGGTTGCGGGCATGTTGGGTAAATTTTGACGGGGCTGTCGCGATCAGTTTGCGCGCCAGACCACGTGGAATGCGCACGCGTTCGCCATCAACAGTGGCGCCAACCGCGCGCCAGCGGTCCAAGGCGGCGGGATTGTTTACGAAATTAACGCCGACTTCTTCTAGGATCGTTTCTGCGTTATATTCGATGATGTCCAACGCCTCTTCGGTCAGAACCTCAAAGTTTGGAATATTGCGTTCGATGTATTTTGCAGTTTCGATTTTTACCGATGTGCGTTCTGCCCGACGTGCTGCGCCGCCACCGCCGCGCGCGCGTCTGCGTGCTGTTGCCTCTGTCATGATGTGCCCTTTCGTGAAAAGACGGGATAAAGATGTGGCATCCACTATCCCAAAGCAAATCAGAGTCGCGATAGAATTGCGGCGATTGAGGTGCGAAAGCGACATTGGTGCAAATATTCCCACCAAATCCGGCGATCCTAGCCCACAGCCTAGGCAAAATTTACAAGGTCCCAAAGCAGCGTGCAAATAATTCCCCGCGCATGATTTATCAGACTTGCGTAAAACACCCTGACGATTTACACGGCTATCATGGAAAACATGACCCACGACCGCCTCTTAATCATAGACTTTGGCAGCCAAGTGACGCAGCTGATTGCGCGGCGTTTGCGCGAATTAAATGTCTATTGCGAAATTCACCCCTATCAAAATGTCACTGATGCGTTTTTGGCAGATTTTGCGCCCAAAGCGATCATATTTTCGGGTGGCCCCGACAGTGTGACACGCGAAGGTAGCCCCCGCGCGCCTCAATCCGCATTTACGCTGGGCGTGCCGATTTTGGGCATTTGTTATGGCCAACAGGTCATGATGCACCAACTGGGCGGCAAAGTGGAAAGCGGTCATGGAACAGCCGAGTTTGGACGCGCATTTGTCACACGCAAGGGCAAACTAAACGTGCTTGACGGCTGGTTTGACCAAGGCGACGAACAAGTCTGGATGAGCCATGGCGATCACGTCAGCCAAATCGCCCCCGGGTTTGACGTATACGGCACATCGCCCAACGCGCCCTATGCGATTACGGCCGATGTGACGCGCAAATTTTATGCCGTGCAATTCCACCCCGAGGTGCATCACACACCCAAGGGCGCGAAACTGTACGAAAACTTTGTGCGATTGGCTGGGTTTTCGGGCGATTGGACCATGGGGGCCTATCGCGAACAGGCGATTGCCAAAATTCGTGACCAGGTGGGCGACAAACAGGTCATCTGCGGCCTATCAGGCGGCGTTGACAGTTCCGTTGCGGCCGTTTTGATCCACGAAGCGATTGGCGATCAACTGACATGTGTGTTCGTCGATCACGGTCTGCTGCGTCAGGGCGAAGCGGACGAAGTCGTCACCATGTTCCGCGACAATTATAACATTCCGCTGATCCATGCGGATGAAAGCGAATTGTTCTTGGGCGAATTAGAGGGCCAATCCGACCCTGAAACCAAGCGTAAAATCATTGGTCGCCTGTTCATAGACGTGTTCCAAAAATATGCCAACCAAATTGAGGGCGCCGAATTTTTGGCCCAAGGCACGCTGTATCCTGACGTGATCGAAAGCGTATCATTCAGCGGCGGTCCGTCCGTGACTATCAAATCGCACCACAATGTGGGCGGCCTGCCCGAAAAAATGGGTCTAAAGCTGGTCGAACCCCTGCGCGAATTGTTCAAGGACGAAGTCCGCGCGCTGGGTCGTGAATTGGGCCTGCCCGACAGCTTTATCGGGCGTCATCCGTTCCCGGGACCAGGTCTGGCCATTCGCTGCCCTGGTGAAATCACACGCGAAAAATTGGAAATCCTGCGCAAAGCGGATGCAATTTACATCGACCAGATCCGCAGACATGGATTGTATGATGACATCTGGCAGGCCTTTGTTGCGATCTTGCCTGTGCGCACCG
>CBFHVU010000090.1:2333-9541 GCA_965659465.1 uncultured Paracoccaceae bacterium | reverse complement strand
TTCACCTCAAGCTTGGCGTTATGCACACCGCAGCCTGTTAATGCGGCCATAACGTGTTCGACGGTGGATACGGAAACGCCGCTTTCATTCACCAATTTGGTGCATAGTGGCGATTGGTCGACCCAATCCCAGCGGGCTGCAATCATCGCATCGCCAATTTCGATATCCGTGCGTTCGATCCATATCCCATGGCCCGCAGCAGCAGGCAAAATGCGCAAACGCACGGGCGCGCCGGAATGCAGGCCGATCCCGTCAAAGGTCAAAGGTTTTGTAATGGTCGTTTGCACAAATGCATCCAAAGGTTATGGTCACTACGATTTGCGTAGATAACTTGCGTCAAAATGACAATTCAAACTTTGTTACCCAATGTAACAGTTTGAATTTTGATCGGCAATTTTTCGCCCAACACCGCAGGGCATAAGAAAAGCCACCGAAACAACGGTGGCTTTCAAATCTATCCCGATCAGTAGGGATCAACGACTAGGATTAATTGGCCTGACGGCGCAGAAATGCAGGAATTTCAATTTTATCCTGTTCTTCGGTCCGCTCAGCAGGTACCGCGGATTGGCTGGGTGCAGCGACGCTTGGTTGACGACGCGCAGTCGCAGCTGCATCGCCACCACTGCCGGACATACGGTTTATGAATGATCCAATACCAAACCCACTGCGGCGTTCTGTTTGACCCGCCTCTTCCTCAACGTCGGTTGCAGATGCAGGTTCGGGAACGTGCATTGCAGCTGCCCGCAATCGTGCCATTGTATCATCGGATGGGGTATTTCCGAATGATGGCGCTTGGGCGGCGGGTGCCACCGGCTCTTGTGGGGCGACATAGGCAGGTGCCGGTACGTCATCACCATCATCGGCGCTATCGACCGCACGGGTCAAGGCAGCATGTGGATCGAATTGGCCCGACGTGTGTTCGGGTGCCGCCGGTGCGGGTTCAGGGGCTGCATCAAACAGGCTGGGTGTTTCTGCGGCCACGGCTGGCTGCGTTTCAACGGGTGTATCCACGATCAAGGGCGCCGTTGCAGTCGCCGCACGTCGGGGTGTTGGTGCATCTTGCTGTGATTGGCTGGCGTCAATGCCGGTTGCCACGACGGACACACGCATTGTGTTTTGCAAATCGGGGTCCAAGGTCGAACCAACGATAATATTTGCGTCTGGATCTACCTCTTCGCGGATGCGGTTGGCGGCTTCGTCCAGTTCGAACAGGGTCAGGTCGTAACCACCGGTGATGTTGATTAACACACCCTTGGCACCGCGCAGACTGATTTCGTCCAGCAATGGGTTTGCAATCGCTTTCTCGGCGGCTTGGATGGCGCGATCTTCGCCCTCGGCCTCGCCTGTGCCCATCATCGCCTTGCCCATTTCGTCCATAACAGCACGCACATCGGCAAAGTCTAAGTTGATCAAGCCAGGGCGAACCATCAAATCTGTCACGCCTTTGACACCTTGGTACAGGACATCGTCGGCCATGCTGAACGCCTCGGTAAAGGTGGTGCGTTCATTGGCCAGTCGGAACAGGTTTTGGTTTGGAATGATAATCAGCGTATCAACCATTTTTTGCAGCTGTGCCACGCCCGCTTCGGCTTGGCGCATCCGCTTGGATCCTTCGAACTGGAACGGTTTGGTGACAACACCAACGGTCAAGACACCCAATTCACGCGCAGCCTGTGCGATAATTGGGGCGGCCCCGGTTCCGGTTCCACCACCCATACCAGCGGTGATAAAGCACATGTGCGCGCCCGCCAGATGGTCCACGATTTGTTCAATGCTTTCCTCAGCAGCTGCGGCGCCTACCTCGGCACGGGCGCCCGCGCCCAGACCTTGGGTCACTTTCACACCCAACTGCACACGGTTGCTAGACGCACTTTGCTGCAACGCCTGCGCATCGGTGTTGGCCACAACAAAATCGACGCCCTCAAGCTGTTTTTCGATCATGTTGTTGACGGCATTGCCGCCAGCCCCACCGACACCAAAAACGGTGATCCGTGGTCTTAGTTCATTTTCCTCGGGTACTGAAAGATTTAACGCCATACTACTGTCCGCCTGATTGTGCCTATAAATAATTGGCTATTCCGCCTTGTTTATCCACAGTTTAACCGCGATTTAACGAAAGGTCACGCGAAAAACAGGGTTAATACGCAAAATATAGGCAAAAAATTGCCAAAATTACGGGATTTAGAGATTTTTACAAATTGTGGTGGTTACCAGTTGTCTTTGAACCAACGTAACGCGCGACGGAATGTGCGGTGCCCATGGCGATGCGCGGGCATTTCGAAATCCCACCATTCGTCTTGGGGACTGGCCGCAAACAGGCTAAGCCCGACCAGCGCCGAACAGCTGGGGCCCGAGTAGGCCTGTGGCAGTCGTTGAATGCGCAGCGGCCGACCCAGACGGACCTGATGGCCCAAAAACCGTGTGGCCAGACCGTCCATACCGGGCACTTGGCTGGCCCCACCGGTCAATACGATTTGCTGGCTAGGCAGATGTTCAAAGCCCGCGGCATCTAAACGGGCGCGGACCTCTTCCAATATCTCTTCGACGCGGGGACGCATTATGCCAATCAACTCGGTCCGGCTGACGGTACGGCGGTCGCGTTCCCAATCGCCCGTGTCCCCACCCGTTTCTATCATATCGCGATCATCCATGCCGGTGGCAAACAACCCGCCATTGCGTGTTTTGATCCGTTCCGCATTTGCATAGGGGATCTGCAGCCCCATTGAAATATCGCGCGTGACATGATCACCGCCCATACAGATGGTTTCCGAAAAAATCATGTGTTTTTTCAAAAACACCGAAACGGTTGTTGTCCCGCCGCCCATATCAACACAGGCGGCCCCCAGTTCCTGTTCATCCTCAACCATGGCCGACAGGCCTGAAACGTAGGATGCCGATGCGACGCCTGCCAATTCCAAATCGCAGCGCTTGATACAATAGGCCAAATCATGGATTACCTTTTGGTCCACTGTCAGCATATGCATATCGGTCGACAGTTCACGACCAATTTGACCACGCGGATCAGACAACCCCGTGCGATGATCAAGGATAAAGTTCACGGGCTGCGCATGCAGCACCTCTCGGCCATGGCCGTAATCCGGCACGTCGCAGGCCGATAACACCTGCGCAATGTCCTGTTCGGTGACAATCTGGCTTTCGACTTCCACGCAGCCGGTCAAACCATACGACCGCGGCGCGCCACCTGAAAAACAGGCGATGGCGTGATCCACTTTGATATTGGCCAATTTCTGTGCGGCCTGCAGCGCAGTGCGAATGGCACGCTCGGCCTCGGGCATGGAAACAATTTCGCCAAATTCTATGCCACGCGACCGTGTTGTGGCGGAACCTATGACGCGAAACCCCGATTGCCCCGCCAGCGATGTGACGCCTTCGTGATCGGCAATGGGCTGTGTGCCATCAAATTGCAACACCAGACACCCGATTTTCGAGGTGCCAATATCCAAAATAGCAATGACACCGCGCTGCATTGCCGCTTTGCGCATAGCGCGCATGGCGCGTTGGGCTTGATACAAATCATTCATGTTTAATCACTCCACCGCCGCTTGGCTAGATTGTAAAATTTCGTCCACTTGGGTCTGCCCCACTCGCAGAGTCGGGCGATTGGGCAGGCGCGGGTCCACGACACGCAGATCACGGTCCAACAAATCTTGGGCTTGGTTCAGAACCAAAACACGTTCCAAGGCTTGAACGGGGTTTTGTTCCGGCAGCAAAATGCGTTGATCTTGGGTCAAGACCACATCCCAACGCCGTTCGCCCACATAAACCAACCCGCGCACACGATCTGCGATGGGATCCACGGCCGCAAATAATTCCAACGCCTTGGCGGTTTGCATATTTGCCCCCTCGCCCGCGATCAGAGGCAAATGTGGGTAATCGGTCCGCGCCACGGCCGCCCGAATAAAGGCCCCCGTTGCATCCAAAATATCCAGATTTTCACCCATGCGCCAAATCAGGGCTGGCTGACGTTCCATCACATCAATCTGTAACACACCACCCGTGCGAATTTGGACGCTGGCCTGTTTGACCGCATCCAATTCCATCAGCGCGCCGTGCAGCACATCCAATTCGATATCAAATTGTGACATGGGAAAATCAACGGGCAAGATTTCGCGAATATCAGCATCCAAGGCGGCAGATGCACCATTGATCGCCATGACATTCACCATAAATTCTGGCCGCTCAATCACAGACCGATAGGCATCAATCACCACACCTTTGGCCATGTCGCGCCGATCCAGATCGGCGAAATAAATTGTAATGCCACCCAAGGCAACGGCCGCCGGAATGCCATAGACCACCAACCGGCGCAAAACAGGCGACAACATGATACGCATAAACCGATAGGACCAGCGCGATGGCGCAGGATCTGGCTTGCCTGATTTTGATCTAATCAGCGTCCACATGATGCGTCCTCTACCATCCAACGACACAGCGCGCCAAACGAAACGCCAACCGCAGCCGCCTGTTCAGGCGCTAAGGATGTGGGCGTCATGCCCGGCTGGGTGTTCGTCTCCAAAACAATCAGACCCTCCAAACCAGCCGCATCATCCCACCGAAAATCGGTCCGGCTGACCCCGCGACAGCCCAAAACATCATGCGCCCGCACGGCATAGTCCAAACAGGCTTGATAAATATCGGCAGGTAGCTCGGCAGGGATCACATGATGCGACCCTCCAACGGTATATTTCGCGTCATAATCATACCAACCCGTGGTGACAATTTCTGTCACCCCTAGCGCACGCCCCCCCATCACCGTGGTGGTCAATTCGCGCCCGCGCACATATTGTTCCACCATCACCGTCTGCGGCATAGTGTCAGCCAACACAGGCGGCCGGTTGGCGCCATCAGTGACCAAATACACCCCAACAGATGACCCTTCGTTATTGGGTTTGACCACATAGGGCGGGTCCATCACATGGGACGCCTGAACATCAGCTTTGTCCGCTAAAATACTGAAAACAATGGGTAAACCTGCAGATTGAAAAATCTCTTTCGATTTTTGTTTATCCATCGCCAAGGCCGAGGACAAAACACCAGAATGGGTATAAGGCAGCCCCAGCCATTCCAACACACCCTGCACACAGCCATCTTCGCCCCAACGGCCATGCAAGGCATTGAACACAACATTAGGCGCAATATCGCGCAGGCGCTGAACCAAATCTGGTCCCGCGTCCAATTCGACAACATCATAACCTTCGCTTCGCAAAGCCGTGGCGCATTCACGCCCAGACGACAATGACACCTCGCGCTCGGCCGAGGGGCCACCCATCAAAACCACGACTTTGGGATTTGTCCTGCTCGACATACCCATTTTCGCCTTACTATTGGCCATTCGACCGTTTTATTGCGCCGTTAATCGGCGTTTGTTTCGCATTGTTCGCCAACGCGCTTGATTTCCCACTGTAACTCTATTCCGCTGGTTTGCAAAACCCTTTTTCGCACCAGTTCACCCAAAGTTTCCAGATCATGTGCCGATGCCCCACCCGCATTGATCATGAAATTGGAATGCTTTTCGCTCATCTGTGCGCCACCGATCTTGGCACCGCGCAAACCGGCATCATCAATCAGCTTCCACGCCTTCAGATCATGCACATCATCAGCCCGCCCTGTCGATGAAAACCCCGCAGGGTTTCGAAACGTACTGCCTGCGCTGCGGTCCTTGGTAGGTTGGGTTGCGTCACGCTTGGCCAACTGATCCGCCATCCGCGCGTGCAGGGCATCGGGATCGGCGGGATCGGCGATAAATGTCGCATCCACCAACACCGCCCCCTCGGGCAAATCAGACTGGCGGTATTGGAAATTCATGTCATCCTTGGTCAATTCCACCAACGTCCCATCGCGCAACACAACACGGGCCGATTGGAAATGATCGGCGGTATAGCTGCCGTAACAGCCCGCATTCATGCACACCGCACCGCCAATGGACCCGGGGATCGTGCGCAAAAACGTCAGATCAAGCCCCGCATCCGCCGCGCGTTTGGCCACATGCGCATCCAGCGCCGCCGCCCCCGCGACCACCGTTGTCCCGTCAATCGTGATCTGGTTGAACCCGCGCCCCAATCGGATCACAACAGCCCGCAAACCGCCGTCACGCACAATCAAGTTCGATCCAACCCCCATCGGAAACACATCAACCTCACGGGGCAAATCACGCAGAAAATCCTGCAAATCCTGCAAATCCGCAGGCTGAAACAACCAATCCGCAGGCCCCCCAACGCGCAGCCACGTCAAAGACGATAAATCACGATCAGCTGTCAAAGCCCCACGCGGGGTCGGCATTTGGGTCATCAGAGTGCTCCTTACGTGCTCTTGATGTGCAACACCTCACATAGCTGTGCAAGCCCTACTTGGCCAAAAACTTGGAAATCGCCGCGGAAAGCGACGGATCAAGCCCTCCGTCCTCTTTTATAATACCATCACTTGTTGGGCGAAACAGTGCGTTATAGACGATCAAACCTTGTTCCGCCGCGCCGTCTGCATTGTCCTTATCCCGCAAAAGCGACACATAGGCATCTGCAAAAGCCATGCGCTCCCGTGCATCGATCATCAGATGACGTTCGGACAAAAAAACCTTTAACTGAACACGAACAAACCAAAAGCCCAAGGTCAACAGGGTTGCGAATAAAACAGAGACCATTGTTCCGCGCAGACTTATTCCACCGCAAAGCTCAGGCGCGAATTGCAAATCACATCCATATGGCAAAAACAACTGAGTGGCATTCCCGCAAATCAACCAATAAGTAATGCCACCCAAAAACGCTGCAAGCACAACCAATGCAAGAATAAACAGCTGATATGCTTTCGTCATTTTTTCTGAATGTTAAACAAGCTTTTTTCCCAAAGCTTTGATGGCCCTTCGATCGCACGCTCAGCGACGACCGCTTGAAAACGCGCTTCAAGCCGATGTTCTAACCCCTCAAACTTTTCTTTTGTTTCTATTTTTTGATTTTCTAACAGTTCTTCTAGCACAGCGCGTTTTTGTATTTCCAACTCCAACGCAGCATCTAAATCACTATTTTTTTATTTAGTTTACGTAGACTAGGGGAACCTAATTTTTCAACAATCCGCGCAATCGCCTCATTCACCTCACGCGGGCTGGCCTCCCAATCAATTTCCTGACTGACGGCGATTTCATACAGCAACTCCCAATCCTGCGCATCACCGCGCAGGATTTTATCGTACCATGC
>CBFHVU010000090.1:0-2323 GCA_965659465.1 uncultured Paracoccaceae bacterium | reverse complement strand
CGGGATCAGTATCATTCAATAACTTTTCACGCACGACTGGCCAATCGGGTTTTATCCCCATTTCGCCCGCATTCAACGCGGCAACATCGATACCACAGGTTCCATCAGGCTTGGCATGATCCAACCAAGCCCGACAATCAGACCGGACTTGGTTCAATAGGTGGACGGTGTCGCCGGTGGAGGCGTCGGGATTGTCGGAGGGTTTGGCAGGTAAGAAGACTGCGTCGGCTGCGGCAGATGCGTCAAAGGCGACAGCAACACCTAAGGCGAGGGAAGCGGAGATGGCGACGTTGATATATGCATAGCTGACTGAAGCAGTGAATGCGACTCCTGCTGCGGCAGATGCAAACGAGGTGTCCCCCAAATCATCGATTGGAATTTTGGCCGCAACAGATGAAATGAAAACGCCGCGTAAAATCGGGATTGCTGTCAAACTACTGTTCAACGGCCAATTCACAAATTGAAACCCATCCACCGCAATCGGCAACACCCGCAACGCCGACCGCGCGGCGATGAACACGGCGCAATTTTGGCGCACCGCCTCGGGCCGTTCATTCAGCCATGCTTCTAAACTCTCTTTATCTTTAATATCATCAATCGAAATCGCCATATACAACCATTGCGATAGGCAGCGCGTTTTATAAAGAAAAAATAAACGCCTTTCATTTTTGCAAAAATACTCATTCCCCGCCATCAACTATTACAACGGTCCCTGCCCCTAACACCCAACCACAATCGCCCGTTTACAGGTATAACTGAAACAACGGATCACAGCATGTACAAACCAATCCTAGTTGGCGCTTTACTTGCAGGGCTATGTGGTGTCCTTGTCATCGCATTATTTGTGTTTAAGCCCGCAACAATCACGGCGACCGTGGTGCTGAAAAACGACTGCGCTTTCGAAGCGTCCGTTTTTGTATTGGAAAATCAACGGACCAAAGACATCCACAAATTCCAGCGTAACGTGGCAACGTTTGACGTGCTGCGCAATACACCAATGAAATTGGTCTTTGCCCCGAAATACAAAGACGCAGAATATTTCGGCAAAGAATTCCGCGTCCAGCAACACCAGGTCGTCACCGCCGATTGCAGTTCGAACAGTTGGTCACTGATTTTCGCGGATTAACGCGGTTGCATTTACCCCAAGCGCTGGGGCAGGTTATTGGACCACGCACTAATTGTGCCAGCCCCCAGACAGACAACCATATCCCCCGGACCGGCCTGTTCACGCACAAGGCGTTCCAGATCATCCTCTGACACGATGGCGCGGGCATGACGGTGGCCGTGACGGATCAAACCTGCGACCAAATCATCACGGCTAGCCCCGGGGATCGGGTCTTCGCCCGCGGCGAACACCTCGGCAATGGCCACAACATCCGCTTCGTTAAAACAGGTGCAGAAATCTTCGAACAGGGTGGACAGGCGCGAATATCGGTGCGGCTGATGCACAGCAATCACGCGGCCATCGCTGGCCTGACGCGCAGCCTTTAACACGGCTGCAATTTCAACGGGATGGTGGCCATAGTCGTCAATAATGGTGACATCATTGACAACCCCCACTTTGGTAAAGCGCCGGTTGACGCCCTTGAACTGGGCTAATGCTGACTTAATTTCGTCGCCAGTCATCCCCAAATGGCGTGCAACAGCCACCGCGGACAGAGCATTTGACACGTTGTGATCGCCCGGCATGGGCAATTGACAGCCCTCGATCACCACCCCCTCGGACTGCAGCGTGATATCGAAATGGGCCACGCCCGAGACATAGGTCAGATTGATCGCACGAACATCTGCTTGGCTGTTAAAACCATAAGTCACCACGCGGCGATCGGTGATTTTGCCAACCAAGGCCTGAACCTCGGGGTGATCGGTACAGCACACGGCAATTCCGTAAAACGGGATGTTTGACACAAAATCGTAAAACCCACGGCGTAGGTTGTCGATGGATCCCCAATGTTCCATGTGTTCTGGGTCAATATTGGTAACAATTGCGATTGTGGCAGGCAGTCGGTTGAATGTGCCATCGCTTTCGTCGGCCTCGACCACCATCCATTCGCCCTGCCCCATGCGCGCATTGGACCCATAGGCATGAATTATCCCCCCATTGATCACAGTCGGGTCCACCCCGCCTGCGTCCAACAGCGTAGCCACCATAGTGGTGGTCGTTGTTTTGCCATGCGTGCCCGCAATCGCAACATTGGATTTCAGGCGCATCAATTCGGCCAACATTTCGGCGCGGCGCACCACGGGCATACCTTGAGCACGTGCGGCGTCCAATTCGGGATTGCCCGGTTTGATGGCTGATGAAATCACAATCACCGTTGCG
>CBFHVU010000089.1:0-9611 GCA_965659465.1 uncultured Paracoccaceae bacterium | reverse complement strand
ATTTACATTTTGCAATCCTCTTTAGATTTCGAAAAGGGGGGGGCGAATTGGCGAACAGTTTGTTCCAAGTTTACGAATATTGCCGTGTTCAGGTTTTGAATGCCTTTCGCAATGAGGAAACCGCGGATCTGTCGCAGGCGCAGGCCGCGATTGAGGGTATCCGATCCGCTTGGGTCACGATTGGCCCGGAATTAAACGGATAACGGATATGACCAAGGGCGAACCTCCGACCGCGCATATTGATTTATGTCACAGAATACACACCTGTTCACAATCATTGCGTATTGCATCGGAAAATGGCGATTTGGACCGTGTGGCCCAGTTGGAACACGGGCTAAAATCCTGTGTCATGGAATTGGTTGCACTGCTTGAAATTTTTTTTGACGGCGATCAAAGCGATGTTTTGTATGAGCTGGAATATGCCAGCGAAAGCCTGCGGATCGCATCGCAAAACATTGCCAAGCACTAAGCTGCGCTGAGACAAAAAATCACGATCGATAAACATCTGCGCTTAGTGTATTCCAAAGGTGGAAAGCAATGACCTACTATCGTCCTTGTCGTCGCTGTACAATCACGCGCATTGTTGTGTTTATGATCGCCAGTTTCGCATTGATGGCGATGATGTATTTTCAAGTGCCCCAAGCGGTGTTGCTGGCACAAAAAATCCCCAACGCATTAGAGTTGGGGATGGCAATCTGCATTTTGGGTAGCCTAGAGTTTTTGCGCCGTCTGATCGTATTTCGGGCGCAAAAACAAACCCAAGATTGATTTAATCCACTAACAAACGGTCAAATCCGACTTGGCGGCGTGTTTGGGTTTGATCGTGGTTGCACACCACGATTTCAACGCCATTTACCGTTTTCGCGTTAAAAAAGTTCAAGACACGGGCCAATCTCTGTTTGATGTGAAAATCCTTTCGTTTGGTTATCAATTTGCAATAAATGTGCGACGCTTAAGGCAATAGAAATTTTTGTCGTTTCAGTGTATAACTTTGGTATGCAAAACGGTTCTTAGGTATTGAATGGGTTTCTTTACCAAAGAAAGTGGTTAATAGTGTTGTCAACATGACATAAATGCTTAGGCAAGTTAGGTAATCAAAATGCAGGCGCAGAGTTTTATGAACGGAAACCAGAGCAATCAGACGCAGGTCATGCGTGTGTTGATCGCGGATGATCATGAGATGATTTTGGATATCGCGCGGATGTATCTGGCCCAGCAGGGCGATATGGATGTCGTCACTGCAAATGACGTAAACGAAGCGCTGGAAATCAACCGTGTTGATGGGCCTTTCGATGTTGTGGTTCTGGATTACAACATGCCAGGTATGAACGGTTTGGACGGGTTGCGCGCCATGATCGACGCGGTGGGCAGCACGCCCGTGGCCCTGATCACAGGCAACCCAACACGGTCCTTGATGGAGGATGCGCTGGAAATCGGCGCGTCGGGTTTGATTTCGAAAATGTTGCCGATCAAATCGCTGGCAAACGCGATCCGGTTTATTGAATCGGGCGAAACCTATATGCCGCTGAACCTGATGACCGAGCCATTACAGCCTCCTGAAACGAAATCCGGACCGCTGAGCGCGCGGGAAATGACTGTTCTGGGGTATCTGGGCGAGGGCCGCAAGAACAAAGAAATCGCAAACAGCCTAGGTTTGTCCGAAGGTACTGTAAAAATGCACGTCATGTCGATTTGTAAAAAGCTGAAAGTCAGCAACCGCACCCAGGCCGTCATCGTGGCGCGTGACACGGGCCTGCTGTAGCGCATTTATCACCTGACACATCCCGTTAGGGATCCATCTGTTCCATAATTAGCGAATGCGCGCGTTCAATTGCGGCGCGTTTGATTTGCGATACGCGGCCAGTTGTAACGCCTAAAACGGCGGCAACTTCGTAGACGTTTAATTTCTCAACGTAATACAGCTGCAGCACCAGCGCTTCACGCTCGGGCAGTTTTGAAATGGCTTTGGCCAACATTTTCCGCAACTGGGATTGATGTGTTGCCTCTTCTGGTGATGGGGTGACGTCTTGGAACAACAGCGAATGATCGGTATAGACTTCGTCTAATGATTTTATAAGGTAGCTTGGAAACGGGCTTGCCAGTTTTCCAGTTACTCTTGGGGCATCGCCATTTTTTCTGCGATTTCGGCGTTTGTTGGGGTGCGTTGTAATTCGCCTTCCAGTACCTTTTCGGCCGCGCGAACCTTTTGTTGCATGGCGATTGTTGTACGGCACAGGTTTGAATTGCGCCGCAGGCTGTCGATGATCGATCCGCGCACACGAATGGCGGCATCCGCGACAGCTGCGACCGATGGGGTAGAGCTGAGCAAAGCCGCACAGGCAATGCCCGGCGCCATCGAAGCGGGGCCACCATTTGATCTAGAACTGGTGTCGCGCATCAAAGAGAAAATTGCATAAGGCAATTATCCCATTGATGTAGACGCCATCACAGACAGCCTGTTTGATAGCTATCGGGATCTGATGTCATAATGAAAGAACTGTTGGAACTTGGGATCGTTCAGGACAATCTGATTTACCTCGCGGCTGCGGGGTTTTGTGGGGTTGTTTTGCTGGTTGATATGTATCGCAGCGCGCGTTTGTCGCGTGTCACGGTTTTGGGTAAATTGCTGGGCTATGCGCCCAGAGTAATTGAACCGCAAAATCCAAACGCCGATATTTTGACTGCCTTAGATCAGACCGAAAAGCGCCTGACCGCTGCGTTGTCACAGCGTTATGCAGAGCAGGTTGCAAATCGGGCCAAGTTCGAGGACGCATTTTGCAAAATGCAACATGATATCGAATGGCTGACGTCTGATCGTATGATCGAAACGGCGTTGCGCATGTCAAACGACGGTGTTGACACGAGCGAAATCGCGAAATCACAGGGTCTGTCCGAAGAAGAGGTGGACCTGTTAATCCGTATGTCCCGCCTGAATTAATCCGCAGGCAACAAACGGCAGTTCGTAAAATCTGTTTAGGCTGGTGGTGTTAGCTGCCGGCCATAATCACGTTTTGGCACAGTTTCGGGGCCTCATCCGCTTGGCGGATGCACCACTGCGTTGTCATGGCTTGGGCATCGACCTGCAATTTTGTACGCTGTTCAATGGTTAAATCACGTCCCACCGTTTCACGAAACGCTTTGGCGTATTTGATGTCCAGCGCGGAGGCGATTGAAAACCAGACAAAGGCGTTATCAATATCGGCCGGTTCATACAATTCGTTGTACACGCACCCAAACGGAATGCGGCCGATAAATTCCCCCGTTCGAATTGATCGGAATAGGTAAAGCGCAGTTTATAAGCCACGCTCTCATGATCTTGGGGCAGGGTTTGCGCGGTTAGGCATTCAATAACTTGAATAGCTTGGGTTTCGCCGGATAGACGCGCGCGCCATTCCCAATACAGCGCATCGCGGTTGTTTTAGATAATGCCGTCGCCCTTGGCGGTCAAAATTGCCAGATTCAGCTGGGCTGCGCCATGGCCATCCTGCGCCAGTTTGAAAAACGCCTCATAGACTGTTATAGGGCGCCAGTCACCCATGCGAACAGCCTATCGACGCAATATAATATCAAAAAAAGTTGTTTATTGATCTGGATCAAAGTGAAATGCTGGCTGATGTGGCAGTGTCGGCATGTGGTCAGAATTTGTTAGCTGTCTTGACCATCCTTCCCTGCTATCGGGTTGGGCGTCACCGCCCAACCCGTTTATTTTGGGTTATTCACCGCTATAGGGAACGGTCGATTGACCAGACTGGGTCCAGCCGACAATACCGGGTTCTAGATGTTTGACATTGGTCAATCCTACCTGTTGGACCAGCGCTTGGCCTAACATATTTGTGCGATTGCCCGTGCGGCAATATAGAATCACTTCGGTGTCGGGTGATGGGATCAATTCGAAAAACTTGGCCTGAAAATCGGGGTTCAACCCGCCCATTTCGGTAAATGCCGTGATCGTTTTAGCCCCTTCAAGGATACCTGTTTCGACCCATTCTTCGCTACGGCGGATGTCGATGATCAATGCGCCGTTTTTCTGGGCCGCGATCATGTCATCTACACCGATTTCGGTCAGCTTGGGGGCCGCCACCGCGCCCATTAATTCAACGTCGAACACCAAGGTTGCATTTGGCGGGATCACGCCACCGGCACCCTGCGCCCCATATCCCAATTCGGGAGGAATGGTCAAAATGCGTTTTTCTCCCACACGCATGCCGGCAATGCCCTGTTCCCAACCTTTGATCACGCGGCCTTCGCCCAGAACAAAGGCCAGGGGTTCACCGCGATTGCGCGAACTGTCGAACACGGTGCCATCCTGTAACGTGCCTGTGTAATGGACCTGCACCTGCATACCGTTTTCTGCGACTGTTCCTGTACCTACTTGGGTCACTTCGATTTGCAGCTCGGCCGCTTGGGCTGGGGTGGGGTCATTGGTTAGGGTCATTAGGACAGCTCCGATCAAGGTCAATGTTTTTAGATGTTTCATGATACACTCAGCTGGGGTTCTGTTGAAATTCAGGTGCCTTGCACCAAACGATAGAAAAATATTGCGCTCATGCCCAGACCGACGATGATCACAATCCAGCGAACGGCATTGGCGGGCAGGGCGCGCGCGATGGGGGCACCGGCATATCCGCCGATGGTGGCTGCAATCATCATTACAATCGCTTGGGGCCAATGGACCAACCCGCCAAAGGCAAAGGCCGCAACCGATATTACCGCCAGTGCAAAGGATAGCCAGTTTTTCAGACCGTTCATTTGGTGGATATCCTGCATCCCCCACAGGGCAAACAGTGCCAGCAAAACAATGCCCAATCCACCGTTGAAATAGCCGCCATAAATCGTCACCAACACCAGCCCGAATGCCCCATAGGGCGCGATTGTGCGAGCGTTGCGTTCCGCCCATGCGCGCAGATTTTGCGAAAACAGGAAAACGCCTGTTGCGCCCAATAATAAAAACGGAACCAACATGGAAAACGCTTGGTTTGAGGACGCCATCAACAGGCCCGCACCAACCAAACCGCCGGCTAGTGTCCCCAGTGTCAGTCGGATCAGCAATCCACGATCAAAGGCACGCAGTTCCTTGGCAAATCCCAATGTTCCCGACAAATATCCGGGCAACACGGCCACAGCGCTGGTGGCATTGGCCGCCACAGGCGGCAGACCTGCAAAGACCAGCGCGGGAAAGGTCAGAAAACTGCCGCCGCCTGCGATTGTGTTCAAAACACCTGCCGCAAACGCTGCTAAAATTAACACAATCCATTCCAACATTGACGCGGTCCTTTTAAAAATTTGGCGGACTGTGCGTTGATCTGCAGCTATGTGCAAGGGGCAAAGCCGCTATCCATCAATTTTTCCCGTCACACTCTTTCCTTTTGCGCGTAAACGTGAAATAGAAAATCGCCAAGTGTTCCCTGCCATGAAAAGGATTCCTGATGCAGATTCGCGAGGCTTTAACCTTTGATGATGTTCTTTTGGTTCCAGCTGCGTCCGATGTAATGCCATCGACCGCTGACACGCGGACCCGCGTGACAAAATCAATTTCGTTGAACATTCCATTACTAAGTTCGGCAATGGATACCGTGACCGAAGCCCGCATGGCGATCACAATGGCCCAAGCGGGCGGCATGGGCGTTATTCACCGCAATTTCGACATCGCAGCACAGGCCCAAGAGGTCCGCCGTGTCAAACGGTTTGAAAGCGGGATTGTATACAACCCCATCACCCTGCGCCCCGATCAAACCCGTGCCGATGCGATGGAATTGCGAGCGCGTTATAACGTGTCGGGGTTCCCCGTGGTCGATGATCAGGGCCGCGTTCTGGGCATTGTGACCAACCGTGATATGCGCTTTGCACCCGATGACAATACGCCAGTATCTGCGATGATGACATTCAATAATCTGGCCATTTTGATGGAACCTGCTGATCGTGCGCAGGCCATCGATTTGATGAAAGAACGCCGGATCGAAAAACTGTTGGTGACGGATGGTACCGGCAAATTGACCGGATTGCTGACGCTAAAGGACACGGAACAATCGGTCCTGTTTCCAACGGCATGCAAGGATGATCTGGGCCGTTTGCGTGTGGCTGCGGCATCGACCACAGGTGACGCAGGTTTTGAACGCTCTGAAGCATTGATTGATGCAGGCGTGGATCTGGTCGTTATCGACACAGCACACGGCCATTCCGCAGGCGTGGGCCAAGCGGTTGAACGCGTCAAGAAAGCCTATCCCAATGTGCAAGTGGTTGCAGGCAACGTCGCCACAGCCGAGGCGACCAAGGCCCTGATCGGGTCCGGCGCGGATGCCGTCAAGGTGGGCATCGGCCCGGGATCCATCTGTACCACGCGTATGGTCGCAGGTGTGGGTGTGCCGCAGTTGACCGCGATTATGGACTGTGTGTCCGCGGCGGGTGACATTCCCATCATTGCGGATGGCGGCATTAAATTTTCTGGCGATTTTGCCAAGGCGATTGCCGCAGGTGCATCCTGTGCCATGATCGGATCCATGATTGCCGGTACCGACGAATCCCCGGGCGAGGTTATTTTGTACCAAGGCCGGTCATTCAAGGCCTATCGCGGTATGGGATCACTGGGTGCAATGGCGCGTGGATCGGCGGATCGGTATTTCCAGAAAGACGCGGCATCCGATAAATTGGTTCCCGAAGGGATCGAGGGGCAAGTGCCCTACAAAGGCCCCGCAGGTGCAGTTGTTCACCAAATGGTTGGCGGCTTGCGCGCTGCCATGGGGTATACCGGTGCGCCAACAGTGGATCACATGCGTACAAATTGCAGTTTCGTCAAAATCACCGGCGCAGGGTTAAAAGAGAGCCATGTGCACGACGTACAGATCACCCGCGAAAGCCCCAATTATCGGATCGGCTAGTATATGACACCTGCTGCACGCGTTGCCGCCGCGATTAAAATATGTGACCAGATTATTCAAGGTCAACGAACTGAAATCGCACTTACACGATGGGCGCGCGCTTCGCGGTTTGCAGGGTCCAAGGATCGGGCTGCCGTGCGCGATCTGGTCTATAGCGCGCGCAGGCGGTGGCTGTCTGCGCAGGCCGTGTCTGGTGGACACACGGGCCGCGACATTCTGCGCGGTGTGTTGATGCAACAAAATGCGGATTTGGACGCTCTGTTCGGTGGCGGCGGTCATGCGCCGGCGGTACTGACGGATGATGAACGTGTGATCCATGCCGCACAAACAGACACTCAATCGTGTGATATTCCGAATTGGTTGTGGGACTATTGGTGCGCAC
The DNA here is from genome assembly GCA_965659465.1 of uncultured Paracoccaceae bacterium. GTDB lineage: Bacteria > Pseudomonadota > Alphaproteobacteria > Rhodobacterales > Rhodobacteraceae > CAJXSD01. Next base: position 2,354 of record CBFHVU010000089.1, on the reverse strand, counting down.
AGCTGGGCGATCGTGCCCATTCTGTGGCACAGGCCCTGCGTGAACCAGCGCCTGTGTTTGTGCGCGTGAATGTGGCCAAAATATCCCGCGAACAGGCCTGTGCCAGTTTGGCAGATGATGGGATCACAGCGGTGCAACACCCTACTGTCGAAACAGCCCTGACCATATCGGGACGCAGTGGGGCATTATCGCACTGTCATGCATGTAAACATGGGTGGATCGAACCACAGGACGCATCATCGCAGTTTTCCGCATTGGTGTTGCCGCGCAATTCGGGAGGGCGCATTTTGGATTACTGCGCGGGCGGTGGTGGCAAATCATTGGCCTTGGCCGCATGGACCGGCGGCACTGTCACCGCGTATGATGCCAATGCGGCACGCATGGCATCCATTCCTGAACGCGCCACGCGGGCAGGGCACGGGATAGTGGTTGCTGAAACGAAGTCAGATCTGTCGAATGATTATGATGTGGTGTTTTGCGATGTGCCCTGTTCTGGGTCTGGAACTTGGCGGCGCGACCCGGATGGAAAACACAGCCTAGACGGCGCCAAATTTGATGCACTCTTGCAGCTGCAGGCCCAAATTTTGCGCACGGCCCAGCACCATGTCGGCCCAAATAGGCAATTGATTTATGCGACCTGCTCGGTTTTTGAGGATGAAAATCTGGGCCAAATCTACGCGTTTTGCAATGATCATCCCCAGTGGCACCTGCAAGAAAGCCATCAGTTCTATCCCGATGATCAAGGCGACGGTTTTTTTGTGGCACGCCTGACACAAGTTGCAGGATAAGAATATCCGCCCAAGCTGCTAGTGTGGTTAAGGGCATATTATCCATTATTGCCCAATCTTGCCCAAAGTGTTGCAGGAGGGGTTGATGCACATACAGTCAGGTTTGGCCCATATTATCCCACGGCCAACGATACGCCGTGGGGCTATCGCAACCATGATTGTTGCGCTGTTTTCGGCATCAGTGTGGTGATGTCATCACGGGGTTTGGCACGATGCCCGCTTTGGGGTTTGCGGTCATGTTCGTGGCCTTTTTTGCGCCCATGCCCTTTATTCATGGGGCACTTGAACTTTGGACCGCGCGGCGCAAACTGCGCGATCTGGTGTTGTTTTGTCAATCCGATCAAAACCCCTGTTTCGTCAGCGATCGTTTGGGCCGAATTTGGTACAGCAACAAAGCTGGATTGACGCAAAACAAACAAGGTCTTGGGGGATTTGTTTTTGACTGGTTTGATATTCTGGCCCCCAGGGCAGAGGCCAGCATTCAGGATCTGATCACACGTCTGGATATGCACCCCTTTGCAGGAGCGATTGTGTTACAAGATAGCGGATATATTCGCATTTCGGCATGGCGCCACGACATGGGACGGATATTTTGGCGTATCGACCCGACCGGTTATGATGCGATTGGTACGGGCACATTACCTAAATTGTGTATCATGCGTGTGACCGAAGCGGGGGATATTTTGGAAATGAACCAATCCGCTTTGGATCTGTTTGGCTCACAAATTACGCAACTTGCCGATATTTCGGGTGATAGCCCGATTCCCTTTGGAGCGAAAAACATCATTGAAACGCGGCAGGGTGCAAAAACATTTGTCATCATGTCAAGCCCGTTGGATATGGTGCGCGAGGTTTATTTTTTGCCCCATGGCACGGATTGCGATGCCGCACAGGCGGCAGGGGACTTTGATGCACTGCCTGTACCGATGATCAAACTGACGGCCCAAGGCGTCATCGTGCGCGCAAACCGTCCAGCCTGTGAATTGCTGTCGATTGATCCGAACCAAGAGGTTTTGTTGCAAAACTTGTTTCAGGGCTTGGGTAGGTCCATCCCCGATTGGCTGACCGACGCGATTGAGGGGCGGGCCATCAACCATCCCGAATTCTTGCGCTTGGCCCGTAAGGATCGTGAAGTTTTTGTGCAGGTGGTTTTGAACAAAATTGCCCTAGATGGCAGCGCAGGGCTGATCGTTGTGCTATCGGATGCCACCGAATTAAAAACCCTTGAGGCGCAGTTTGTTCAAAGCCAGAAAATGCAAGCTATTGGTCAGTTGGCAGGCGGTGTTGCCCATGATTTCAATAACCTATTGACCGCTATTTCAGGGCATTGCGATTTGATGTTGCTGCGCCATGATGGTCAATCCCAAGATTATGCTGACTTGGTGCAGATTAACAAAAATGCCAATCGCGCAGCCGCATTGGTGTCATAATTATTGGCGTTTTCACGCAAACAAACCCTGCGCCCCGAAGCCTTGGACATGCGCGATACTTTGGCGGATTTGACGCATCTGCTGAATCGGTTGGTCGGCGAAATGGTTGAGCTGGATTTGCAACATGACCCCTTAT
>CBFHVU010000088.1:9389-9635 GCA_965659465.1 uncultured Paracoccaceae bacterium | reverse complement strand
TTCAGGTATCGAAAACCCATTGTTCTATAAAGAGAATACGCGCATGTTCTATGGTGACGCCAAAGAGTCATTGAACAAATTGCTGACAATGATCGATTAAAGTTTGATCATGAACACAAACGCCCGCCAATTTGGCGGGCGTTTTTTATTCTGAAGTGTGACAGCATACAAATGTATTCCGTAATAATTTGAAATAATTGACTTTTTCCTTTACCTTGTTTCGCGTAAACTTTAGTTAAATAAAAA
>CBFHVU010000088.1:0-9379 GCA_965659465.1 uncultured Paracoccaceae bacterium | reverse complement strand
TCGTTTGGCCAATGAATTACATGCGCGGCCATTTCCATCCTTTGATGCCCCTGGCACGGTCGCGTATTTGGCGATGAAGCATCCACAGGATGCCGCCAACAGGGACCGCGAGGCAGAGCGTTTAGAATTGATCACGCTCTTGGACCTGTTTGGGGCACAGCATCCGCAAACTGGGGCAACGCATTATTTTGGCGATTTGGGGCGGTTCAAATTGAAATGGGAACAGCATACCGAATTTGTGACCTATACTTTGTTCTCGCCCGATTTAACGGATCGTCCATTTGATCCCAGTGTGTTTGATGCATTTCCTGCGGATTGGTTGGAATCACTCAGCGGTGTGCGGGTGACATCGGCATCGATCCGCGTCGAAATGGCCAAATCCGAGGATGTGATTGCTCAGTCCATCAAGGAATGGTTTGTTCCTGAAAGCGTGGCCGTCAGTCGCGTGTTGGACAATGCCGCGGTTGTGGCAGCCGATTTTCGGATTGATGAATTTGGTCATCAACGTATTGCCGTATTTGTATCCCCTGAAACAGGGATGCGGCGGATCGGGCGGGTGATCCAACGGTTGTGCGAAATCGAAACCTATAAAACCATGTCGATGTTGGGGTTTGCCCGTGCGCGCGAATTGCAACAGCGTATGGGGGCATTGGACCAAGAATTATCGCAACTCATGGCGCAGATGTCTGACCCAGCCTTTGACGCACCCGAGACATTGAATGCCCTTTTACATGTGTCCGCAGAACTGGAAAACCTGTCTGCGAAATCGGCGTTTCGGTTTGGGGCAACTTGGGCCTATCAGGCGATTCTGGATCAACGGATCCAAGTGTTGCGAGAAGAGCGTTTTTCAGGCCGGCAGAGTTTTTATGAATTTATGATGCGCCGCTATGAACCTGCGATGCGGACGGTTAAATCCACAGAAACAAGGTTGGCCGCAATGGCGGATCGTGCAATTCGCGCGGGGGATTTGTTGCGTACCAAAGTTGACGTGCAGCGATCAGCCCAAAACCAAGCTCTGCTAGAAAGCATGGATAAAAGGTCAGACCTGCAACTGCGTTTGCAAAAAACAGTCGAAGGTCTGTCCGTTGTGGCTATCAGCTACTACGCCGTGTCCTTGGCTGGGTATTTGGCCTATCCGCTGGCCGAACCCCTGAATCTGTCCAAGGGCACGTTGACCGCCATGATCACTCTGCCGGTTGTTGGGGCAGTGTGGTATTTAATTCGGCGTATCCGCGAAAAGATGGAATAGCGCTGAGCGCGTAATCCATCGCCTTGGCCCCTGCGATCATGGAAATCACTGCCAATGTGGTTGCAATTGATAGGGTGGGGATGCCCGCCAACCCTGCGCCTACGGTGCAGCCACCCGCTGTGACGCCGCCAAATCCCATCATAATCGCGCCCAAGCCATAGCGACCCATTTGGCGTGGTCCGTCAAATCCGACCCAGGCGAACCGGCCGCCAATCGCTGCCGCGATCCCTGCGCCTGCGATGACACCGGCAATCAGGCCCAGCGTGAATTTGGTTTCCACAACGCTTGAGGCTGTGATCCAAAACAGGGTATCGGCCGCCGTTAGGGTAAAGGCCACGCTTTCCAATGGGATCACGTCAAAATCATCATAGAGGACATAGCCTGTCACCGACCAACTGGCCGCCACGACTGCACCAATGCCCGCAGCGCGGATCAATAAACTGCCTGAGGTCCCAGAGCGCAGCGCAGAAATGACCAAAGCCAGCGCCAGCGCGACGCCGATCCATGCGCCATAGGATACCACGACCTCTTGGATCGATGCGATGTTGATCTTGAGTGCCCCCAGATCCAGTCGCGTCTGGGCCAGTGGGCCCTTTAACGTGGCATTGGCTGCGATCGCGAACACAATCAATGTGGCCAAGGCGCGAATGTTTCCCGTCCCCGACAGCACGGTTAACCGTGATGCGCAGCCGCGCGTTAATATCATGCCTGCGCCAAACAACAGCCCACCCAATAGGATGGCAACGACGGGCATGTCCGAGTTGAAAAACCGATGCTGCGAAAAATCAATGATCCCAAACCAAACGGCAGCCTGTGTGCCTAAAATCGCAATGGCCAAGGCCATGGCCCAAACCCCGCCGGCCTGTCTCCGATCGGGGCCAACAGCGGCGCGCCGAAAGCAGAATTTGGTTTGCTCTGCCAGCAAACCAAACAACACGCCCAAGACCAATGCAGCGTAAAACGATGCAACGGGTGCAGTGAGCGTTTCAAATTCGAACTCTGAGTACATGGTGATACCTGATTTTGGAAAATTTTCCTATGAATATCGGAAATTTTGCACAATACAATGCTATCGGTTCAGGGTATCCGTTCCTTTGCAAGAATATTGTTCCAATTGTGATGGTGTTGCGGGAACAGGGTTCGCCTGTGATAATGTGGCGGAAAAATCGTTTGCATTGCGGTGTTAAAACGGTGGTGCTGTTTTTATTTTGCAATTACACTGCCCCCAAACACAAGGGGCCCAATATGCCGATTATTAACCGACTGGCCGAATTATTACCCGAAATCACCGCATGGCGGCGTGACATACACGCCCATCCCGAGGTGTTGTACGATACGAATCGCACCTCTGCCTTGGTTGCCGAAAAACTGCGCGCGTTCGGATGCGATCAGGTTGAAACGGGCATCGGTCGCACGGGCGTTGTCGGCGTCATTCACGGCAGCCAGACCACATCTGGCCATGTTGTCGGATTGCGCGCCGATATGGATGCGCTGCCCATTCAGGAAATGACTGGGCTGGACTATGCATCGACGCATAGCGGAAAAATGCACGCCTGCGGCCACGACGGTCATACAGCAATGCTGCTAGGGGCGGCAAAATATCTGTGTGAAACCCGTCAGTTTAACGGCACTGCTGTTGTGATTTTCCAACCCGCAGAAGAGGGCGGCGCAGGCGCACGTGAAATGTGTGATGACGGATTGATGGACCGGTTTAATATCCAAGAGGTCTATGGCATGCACAACTGGCCAGGGGTCGCCTCGGGACATTTCGCCATTCGGTCTGGTCCATTTTTTGCAGCGTCCGATTTTTTCGATATCCATGTCGCGGGCAAAGGCGGTCACGCCGCGAAACCACATGAGGCCGTGGATCCCGTTGTTGTGGCCAGCCACATCGTTACAGCACTGCAAACGATTTCTAGCCGGAACACCGATCCCGTGCATCAGATTGTGGTTTCGGTCACATCTGTCGAAAGTTCGTCGCATGCCTATAATGTGATCCCAAGCGCGGTCCATTTGAAAGGGACCGTGCGCACGCTGGATGCCGGTGTCCGCGATTTGGCGGAACAGCGCTTGGTTGACATTGCGACATCGACGGGGGCCGTGTTCGGCGCCACGGTTGACGCAAAATTTCAACGCAGCTATCCGGTGATGGTCAATCATGTTGAACAAACCGACTATGCCCAGCAGGTGGCCCGCGATATTGCCGGCCAATGCGATGATGCCCCTCTGATCATGGGCGGCGAAGATTTCGCGTTTATGTTGGAACAACGACCAGGGGCCTATATACTGGTCGGCAATGGCGACAGCGCGCCCGTGCATAACCAGTATTACAATTTCAATGACGATATTATTCCCGCCGGGTCCAGCTGGTTTGTTCAGATGATACAGACACGAATGCCCGTTTGATTATCCGCCTGTGTGGCTCATGTGTCGTGTGACCTGACCAGATACGGTTTGGCGCGAATAATCGAAATCGTGTCCCTTGGGTTTTAGCACGATCGCCTGCCGAATAGCCTGTTCCAAGGCGGCATTATCGTTGGGGGAATCGCGCAGTGGTTTGCGCAGATCGGCCATATCCTCTTGGCCCAGACACATGTATAATTCGCCCGTACATGTCAGACGCACACGATTGCAGCTTTCACAGAAATTATGCGAAAGGGGGGTGATGAATCCGATTTTCTGGCCTGTTTCCTCTAGCCTGACATAACGGGCGGGGCCACTGGTGCGTTCGGTCAAATCCGTCAAAGTATAGGTTTGGGACAAGGCTGCGCGCACATCATCCAGTGCCCAATACTGACCAATACGGTCAATTTCACCCATGTCGCCCATGGGCATAACCTCGATCCAGGTCAGATCCATGCCGCGTTCGGCGCACCATTGGGTCATGGGGATCAATTCGTCTTCGTTAAATCCCTTAAGCGCGACAGCGTTGATTTTAACTTTTAACCCAGCGGCTTGCGCCGCGTCCAGTCCACGCAACACTTGGGGCAGGCGGCCCCAACGGGTCACGCGGGCAAATTTTTCCTCATCTATTGTGTCTAGGGATACGTTGATGCGGCGCACGCCTGCGGCGTATAAATCCTGCGCAAAGCGTTCCAACTGTGACCCATTGGTGGTCACGGTCAATTCGCGCAAGGCCCCCGTTTCCAGATGCCGCCCCATGCTATTGAAAAATTGCATGATATCACGGCGCACCAGCGGTTCGCCCCCTGTGATGCGCAGTTTTTCAACGCCCAGATCAATAAATTTGCTGCACAGGCGATCCAATTCCTCAAGCGTCAGCAATTCCTTTTTCGGCAGGAATTGCATGTTCTCTGCCATGCAATAGACACAGCGAAAATCACACCTGTCTGTGACGGATACGCGCAAATATGTGATCGCGCGGTGAAAGGGGTCTATCAATGGAGCTGTCATGCCGCTAAGCTAGGCGTAGCTGGCACGGGTGGCAAGCCTGTCCGGACCAGTTTTGGGAAAAAACCGACAGATCGGAGTGTGAAATGTTGCCCATGCGAACTGTGATTGCCATCAGCTGTGTCATTTTGGCAGGATGTGACGACATACCATCCAAGCCCGTTTTGCAACCTAGCCCAGATCCTGAGCCAATCGTCCAGCCCGCTGTATTGGAAAATACGGGTCAAAACACATCGCCCGACGCCTTGGATGTTGTCAGCAGCCAAGATCGCGAAAACGCTATGGCGACTGCGGATGTGGATGCGTTGCGCAAATTGGGCACTGTTGTGGGCAGTTTGGGCAACCCAGCCGAGGTGGGATTTTGGGTGAAAACCGGATTTGTCAGCGAACCCAAGGCCGGTCAGATTACCAATCTGGCCACAGGCGACAGTGTGAATGTCGATCTGTTCCCGCGTACGGGGGCCACAGATGCGGCTGAGGTGTCGTTATCGGCGCTGCGGGCCATCAATGCGCCGCTGGCGGGGTTGTCGAAATTTGATCTGTTTGTGCGGCCCTAGTCGGACAAATGGCGCAGCGCCTCTTTGCGGGCAAAGGGTTTCATTTGATCGCCATACTGCGCCATAAAATCACGCGTGCGCTGGGCGTCATGGCGTGACAAATCCCGCAGCCACCATGCGATGGCTTTCTGAATGAACCAATCGTGATCTGCGGCCAATGCAGCCGCCCATCCCAGTACACGATCGCGATTGATCAAATCCTGCGGTTTTGGGAAATTCTGTTTCGTCCACGGCAGCGTTGTGACAAAGGCTGCACGGCGGGTCCACATGTGGTCAGATGCGATCCATTGTTCCACTGTCTCTATGCGTTCAAGATCCGCAACAACCCGTTTTTGCGCAGCCGAACAGGCATGATCTGCGATGGCCCAACTGTCAAACTCTGGCACCCAGGTTTGTATTAGCTCCCACACCGCAACATCATTCTTGATGCGCGCTTGGGTCAGTAATTTGGCGGCAGCCACGCGGGCCTCGAATATGTTTGTGGTCCATAGGTCAGCCGCCAGTGTAATGCGTTCGGCCAAAGATAGCTGCTGGCGCCACAGCTTGGTCAGGTTGTTAATTGCATCATTTCCAACCCCTAGATAGGGGCGGTCGATTTTGTGATAGGCCTGCTTTGCCGCAACTGTTGTTGGAGCAACATGCTGTCGCAGCGCGTCCAAAGCTTGGTCAAGTGTCATTCCACTGTCACCGACTTGGCCAAATTGCGCGGTTGGTCGATATCCGTTCCCTTGGCCATAGCCGTGTGATAGGCCAAGAGCTGCGCGGGAAGGGCATAGACGATGGGACCAGACAGGTCACCAGTCGCGGGCAATTCCAACAGGCTGTGCGTGCCGTCAGATGCACCGGCCCGACCTTGGGCGTCGGTGATCAACATGACGTGGCCGTGGCGCGCCATGACCTCTTGCATGTTGGATACGGTCTTATCGAACAATCGATCATGTGGCGCAAACACGACAACAGGCAGAGCGGGTTCGATCAGGGCAATCGGCCCATGTTTCAATTCACCTGATGCATAGGCCTCGGCATGGATATAGGACAGCTCTTTGAGTTTCAGCGCCGCCTCAAGCGCTGTGGCAAACATCACGCCGCGCCCCAAGAACAAAACTGACGGGGCTGGGGCCAATGTGTTTGCAAGCGCCGCAATTTCGGAATCCATTTTTAGCGTTTTGCGCATTAAATCAGGTACTTTGCGCAGGTCATTCATATGGGCGGCCAGTGCCTGTGCATCAATCGCGCCCTTGGTCTGAGCAGCTGCCAGTGCCAGCACGGCTAACACGGTCAGCTGGTTTGTATAGGCCTTGGTTGAGGCAACCGATACCTCGACACCTGCTAAAATGGCCAATGCCAAATCTGCCTCGCGTGCGATTGAGGATGTGCCAACATTGACCAGCGACAAAATCATGTCAGCCTGATCTTTGGCATAACGCAGGGCCGCCAATGTATCCGCAGTTTCGCCCGATTGGCTGACAAAAATGGCCAAGGTCCGCGGTGCGATTGGCGGTTCGCGATAGCGAAACTCTGATGCGACATCCACCTCGCATGGAATGCGGGCAATTTGTTCAAACCAATATTTCGCGGTCAGGCATGAATAATAACCTGTCCCACAGGCAACCATCAAGATGCGATCAAATTTAGAAAAATCCAAGGCCTCGGGCAGGGTGGGGACGCCGTTGGGGGCGTATCGCGCCAAGGCTTCGGACATGACCACGGGTTGTTCATATATTTCCTTGGTCATGAAATGTTTGTGGCCGGCTTTGTCAATAACGGTGGCCTGCGCCTCGATGCGTTGAATGTCGCGGTGCGCGGGGGTGCCCGAGGCATCAATTATGTCGGCCCCGTCGCGCGTGATGAATGCGATATCGCCTTCGTCGAGATAGGTAATTTGATCTGTCATCGGGGCCAGTGCGATCGCGTCACTGCCTACATACATTTCACCATCGCCGTGTCCGATGGCCAATGGGCTGCCTTTGCGCGCCGCAATCATCAGATTTTCGTGCCCCTCAAACAAAAACAACAGGGCAAAGGCCCCGTCCAAATCGGCCACGGTCGCGGTCACGGCGGATTTGGGATCATGTCCTTGGGCCATGTAATGCGCGCAGAGCATGGCGACCGTTTCGGTATCGGTGTCCGTTGTCGCCGCATACCCTTGCGGGGACAATTTTTCGCGCAGATCACGGAAATTTTCGATAATTCCATTATGGACAACGGTCACAGGGCCACAAGAATGGGGATGCGCGTTTTGTTCATTGGCGGCACCATGTGTGGCCCAGCGGGTGTGTCCAATGCCTGCCAATCCAGCCAAGGGATTATGGACCAGCATATCTGACAGGTTGACTAATTTGCCAACGGCGCGACGGCGATCCATATGACCGTTGTTCACGGTTGCAATCCCCGCACTGTCATAGCCGCGATATTCCAGACGTTTCAGCGCATCCACCAAAATTGGGGCGACTTGGTGTTGACCCAATATACCGACAATACCACACATATTACTGATCCTTTTGATCGCGTTTTGCTTTGCGCTGTTTTAACATTTCAACTAATTTGATCGCGGTCCCTGATTTGTTTTCCTGTGGTGCGCGTGACAGGGCCAAATCACCCTGTGCGACATCTTTGGTAATCACCGAACCGCTGCCCGTCATGGATTGATCACCTAAGGTCACAGGGGCAACCAACATGGTGTTTGACCCCACAAAGACATGATCACCGATGGTCGTTTTATGTTTCATAACTCCGTCATAGTTGCAGGTAATGGTGCCTGCACCGATGTTTGTATGTTTGCCCAGTTCCGCATCCCCAATATAGCTGAGGTGATTTACCTTGCTGCCTTCGCCGATTTGGGCGTTTTTAACTTCGACGAAATTGCCGATTTTCACGCCTTCGGCCAATTCGGCACCTGGACGCAGTCGGGCGTAGGGGCCCACAACGCTATCGCGCGAGACATGGCATCCCTCAAGGTGGCTGAACGCGCGAATGGTCGCGCCGCTTTCAATGGTGACATCAGGTCCGAACACCACGTTTTGTTCAATCACGCAGTCGCGCCCAATGACTGTGTCATAGGCAAAAAATACCGTTTCCGGCGCAAATAGGGTGATGCCATTTTCCAGCATGTCACGACGCGCGCGCGCTTGGAATGCGGCCTCTGCCTGCGCCAAATCTATGCGTGAATTTATGCCTAAGGTTTCGGCCTCGTCACAAATAACGACGCGGGCCGTTTTGCCATGTTTGGTTGCAATTTCGACGCAATCGGTCAGGTAATATTCGCCCGATGCGTTTGTGTTCTCGATCTGGTCAATCCATGAAAACAAATCAGACGCTTTGGCACACATGACGCCACTGTTGCACAGGGTCACGGCACGCTCTGCGTCTGATACATCTTTGAATTCGACGATACGGGACAGGTGGTCGCCATTGGTGATCAACCGGCCATAGCGCGCGGGATCGGCGGCATCGAACCCCAAAACCACCAAATCCGACGATTGGCGGGCTGCCCCAATTTTTTCGATGGTCTCATCACTGATAAAGGGCGTATCCCCGTATAGCACCAAGATATCACCGTCATAATCACCCAGCGCATCGCGCGCTTGCGCAACCGCATGGCCTGTGCCCAATTGTTCGGCCTGTTCCACAATGATGGCTGTGTCATGATAATCGCGCACGACGTTTGCGACGGCGTCAAAGCCGTGTCCTGCGACAACCACGATGTGGTCTGGATCAACGGCCTGCGCGGTGCGCATGGCATGGGCCAGCATGGGTACCTGTGCCAAGGGATGCAACACCTTGGGCAGATCTGATTGCATGCGTGTGCCTTTTCCTGCAGCCAAAATAATAACGGCGGTGCCCATGATGAAATCCTCTTGAAATTTTGGACCGTTTTAACGCTTAATTCGCTGGGCGCAAGCCGTCTTGGGGTCAACTAAGGTTGCGAATTGTTTCAAGGCGTGGCAAGAAATTGCCAACCAGCGGAATTGGAGCAGACATGCGGACAGTGGTTTTTGATTTGGACGGAACCCTAGCGGATACCAGTGGGGATCTGATTTCTGCAGCCAACGTCTGTTTGCGCGATATGGGGTTGGCCGAACTTTGCCCACAAAGGGACAAGGCAACCGCCCTGCGCGGGGGGCGCGCGATGTTGCGCTTGGGGATGTCACGCGGTCTGGAT
>CBFHVU010000087.1:0-9721 GCA_965659465.1 uncultured Paracoccaceae bacterium | reverse complement strand
CATCGGGTTTTATGAACAACCCTGCAAAGCATGGGCGGTTGATGGCACGCCTTGGACTTTCGGGCATGAACTGTTGCCAGATGACTTTGACAAAATCAACGACAGTATTGAATTTGCTAATAAACGCTTCCCCGTCCTTGAAACGGCTGGTGTCAAATCGGTCATTCATGGTCCCTTTACCTTTGCCCCTGATGGCAACCCGCTGGTGGGCCCCATTCCAGGTGTGCGGAACTATTGGTCCGCCTGCGGCGTTATGGCGGGGTTCAGTCAGGGCGGCGGTGTTGGGTTGATGCTGGCCCAATGGATGATCCATGGCGAAACCGAACGCGACACATCGGCCATGGATGTGGCCCGCTTTGGACAAAACTGGATCAATCCCGGCTATACCCTGCCCAAGGTGATTGAAAATTACCAAAAACGATTTTCTGTCAGCTACCCGAACGAAGAGCTGCCTGCCGCGCGTCCCCTGCGCACCACGCCAATGTACGATATTTTCGACAATATGGGCGCCGTCTGGGGCGCGCAATTCGGGCTTGAGGTTGTCAATTACTTTGCCCAAGGCGATGAGCCGCGGTATGAGAGCCCATCATTTCGCAGGTCAAACGCATGGGACGCCACCAAACGCGAAGTCATGGGCGTACGCACACATGTCGGCATAAACGAGGTGCATAATTTCGGCAAATACCGTGTGACAGGCCCAGATGCGCGCGCGTGGCTGGACCGTATCATGGCGAGTCGTATCCCGACACAGGGGCGCATATCGCTCACCCCCATGCTGTCGGCCAAGGGGCGTTTGATTGGTGATTTCACCGTATCGTGCCTGTCTGAGACAGAATTTCAGCTGACTGCCAGTTATGGCGCCCAAGATTTCCATATGCGCTGGTTTTTGCGAAACCAATCGGGTGATGTCAGCATCGAAAATATTTCCGACCGCTTGAACGGATTTCAAATCGCGGGGCCCAAGGCGCGCGATGTCCTGGCCGCATGCACACGCGCCGATATCAGTGATATGAAGTTCATGGACGTGCGCCGTATGGTCGTGGGTATGACCGACTGCATTGTGCAACGGGTCAGCTATACCGGTGATTTAGGGTTCGAAATTTATTGTGACCCCATGGATCAGCGCAGCCTGTGGGATACACTTTGGACTGCCGGTCAGGCGCATCACATGGTGCCCTTTGGCATGCGGGCCATGATGTCGCTGCGGTTGGACAAATTCTTTGGATCGTGGATGCGGGAATTTTCTCCTGATTATATGCCTTGTGAAACGGGTATGGATCGGTTCATTGCGTGGAATAAAAAGGCTGACTTCATAGGTCGCGCGGCAGCCCAAGATGAACGTAACACCGGCGCGGCACGCCAACTGGTTGTATTCGAAGTCGCGGCCGACGATGCCGATGTTGTGGCCTATGAACCCGTGTGGATTAACGGCCAAGTCCGCGGGTTCTGCACATCAGGGGGCTATTCGCATTTTGCCGAAAAATCGATTGCGTTTGCCCTGATCGACCGTGAATTGGTCAGTGATAATTTGGTGGCTGACATTGAAATCTTGGGCGAAATGCGCAAGGCAACCATTTTAACCAGTCCCCTGTTTGATGCAGACGGCGCACGGATGCGCGGCTAAACTGGTGATCGGCGGCGAAACGGGCTAGGATAGGTTTATGACAGATCATTTAGCCATTCTTTTGCTTGCCGCGGGGCAATCTACGCGCATGCGTGGCGGGGACAAGCAAATGGAACCGATCGCGGGAATACCTGTTTTGCGTCTGCTTGCAAATGCAGCGGTGCAAACGGGAATGCCCTGCTATGTGACCCTGCCTGCCCCCGATCACCCGCGATCCCACACGATCCAAGATGTGCGCCTGTCGCAAATCTATGTGGCAGATGCACATCTGGGGATGGGCCATTCAATTGCAGCCGGTCTGCGGGTCATTCAGCCCACCCATGCGCAGGCCGTGATGATCTGCCCCACAGATTTACCCGACATTACCGAACATCATTTCGAAACAATGATCGAGGCCTGGCATAAAACGCCCGACACGGTGTTGCGTGCTGCGGATGCAACGGGAAAAATGGGCCATCCTGTCATCTTTCCCAGAGGCTATTTTAGCGCGCTTATAAACCTAGATGGCGATCAAGGTGCCCGCGAAGTGTTCGGCCAATCCCAGATCACCCCCGTTTTGTTCGTGGATCATGCGCCGACCAACGATCTGGACACCCCTGAGGATTGGCAGAAATGGCGCGCCCAAAACGGACGCGCGGAAATGGATCATTAGCGATCTTGGGGCAGTAAAAAAACACCGCCGATGATGTCATCCACCTCTTGGGAGGGAACAATATACCCTGCGGCCGCACTGGCGTCGGTTGCCAAGATACCGTTCACTTTGACATCGCTCGTTGAAGTTCCATTGACAACAAATGTCCCATTTAACGCCTGAAATGTTCCGTCGGTCGCGTCCATTGTCAAATTTGCCTCAATCTCAATCGTTTTGGGGGTTTGCGCTGGGTTATCGGGTGTGAAACCATCTGCCCGAAATTCGCCGGAAACATTGTCAAAATTTAACGCGAGCATCGCTGTATTGGATGTGTAGAATGTATTTGGGTTGTCAGACAAAATCACTGTTCTGCCGGTAAAATTGGCCGTTCCAGATGGCATTGCAACCACATTCGGACTGATCCGTTCAAACCCGATATAGCGCCCCAGATCGCTGCCATCTGTTGCCGTTCCCGCCGTGCTAGAAAGCGTTTCACCTGACTGCAACAGAATTTGCAGACTGCTGGTGCTCAGTGAAAACGCGTCTTTTTCCTTATAATATTGCTGAACGATCCGAACCGTTTGATCATTGATCGTTTCATTTGTCACTTGCGGCTGGGATGGGTCAGACCCGATTGTATTCACGAAAGCCGCTAGAATGGTGTGAATGTCATCTGATGCATAGCCAATTTTGGTGGCCTGCCCCGTGTTTGCAAATTTGATCGATACAAGGTCTCCATCTCTCGTCGAAGGTTGTTTTTGTATTTCCAATCCCGCGTAAGGCCCATCCGTAACACGAACAGTAGAATAGCCACTGTCTTCGTAATTCACACCAAGGGCTTTGATCAGGGTGTCAACTTCATAGATCTGGTTCGTGGTCAGTCTGATCAGTCTATCATCGTCGGCATGATCATCGTCGTCATAGCCACCGGAACTTGATCCAAAGCTGTCATCATTGTCAGAGGATGACTCTGTGCCACCATCGTTCTCAGAGTCCCCATCGCCATCAAGGTCAGTGTCCGAACCGGAACCGCCGTCATCATTTGATGTGCCACCCTAGTAATAGGTATTGATGATATTATCTTTAACTTCGACGCCACCACAGGCAGCCAAAAGCAGCATCACAAGCGATGAACTAACAGCAGTTTTCATGTTGTACCTCGATATTCTGGCGACTAGGATTGGATTGCTATCGCACAGATCATTATTGCCAGACTTGTTAAATTGCGGGACAGGCCCGTCAGCCCATAATTCTCATATTTAGAATTATAAAGGCAGTAATCAAGCGCACAAATTGAAATGCCTTGCCTATTTTTATGGAACTAATCATCGCTTCGCCGAAAACGAATTTTAATCACTTTGATGACTAATTCAGCGCAGGTATTCAGGATCAATAATTAACGGATCCCGTTGGCTGGAAACAAAAAAATTGATCAAAAAA
Source organism: uncultured Paracoccaceae bacterium (assembly GCA_965659465.1). GTDB lineage: Bacteria > Pseudomonadota > Alphaproteobacteria > Rhodobacterales > Rhodobacteraceae > CAJXSD01. The sequence continues at coordinate 6,026 of CBFHVU010000087.1, read as the reverse complement.
TACTTAAGACGCGGGGAAAATTATGCGAAAGCAGCCGGTCGCAACAGCGCGAATATAGCGCCAAGAGCAGAACAAAAACGAAACAAGCAAGTGATACACCGACTGGTACAATTGCCAATTCGGAAAACTGCGGAATGTAACTAAATCATTGATTTTGTTGGTGCCCAAGGCCGGACTTGAACCGGCACGCCCGCAAGGGCGGCGGATTTTGAATCCGCTGCGTCTACCATTCCGCCACTCGGGCACTGAGGGCTGTTTACATATAGTTTTTCCCAACGACAAGAGGGAAAGCGCACTTGACCGAAATTCTTTTGCATGTTTTTTGCAGATTATTAAAACAAAGGAAAAATCAATGATACGCAGGCTTTATAATTGGACCATGTCATTGGCCGATCACCCGCGCGCGATCTATGCGCTGGCGATTATCGCCTTTGTCGAAGCATCGTTTTTTCCGATTCCCCCTGATGTTTTGCTGATTCCCATGATTCTTGCGGCCCGCACACGGGCTTGGCGCTATGCCTTGGTCGCGACGATGGCATCTGTGGCGGGCGGCGTGTTTGGCTATCTGATCGGCGCGGTCGCCTTTGACCAAATTGCCGAACCGATTCTGCTGAGCATGGGCAAGGCTGACGCAATTGCTGAATTTTCAGAGCGGTTTAATGATGTTGGGGTTTGGACCATTCTGACCGCCGGTGTCACCCCATTTCCGTTCAAAGTCATCACAATCATGTCAGGGGCCACTGCCATGCCCTTGCCCATGTTTATCACCACAGCCATAGTCGCACGTGCGATCCGGTTTTTCTTGGTCGCAGGATTGCTGTATCTGTTTGGTCCGCCCATTCGTGCCTTTATCGAAAAATATCTGGGATGGGTAGTCCTGGCCGTAATTGCAATCCTGATCGCAGGTTTTTGGTCAGTGAGGTATCTATGATCCGTAAAAAATATGGTATTTTGGCCGCTGCAGGATCCGCTGCAATGTTATTGGGCGCGTTGGGGTTTCAATATATTGGCGATTTGCCGCCTTGCAAAATGTGTTACTGGCAACGCTATGCCCATGTGGCGGCGGTTATTATGGGCGTGGCGATGTGGCTGTATCCCACGCGGTTTGTTGCCGCCTTGGGCGGATTAGCCGCGCTGGCATCGGCAGGATTAGGCGGATATCACGCAGGCGTCGAACAAAAATGGTGGCCGGGCCCCAATACCTGCACATCGCAATCCATTGAAGGCCTAAGCACCGATGATTTGTTAGCGCAAATTATGAACGCTCCCGTGGTCCGTTGCGACGAAATTCCATGGGATATGTTTGGTATTTCCATGGCGGGATGGAATATGATCATTTCACTGGGCTTGGCCGCGCTATGGCTGATGGCCCTGCGGCGCGATTGATTACAGGTAATCAGACCGCTGTAGGCCGTATTTCGCCATTTTTTCATTCAATGTTCGGCGCGGCAGGCACAATTCATCCATCACACTGGCGATGGATCCTTTGTGTCGGCGCATGGTGTTGTCGATCAGCATTTTTTCAAAGGCTTCGACATATTCCTTTAACGGTTTGCCTTCAGTCGTGACCACGGATGTCACCTCTTCATCCCCTGTCATCAACAGGGATGATATTGTGCCCTGCCCGCGTCGCGCCTGTAAAACGGTTTGTTCGGCCACATTCATCAACTGACGCACATTGCCTGGCCATGGCGCTTGCAGCAATTGCGCGGCATCTTGGGCCGAAATTGTAGGTGAATCGCACCCATAGTCATCTGCATACCCATCGCAAAGGCGGTTAAACATTTCCAAAATGTCGTCACCCCGTTTGCGCAATGGCGGTACGGTGATCCGCAAACTGTTTAACCGATAGTATAAATCTGATCGCAATTTATCCGCCGCCATTTTGCCTGCCTCGGCACTGTTGCAAATCGCAAATATTCGCGTTTCGGCGGGCGTGCCTTGGTCATTGATTGCGCTGAGCAATTTGCGCTGCACCGGTTCGGGCAATGTTTCGATATCCTCTAGCACCAATGTTCCCCCGCGGGCTTCCTCAAGCGCGGGCAGGAAATTGTCCTCTGCAAACACAGGTCCGAACAAACGGCGCGACAGCGCCTCTTCTTCATAGGCAGAACAGCTGAGCAATACGAATTTTTTGCCCGCACGTGATCCAACGGCATGCAACGCATGTGCAACCAAGGTTTTGCCGGTGCCAGTTTCGCCATCGATCAGCACATGCCCATCAGATTGCGAAATATCCAAAATGTCTTCTCTTAAACGCTGCATCGGGGATGATTTTCCGATCAGCTTTTTCATCAATTGCCCACCATCGGACAATTCACGGCGCAGGGCGCGGTTGTCCAATGTCATGCGCCTTGCAGTCGTTGCCTTTTTGGCCAGATCGCTCATTTTGTCGGGGTTGAACGGTTTTTCTAGAAAATCATAGGCGCCCAAGCGCATTGCCTCAACCGCCATGGGGACATCACCATGGCCTGTAATCATAATCACAGGCAAGGCGCTGTCGCGGCTCATCAAGGCGCGCAAAAACTGCATGCCATCCATTCCGGGCATACGGATATCGCTGATCACAATTCCACGGTAATCTGGACCGATTGTCGACAAAGCATCAGCCGCATTCGCAAAGCTCTCTGTATCATAGCCCGATAAAGCCAACCACTGCTTGATGGACAGGCGCATATCCTTTTCATCATCGACGATTGCAATTTTCATAGCTTGGCTCATAGCGCGATCCTAGGTTATTTCCGTGTCTTGGGTCGCAATGGACCCACGTTCATTAAATAGGGGCAGTTCAACATCAAAAACAGCCCCACCTTTTTCACCATTGCGTGCAATCAATCGCCCGCCCATTTCTTTGATGATACCAGATGAAATGGCCAAACCCAATCCAACACCTTGGCCCGGATCCTTTGTCGTATGAAATGGTTCAAATAAGTTATCTAAATCACTGATTCCCGGCCCATTATCCTTAACGGACAATTTCGCAAATGCGCCTTTTGAAATCATAATTTCGATTTCGGGATTGCGCATATTCTTAACAGCATCCACCGCATTGCGCAGCAGGTTAATCAAGACTTGCTCCAAACGCATGCGATCCCCCATTACAAACACATCCTCGTGGGCCAAGACCTTGATAATACGGATGTTTAGATGCTTAAACTGTGGGTCCATCATCGACAAGGACGTGTCCAAAGCATCCTCTAAGTTCATAGGAGAGAAGCTTTCAGCACCTTTGCGCGCATAGGATTTCAATTGCCGCGTAATCGCGCCCATACGTTCGACCAGATCATCCAATCGTGCAAATGCGGCCAAGGCTTCGTCGGGACGATTGCGTTTCAACAGCACCCGCGCGCCCGCCAGATAGGTTTTCATTGCGGCCAGCGGTTGGTTTAATTCATGACTGACGGCGGCAGACATTTCGCCCAAGGCAGCCAGTTTTGAACTTTGTTCAAGGGATTGTTCAGCAACTTGCAGAGTTTGTTCGACCCGTTGACGTTCTGAAATTTCCGCCTGTAATCGGGTATTTAAGCGACGCAGTTCAATGCTTTCACGTTGAAAAAATGTAACCCGAACCGCATTGCGCCGGCTAAGCAGATAAAACCCGCCCGAAAACAACAGCGCAAAGACCATGATTTCAAAGGCCAAGATCGCATTGACCCGTTCGCGCACACTGGAATATGCGGTAAAGGTCGTGATCTGCCAGCCTTGGAATGGAATGCGCCCGGAAATGCGCATCACCGCTTGCCCCGCGACATAGTCATCAAAGGGGCTGTCGGTCCAATCTTGGGTCATTTGGCGCGCCATATCTAACACGGTTTCAGGGGATTGGCCTTGGAACGCTTGCTCTTCGGTCAGGCCGCGCCATTGCGGTTCGGAGGACAGGGTGATGATGCCTTGGCTGTCGGTGACGATGATCGCCTCGGATATACCGGCCCAAGTGCGTTCGAATTTGTTCAAATCGACCTCGACCAAAATGACGCCCAAGGTTTGATTTTGAAAATCAATGCGCCGCGAATAATAAAACCCATAGCCGCCCGCCTCTTTTTCGACGACGCTAAACAGGGTGTTTGAGGATCGCACAGCGTTGATAAAATATGGCTTATCCCGGTGCCGTTGCCCCAAATTCACCCGTTCACTTGATGCCACCGTGCGCCCGTCACGATCCAGCAGGCTAAGGGATGCGGCACCAATTTCGTTAATGAAACCAATTAACCGTTGCGAAGATAGGGAATAATCATTTGAATTCAGCGCCCCGATTAATGCAGAATCACGCGCCAACAGCTGTGGTACAATGGAATTGCGCTGTAATTCGCTAAGTAAATTTGACCCATATAACGCCAAACGCAATTCCGCGCGATTGGTGGTGAATTGGGTGAACCGCTGGGTCAAAATCGAATTGGACAGATATAACGTTGCAATCGCAAATACGATCAACACCCCAAACACCAGCCGAACCCGCCACGATCGTTGTGACGGGATTATGTCGGCTGCTGTATCCATAGAATCGCGGGCGTTGTTTACCATTTGGAAATGGTTATATCCGCTTTCACGGCTCAGGTCAGGCCCCAACCACCTGTTCTATAAGGCCGGCAAAAAATGGCCGACCATCTGTGCCGCCATGGGCCTCTTCGGCCAGACGTTCAGGGTGTGGCATCATTCCCAAAACACGACGGTTTTCAGATAACACACCGGCAATATTTGCCACGGAACCATTGGGATTGTCGACATAGCGGAATGCGATGCGATCTTGATCCTCAAGCGCGGCAACACCGTCCGCATCAAGGTTGTAATTGCCATCATGGTGCGCAATCGGGATGGTGATCGCCTGTCCCTGCGCATAGCTGTTGGTAAAGGCACTGTCAGTCGTTTCAACCGTCAATTCCACATGGCGACAGATATATTTTAGCCCCGCGTTTCGCAACAATGCACCTGGCAGCAAACCTGTTTCGGTCAGAACCTGAAACCCGTTACACACGCCAAACACATAACCACCGCGATTTGCATGCGCGATGACCGATTGTGTGATCGGCGAACGTGCTGCAATGGCACCCACGCGCAGGTAATCGCCAAACGAAAACCCACCAGGGATCGCGACAACATCCAGATTATCGGGTAAATCGGTATCTTTGTGCCAGACCATGTGCACGTCGGCACCCGCATTTTTCAATGAAACCGCCATATCGCGATCGCAATTTGATCCTGGGAAAACGATAACAGCCGCGCGCATTATTCGATCTCGATCTTGTAGCTTTCGATCACGGTATTGGCCAACAGCTTTTCACACATTTCAGTGACGGTGGCCTGTGCTTGGTCCGCATCCATGTCATCCAAATCCAGTTCAATCACCTTGCCCTGACGGACACCATTGACGCCATCAAATCCCATCGCGCCAAGCGCATGGCGCACGGCGTCCCCTTGTGGATCCAGAACACCGTTTTTCAACATGACATAAACGCGGGCTTTCATATGTGTTTCCTTATCGTAGAATTAGTTGACGACCGTTGGATTGATTGATGTCGCATTGCTTTGCAAAACGCCCAGACGTTTGGCCACTTCGCTATAGGCATCTGCCAGATCGCCCAAATCGCGACGGAACACGTCTTTGTCCAGTTTGCGACCTGTGTCCAAGTCCCACAAACGACAACTGTCAGGGCTGATTTCATCGGCCACAACCAAACGCTGGAAATCGCCATCAAAAACGCGACCGATTTCGATTTTGAAATCGACCAAACGAATGCCAACGCCATACATCACGCCGGACAAATAATCGTTTACACGCAGTGCAAGCGATAGGATGTCCTCCATTTCTTGCTGGCTGGCCCAACCAAAGGCGGCGATATGCTCTTCTGAGACCAAAGGATCGCCAAGCGCATCATCTTTGTAACAATATTCAACAATCGGACGCGGCAGCTGTGTGCCCTCTTCTAATCCTAGACGGGTGCATAATGTTCCCGCAGCAAAGTTGCGCACAATCACCTCAAGCGGGATAATTTCACAAGACCGCACCAGCTGTTCACGCATATTCAAAC
>CBFHVU010000086.1:0-9752 GCA_965659465.1 uncultured Paracoccaceae bacterium | reverse complement strand
CCAATCGCGTCCCTGTGCTTGGGCATCGATCACACGCTCGATCACGCCACGGCTGTCTGGACCGCGATCGACCAGATCACCCACAAAAACAATGGGGGCATCCCAGCCCCCATCGCGTTCAATCCAGTCCAGCGCTTGATCCAGTTTATCCAGGTGACCATGCACGTCGCCGATCGCATAGATTGAATTCATAACGCCCCCAATTTGCAAATGGTTCGGCCCCAAAATGCGGGCCAGCATCACTTCAGTATTGTGACTAGTTCACACGCCGGTTACGTGCCGCAAGCAATTTCAAACGCAGCGCGTTTAGCTGAATAAATCCTGCCGCATCTTTTTGGTCATAGGCGCCTGCATCCTCTTCGAATGTCACATGCGCTTCGGAATACAGGCTATAATCTGACCAACGTGCCACAGTGCGCACGGATCCTTTATAAAGTTTCAATCGCACGGTCCCTGTAACCATTTCTTGGGATTTGTCGATCAGCGCTTGCAGCATTTCACGTTCGGGGCTGTACCAGAACCCGTTATAGATCAATTCAGCATAGCGTGGCATAATGCTGTCTTTCAGATGGCCGGCGCCGCTGTCCAATGTGATTTGTTCAATACCGCGGTGTGCCTCTAACAAAATGGTGCCACCGGGGGTTTCATAGACGCCGCGCGATTTCATGCCAACGAAACGGTTTTCCACCAAATCCAAACGACCGATCCCGTGTTTGCGACCCAATTCGTTCAGTTGGGTCAGGATTGTTGCCGGTGACAGGGCCACGCCATTAATCGCCACCGCATCACCGCGTTCGAATGTGATTTCAACCATTTCGGGCGTGTCTGGCGCATCCTCGGGGTTGACCGTGCGCTGGTACACATAATCAGGTGCCTCATTCGCAGGGTCCTCTAACACTTTACCCTCGGACGAGGTGTGCAAAAGGTTCGCATCTACGGAAAACGGCGCTTCGCCGCGTTTATCTTTGGCGATTGGAATTTGGTTCTGTTCGGCAAATTCCAGCAACTTGGTCCGGCTGGTCAGGTCCCATTCGCGCCAAGGTGCGATGACCTTGATCGACGGGTTCAACGCATAGGCCGCCAATTCGAACCGCACCTGATCGTTACCCTTGCCTGTTGCGCCATGTGATACGGCGTCTGCGCCTGTCTCTTCGGCAATTTCTACCAAACGTTTGGAAATCAATGGACGCGCGATGGATGTGCCTAGCAGGTACAACCCTTCGTACAGGGCATTCGCGCGGAACATGGGGAATACGAAATCGCGCACAAATTCTTCGCGAATATCTTCGATATAGATGTTTTTGGGATCAATCCCCAGCATTTCTGCCTTGGCACGCGCTGGCTCTAACTCTTCGCCCTGGCCCAAATCGGCGGTAAAGGTCACCACCTCGCAGCCGTATTCGGTTTGCAACCATTTCAGGATGATTGAGGTATCAAGCCCACCAGAGTAGGCCAAAACAACTTTCTTAGGCGCGGACATGCGGAATCCCCTTTGTTTCATTTCCCCGCGGCGATACCTTGTTTTGAACGTGGGGGCAAGGCGGCCCATGGCCAAAACCCTTTGTTTGTATGCAAAAGTATATGTGTTTGGGCGCTGTAATTCCCTTGCATCAGGATAAAACCTGCGCCACACCTTGGACTATGACTGATTTTCGTACCCTTGCACAAATGGCCGAATCTGAAATGCGTTCGGTTTTCGATGAAACGCCTTTACAGCGTAACGAACATTTGTCGGCCAAATATGATGCCGACATTTGGCTCAAGAGAGAGGACCTGAGCCCTGTACGGTCCTATAAACTGCGTGGCGCATTTAATGCGATGCGCAAGGTGATCGATACACATTCAAAATTTGTCTGCGCCAGTGCGGGAAACCACGCGCAGGGCGTGGCGTTTATGTGTCGTCATTTTGATGTGTCTGGCGTTATCTTTATGCCCGTCACGACACCCCAACAAAAAATACAAAAAACGCAAATCTTTGGCGGCAATAACGTCGAAATTCGTTTAGTTGGCGATTATTTTGACGAATGTTTGCGTGCGGCCCAGGACTATTGCGCAACTGAGGGCGCGCATTTTCTGTCACCCTTTGACGACGAAGATGTGATCCAAGGGCAAGCATCTGTCGCCGTTGAAATCGAACGGCAACTGGGGCGCGTGCCCGACCATATTGTTTTACCTGTTGGTGGCGGCGGTTTGTCCGCAGGAACCATCAGCTATTTCGATACGTCCTGTCATTTTTCTTTGGTTGAACCCTTGGGCGGGGCCTGCCTGTGGGCCGCGTTGATTGCGGGAAAACCGGTCAAGCTGGACAAGGTTGATACATTCGCCGATGGGGCCGCGGTCGGCCAGATCGGGGCCAAGACGTTCGAGCGATTGAAAAATGTGGGGCTGGCCAGTGTCCTGCGTATCCCCGAGGATCGCATCTGTACCACCATGTTAGAAATGTTAAACGTCGAAGGCGTTGTTTTGGAACCGGCCGGCGCATTGTCCGTCGATGCGCTAAAGGATCTGGGCCAAGCCATTCGCGGGCGCACCGTGGTTTGTATTTCTTCTGGCGGGAATTTCGATTTCGAACGCCTGCCAGAGGTCAAAGAACGCGCACAACGGTTTTCGGGTGTCAAAAAATATCTGATCCTGCGCATGCCCCAACGCCCCGGCGCGTTGAAAGAGTTTTTGAATTTCCTAGGCCCCGAGGACGATATCACGCGGTTTGAATACCTCAAAAAGTCAGCGCGTAACTTCGGATCAATCCTGATCGGGATCGAAACCAAATCCCCCGAACAATTCGATACGTTTTTCCAACGCCTCGAAGCGGCAGGTTTTACATATTCCGATATAACAAACGACGAATTGCTATCGTCATTTGTGATCTAACATGCGTTTAGATGGCAAAATTGCAATCGTCACCGGAGCCGCCAGCGGCATCGGGCTGGCGATCGCACGCACCCTAGTTTCGCGTGGTGCGCGGGTGGTTATGTCAGATATTGATGCCCGATCCCTAAAAGAATTTGCAAGCGAGTTGGGCGCAGATTACGAAATCTGCGACGTTCAATCCGCCAGCGGCCTAGCGCAGATGATTGCCCGAATTACAAACCAGATCGGTCCCATTGATATTTATGTTTCAAACGCTGGCGTTCTAAGTATGGATCCCACCCATGCCGCATCAACGGATGACGACCTGTGGCAACGGGCCTGGGATATCCATGTTATGTCCCATGTCCGCGCCGTGCGCATTTTGCTGCCCGATATGATTGCGCGAGGCGGGGGATGTTTGATCAACGTGGCATCGGCTGCAGGTCTGCTGACACAAATTGGCGATGCAGCCTATAGCGCCAGCAAAGCCGCCGCTGTCAGTTTTGCCGAAAATCTGGCCATCCGGCACGGGGATGATGGTATTGCGGTGCATGTTGTGTGCCCGCAATATGTTGCATCGCCCATGCTGGGATATGACAACGCCATGCACGATGATCTGCCCAAAAACCTGCCGGACGGCCTGATCGCACCGCGCGATGTCGCCGATGCTGTATTGCAGGCCATGGCCGATGGTCGCGTTTTGGTTTTGCCCCATCCGGTGGTTGGGCCCTATTTCCAGACCCGCGCCACAGATCATGCGAAATGGATAAAAGGCATGCAAAGCCTAAATCGCCGCGCAAAAACGGCGCAGGCCCGCAGCGCATCAGATTTCAGCAAACTGGTTTAGCTAGGCGGCCAACATCTGATCCGACTGCGCCAAAAATGCCTGTCGCGCCTCCCAATAGGCACGGGTAATTTCCGCCAAATCAATCGTTTCAATCTGGCCCAAGGCGGCCGATGCCTCGCATGTTTGGCACAGGGCAGCAAATGCGCAAAAGCCGATATTTAATGCGCTGCCTTTCAAAAAATGCAGCTGGCCTTCGATGTCTTGCGCGGATGTCGCCTCTGCCAAGTGTTGAATGGCCTCATCAAATTCATCCAAAAACAACTCGATTACTTCGGCAAAATCCTCTGCGCCTACCTCTTCGCGTAATTCGGCTGCACGGTTCCAATCTATCATAACTCACCCTTTCTGTGTCACCCGCAGCCAATGTTGCCCGACAAAACGAACAAAGGGTTTAAGATCAAATTTGAACTATTCAAATTAAAGGATTCATCTGTTGTTAAATCTGCAATGGCACAAAAGACCCTGTACTTAGTATCTGGATTTTACGTTGCAGCAGGCGGCATATCATAGCGAACCATCACCATCGGCCCAGCCGATCAAAACAGTGATGGTCGTCGATGACAGCCGTCTGCAGCGCCGTATTTTATCGTCCATGCTGACCCGTTGGGGGTACCAAGTGATCGAGGCGGACACAGGATCAGCCGCGCTGGAATTATGCCAGTCTGCGATGCCGGATATGGTGTTTTCCGACTGGATGATGCCCGAAATGACGGAGTTGGAATTTTGCAAAGCCTTGCGAAAACGGTATCCAGATACATACAGTTATTTCATCCTGCTGACATCTAAGGCGGAAAAAACGACATTGCCCAAGGATTGGAAAGTGGCGCAGACGATTTCCAGACCAAGCCGTTCAACGCATCCGAATTACGCGCACGCATCAGCGCAGGCGGGCGGATTTTGTCGATGCAACGCGAATTGCAAAACCGCAATGACATGATCAGCGATACATTGGACGAATTGCGGACATTGTACACCGCCATTGACGCCGATCTGGTCGAGGCGCAAAAACTGCAACAATCCCTGATCCGTGTTCCGCAGTTTACCACCGGGCCCTATCGCATCAGTCAAATTTTGCGCAGCTCGGGCCATGTTGGGGGCGATTTGGTGGGGTTTTTCCCTGCGGGTCCATCGCACCTTGGTCTGTTCGGGATTGATGTGTCGGGACATGGGATCAGTTCGGCCCTGTTTACCACGCGCTTGGCAGGGTATTTATCATCAGATATGGCCGAACATAACATCGCACTGGAACTGGATGCGTTCGGTCAAATCACACCGCGACAGGTGGAAACCGTCTTGGACAATTTGAATGCGCGGGTTTTGGATGAAATGGACACTGACCTGTTTTTTCCCAATGTCGCTGGCCAGTCTGAACACACAAACCGGCCAAGTGTCACTGTCCCAGGCAGGCCATCCCCACCCCATGATCCAACATGCGGATGGGGCCTTTTCGCTGTGCAGTTCGACAGGGGTGCCCATCGGGCTGTTGCCCGACATGACCTATGATCGGGTGATGTTTCAGTTATCCGCAGGGGACCGGCTGGTCATTACTTCGGATGGGGTCACCGAATGTCCCGACCCAAACGGTAATTTATTGGACGAAGACGGATTGCAACGCATTCTTTCACGCCACTGTCACGTTGCGGGTATGGATTTGATTAATGCAATTTTGCACGACCTAGAGGGGTATGCAGGCACTGATCAATTTCCCGATGATGTATCGATCCTGCTTGTCGAACATTTGGGCACATAATTGGGATTATACCCCAGCAAAGGCCCGCAAATAATCGCGATCACCGTCACTGCCCAACAGGTCCACAGCCACTTCCATGGGCAAAATCATTTCCGTGTGATCGGGTTCCAAGGGCGGATGCAATTGATAGCAGGGACGCGCCGTGTAAATTGCACAGATTTTTTCCGCCCACAGGTCATATTCAGGCATATAAACATACCGTTTATATGTCCCCAAATATCTGGGCTGTGCTATCACCCAGCCTGTTTCCTCTAACACTTCGCGGTGCAGGGCCGGTATCACATGTTCCCCTGGGTCCACCCCACCGCCGGGCAACTGAAAATCAGGAAATTCACCATTCTGCACGGTCAGTAAAACGTGGTCATGACCCATGGGCAAAATCACATATGCACCGGGTCTGCGAATGTATGTTTTCCCGGCAATCGGTGGGTTGCCATATCGTTTCATTTCCCAAATCCTCTTGGACCGACACTTGCCCTGCCTATATAGACAGGGTATGGCGCAAAATAAAAGTAAAGATCTAGGAACTGGCTATGACAAATTTTGAAAAAATTGCCTGGGACGACACCGTATTGCCGTTTCAATTGGACAAAGCGGATGTTCGCGGTCGTGTGGCGCGTCTGGACGGGGTCCTAAGTGGTGTTTTGAAACAGCATGACTATCCCTCCGCGGTCGAGGCATTGGTGGCCGAAATGGCCCTGTTGACCGCGTTGATTGGCCAGTCGATCAAACTGCGTTGGAAATTGTCATTACAGGTCCAATCGCGCGGCGCTGTTCGTATGATCGCCACCGATTACTATGGCCCGACCGAGGATGGCGAACCCGCCCGCATCCGCGCCTATGCGAGCTTTGATGCCGACCGTTTGACAGATGGCGCACCCTTTGAACAAGTGGGCGATGGATACATGGCCATCATGATGGATCAGGGCAACGGCATGAAACCGTACCAAGGCATCACACCGCTGGCGGGTGAATCATTGGCCGCCTGCGCCGAAGCCTATTTCGCACAGTCCGAACAGTTGCCAACACGGTTTTCGTTAAGCTATGGAAAATCATCGGCCCCCGGGGTTGATGAACATTGGCGCGCCGGCGGCATTATGTTGCAACACATGCCCAAGGCCAGCCCATTTGCCAGCGGTGATGGCGGCTCTGGCGAAGGCGGTCTGCTGACCGCCGATGATTTGGTGGACGGCGACGATGCAGAAAACTGGAACCGTGCCAATATCCTGTTGGATACCGTTGAGGATATGGAATTGATCGGCCCTAGCGTGGCGCCGACGCAGTTATTGGTACGCCTGTTCCACGAAGAGGCCCCGCGTGTCTTTGACGCCCAACAGGTCAAATTTGGCTGTACCTGTTCCGAAGAACGTGTGCGCCAGTCTCTGTCGATTTATTCTGCAAAAGACATCGAAAAAATGACAACCGATGCAGGGCGTGTCACAGCCGATTGCCAATTCTGCGGGGCGCATTACGATTTGGACCCCGCCACTGTGGGCTTTAATGCCAAAGGGGCCGAGGGCTCAGATGACTAAATCACTGTCAGACGTTATTGCCGCCTTGTATCGCCCCAGCGTGGCATCGTCGGATTTTGATTTGAACCCAGAAATTCAGCTGCCTGACAATCGCCTATTGCGGCCTGCGGCCGTGTTAATTGCCATTCAGCGCCGCAATGATGGAGATGTGTTGTATCTGACCAAACGCGCGTCGCACCTAAAACACCATCCCGGACAAATCGCATTTCCGGGGGGCAAGGTGGATGTCACCGATACCGATGCAACCGCAGCCGCCATTCGCGAAGCGGACGAAGAAATCGCACTGCCGCCGGCCAACCTGCGCGTATTGGGGCAGCTGACCTCGCATGAAACGGTCACTGGGTTTCAGGTCTGCCCCATCGTGGCCGAAGTGACCCAAACCTTTGTCCCGCGCGTTGATCCAAACGAAGTGGACGAAGTCTTTACCGTTCCTCTGGACCATATCTTGACCCCAGATAATTTTCGCGTGGAACAACGCAGATGGCGGGGCAGTTGGCGTAAATATTATGTCGTCCCCTATGGCCCCTATTACATATGGGGGGCAACGGCGCGGATGTTGTTTGGTCTGGCCCAGCAGGTCACAGCGCCATGAAAATTTCAGGCGATTGGATCACGGAACAGGCCACGCAACAGGTCTGCCAGATGTTGTTACAGGCGGGGTATCACGCCTATTTCGTTGGGGGGTGTGTGCGCAATGATTTACTGGGACTGCCGGTAAATGATTTGGATATTTGCACCGATGCCCGCCCACAGGTGATCATGGATCTGGCCAAATCTGCTGGCCTGCGCGCCATTCCCACGGGGATTGATCACGGCACAGTCACCGTCGTGTCCCACGGTGTTGCGCATGAAATCACCACCTTTCGCAAAGATGTGGCAACCGATGGCCGCCACGCCCAGGTGCAATTTTCCGACACACTGACCGAGGACGCCCAGCGCCGTGATTTCACGATGAACGCGCTTTATGCGGATGCAGATGGCACAATCACTGATCCGGTTAATGGATTACCCGATCTAAAACGCCGCCATTTTCGGTTTATCGGAACTGCTGCGGATCGCATTCGCGAAGACTACCTGCGCATTTTGCGGTTTTTTAGGTTCACGGCAACCTATGGTGACCCTACGCTAGGATTTGACCACGAAACATTGGCAGCCATTGCAGACCATGTTGACGGCCTAGACAGCCTAAGCCGCGAACGCATCGGCGCCGAGGTTGTGAAATTACTGGCGGCCCCCGACCCCGCGCCCGCAATCGCAACCATGCGCCAAACCGGTGTTTTGTCGCGCATTTTGCCCGCCGCTGACGATCGATATTTGGCCCCCTTGGTCCATTTGGAACAGCGTGATCAACTGGCACCTGACGCCATGCGCAGATTGGCGATTATATGTGCGGATGCAGCGCAAGCGCGCACTGCCCTGCGTCTAAGCAATGCACAGGCCAAAGCGTTGCAAATTCGTCGCGATGAAATGGCCACATTGCGCGCATCTCATGCCTTGGCCTATGACTATGGGGCGGCGGCGGCGCATGATATTGTGTACCTGCGCGCGGCCCTGTTTGAAACACAGCCACTGGCGCATGATCTAGCCGACATCGAATTGGCCCATGGGGCCGTGTTTCCCGTCACCGCCGCAGATTTATTGCCCAAATTCCAAGGCCCAGAACTAGGGCAGCGATTGGCCGAGTTAAAAACCCAATGGATCAATTCAAAATTCACATTGACCAAGGCAGCATTGTTGCAACAAGGATCCTGAAATGAGCTTGGACACATTTATCACTATGTTCATTTTGGCCACGACCAGTGCGTTTACCCCTGGCCCCAATAATGCGATGGTCACCGCATCTAGCGTGAATTTCGGGTTTCGTCGGACCATTCCCCATATCATGGGTATCGGTACCGGATTTGGCCTGATGGTTTTGATTGTTGGATTATTTCTGGGGCAAATTTTTCAAACATATGTCATCTTGCGCGAAGCGTTGCGGTGGTTTGGGGCTGCTTTGTTGATCTATGTTGCCTATCAGATCATTACATCAGGCGGATTAGGACGCAGTAATGGCACACCGCGCCCCATGACATTTATCGAAGCGGCAGGTTTCCAATGGATCAACCCCAAAGGATGGGCTATGGCGATTGCCCTGACATCGCAATTTGTCACCCCCACGGCGCCCTATACGACGGCGCTGATACTGGGGGCTACTTTCGTCGCGTTGGGCGTGGTGTCAGCGGGAACTTGGGCCGGCTTTGGTGTACCGCTACGGCGATTTTTGACTAATCCAACGCGGCTGCGTGCCTTTAACTGGGTGATGGGCGTGACCATCGCAGGTTGTATTATTTTGCTGTTTAGCTAAAGTTTCGCTTTACAGGCTTTGTCACGCATGTATTCTAACCGGCTTTGTTTAAGGTTGAGGCATGCCATGTTTCGTTTTTTTGAAAATTTAGTGGACCCATTTCAACACGCGCCCCTGCGCGATCACCCGCCACAGACCGTTTTGGGGCTGATCAGGGATTACTGCGCCGGGTTTCGCGGCGTCTTTATCGCAACTGGCGTAATTACTGTTTTGGCGGCCAGCATCGAATTGGTGCTGATTTATGCGCTGGGGTGGTTGATTGATCTGCTCAGCAGCAAATCGCCGGCCCAAGTCATTGACCAAGACCTGCCGATTTTGCTTGGGCTTGTGGCCTTTGTTTTGATTATTCGCCCGCTTGTGTACTTTGGCGAATTTGCATTGCTCAATAACACCCTGATCCCCAATATCGCGACCGCATTTCGCTGG
>CBFHVU010000085.1:0-9872 GCA_965659465.1 uncultured Paracoccaceae bacterium | reverse complement strand
AACAAAATCAGGTCAAAGAATCGCAAGTGCAGATTCAGATGTTCAAAATACTTCAAAACCTAAAATTCATTAAAATTACGGCAACCATTGCGTTCACTGCCGCCTCAGCGCCTGCTTGGGCCGATATGGATCAAGCGCGGCAGGCCTTTTTACAAAAACAATACGCCCAAGCGCTTCAATTAGCGGTCGCAGCACAGGCCGAGGCCCCCTATGACGCATAGCTGCTGTATTGGACGTAGGCCAACCTAAGGGGGCCGAAATCGCGGCACGCCAAGCCATGAAACTGGAACCCAAAAGTTTTGCAGCTCGGTTCTTAGTGGGGACCAGCCTGCGCCATCAAGGCAAGAAAATAAAATCAGAATTCCATCTGCGTCGCGCGTTGGATTTGGCCAGCAATGATCACGAACGTGGACTTGCCCGTAAAGCAATGGGGTATGTTCAACGGAACCGTGATTGGGATACCAAGCTGACCCTCGGCATCGCACCCACGACCAATGTCGGTAAAAAATCCGATGCAGACTATCTGGGCGTCGCCATACCTGGTTTTTTCAACAATACGCCAAATCAGGAAAAATCCGAATCCGACCGTGGCGTATTTTATGGGCTAAGCGTATCGCGCAATATTAATTTGGATAAGGGTGGTTTGAAATTCACCTTGGGACAGGTCCGGTGTGATTATGGTGATGATGACTATGATTCCAAATCAACAACACTTAGTGGATTGTGGTTTGGGGCAAACGTGAATGGCCGTAAGACTTACGTCCGTGTTGACCGAACTTTGGCCGATTTTTTTGGTGAACGCTATTCAACCAACACAGCCGTTACAGTGGGCTAAAGTTTCCGATCGCAAGGCAACCGCAGCGGATCAATTTCGTTGACGCGTAACCTTGAGTCCTTGGCAAAAAATGATGTCGAAAACAAATCCACGTCTTTGACGTTTAAACATGATATCACCAAGGGTCGTCATTATTCGATAAGTGGTCAAGTATCGATTGCCGACAAAACGTCAACAAATGAATACAATCTGTCAACCTCTATCGATTTTGGGATCAATGCAGTCTATAACCCCAAGGGAACAGGATGGTTGCTGAATGGATCGCTGATGCGCGGTTTCGAAAAATGGGACAATCGTAATCCATTGTTCATTGCCGATCGCCGTGATCGCGAATGGGTGGCCCGCGTTGGGGCGCAAAACCAGAACTTTAGCCTGTTCGGGTTGACCCCCACACTTAGCCTGACCCATCAAAACCGCGAATCCACGGTTGATTTCTACGACCTCAAAAGCTCAGATTATTTCCTGGGCGTCACAAACGCGTTCTAATCGCTGTGGCGGCGCATTATAGCGCCGTCCATCCCCCATCAACCGAAATTGTGGTTCCTGTAATCTGTGCGGCCGCGTCCGAACACAGGAACCCACAGGTGCCGCCCAATTGTTCCACTGTGGCAAATTCGCGTGATGGCTGGCGTTCTAGCATTACCTTTTTAATCACGTCTTCGCGCGACATATCATATTTGGCCATGGTGTCGGGGATCTGTGCCTCGACCAAGGGTGTCAAGACATAACCGGGGCAAATGGCGTTACAGGTGATCGGATCCTGCGCAGTTTCCAAGGCGATGGTTTTGGTCATCCCCACAACCCCATGCTTGGCCGCGACATAGGCCGATTTATAGGGCGACGCGGTCAGTCCGTGTGCCGAGGCAATGTTAATGATCCGCCCCCACCCCTGCGCCCGCATCATGGGCACAGCCACGGCTGCGGTGTGGAATGCGGAATTCATGTTAATCGCGATAATCGCGTTCCATTTCTCAATCGGGAATTCGTCGATTGGGGCCACATATTGGATCCCTGCATTGTTGATCAAAATATCGCACCGTGGTTGTGTGCTGATCAATTCGCGGCACTGTTGGGCATCGGACATATCCGCACAAACATAATCAACCTGCACGCCAAATTCGGCCGCCAAATCCGCAGCCAGCGCATGATCTCGGTCCGTATCAGTGAACGAATTGATCACCAGATCCGCACCGATTCCTGCCAAGGATCGGGCGATTCCCAAACCGATTCCCGAGGTTGATCCTGTTATGATTGCACGCTTGCCTGACAAAAGCATGGGTCTCTCCTGTTGTGTGGTTGGGGTTGGGTTTCACAACAAAACCCAAGGATTCGCCCAGTTATACTGGCCTGTGCTGCATTGCGGCAACGGAAATCAACGCAGACCCGAACGAAAAAAAAGCGCCTGCAAAAGCAGGCGCAAGTCATTGAGGCAGGTTTCATACAGGCAAGAAACCTATCGAGCAGTCATTACTTTATATCGCTTTCTTTCGGCATCTCCAAGCTAAAAGTTTGAAAAAGTGAATTTGCCCGTCTAGGATCGAAAAATAAACAACGCGGAAACAAAGGATTATCGAAAATGGCATTTCATCGCTGGGCGGCCCGATCGTCGGGAATAATTGCAGCTGCATTTGCAGCGAAATTGGCATGGGCAGAGCCACAGCACGCTATCTCTATGTATGGGACGCCTGATCTACCACCGGATTTTGTGTCGTTGACCTATGCAAACCCCGATGCTCCCAAGGGCGGTGATCTGGTCATGGGCGAAGTGGGCGGGTTCGATTCCGTCAATCCACACATCCTAAAGGGACGCAGCCCATGGCAGTTGCGGTTTTGGGGGTATGAAACGCTGATGGGCCGGAATTGGGATGAACCGTTCACGTTATACGGGCTTTTGGCCGAATCGATTCAGGTAGGCCCATCGCGTGAATGGGTGGAATTTACCCTGCGCCCCGAGGCACGTTTTGCCGATGGCAGCCCCGTGACCGTGGATGATGTGTTATGGTCCTATGAAACGTTGGGCACCGTTGGCCATTATCGGTACCGTGGGTTGTGGGGCAAAATCGCATCCGCAGAACAAACCGGCCCCAGATCGGTGAAATTCACATTTAACGAGGATAATCCAGAATTGGCCCTGTTGGCCGGCATGCGCCCCATTCTGAAAAAATCGCAATGGGACGGCGTTGATTTCACGCAAAGTGGGCTGGACATCATTCCCATCACCTCTGCCCCCTATCAAATCACCGACATCGATCCTGATAAATCAATCACGCTGACCCGTGATCCGAATTATTGGGGCAATGATTTGGGATTTCGCCGTGGCACCAATAATTTTGACACATTGACCATCGAATATTTCGGCGACGCCAATGTCCTGTTCGAAGCGTTCAAGGCGGGCGAAATTGATATGCTGCGCGAAGGGAACGCCGAGAAATGGGAAACGCAGTTCAGCTTTGACGCGGTGACCCAAGGGCTGGTGACGAAATCCGAAATTCCACATCAGCGCCCCACCGGTATGCGCGGATTGGTGATGAATACACGCCGCGCACCCTTTGATGATTGGCGGGTCCGCGATGCGATGATTTTGGCGTTCAATTTCGAATATATAAACGATACTGCCAATGCGGGGCGTCAGGATCGGATTACATCATATTTTTCCAATTCGGAATTGGGGCTGATCCCGGGGCCTGCAACGGGGGCTGTGCGCGATTTGTTAATGCCGTATGCGGATGGTTTGTTGCCCGACACAATTGACGGATACACCCTGCCCCAAAGCGATGGCAGCGAACGCAACCGCGCCAATATGCGCCGCGCCGCTGATATGTTGGCACAGGCGGGGTACACCGTCCAAGATGGGGTATTAATGTCCCCAGCCGGGCAGCCTTTTACCTTTGACATATTGCTGCGGCAAGGGGCGCAAGAATATCTAACCATTGTTGAAATCTATACCCAAGCCTTGGCGCGATTGGGGATCACGGCCAATGTTACACTGGTCGATGGGGCACAATATGCCGAACGCTCGCGCACGTTGGATTTTGACATGATGCCCTTTGCCCGTGATCTGTCGCTGTCGCCAGGCAATGAACAATATCTCTATTGGTCGTCTGACTATGCCACGACCGAAGGAACCCGAAACATGATGGGGCTGGCGTCGCCTGCAATGGATGCTATGCTTGATCGGATTATGCAGGCAAAAAGCTTGGACGAATTAAATGCGATCACGCGTGCCATGGACCGTATCCTAATGGCGGGTCGCTATGTTATCCCGATCTATCATAATGGGCCAAGCCGGATTGCGCATAAATCAACCCTGAAGAAACCAGACAACACACCAATTTACGGTGATCGGATTGGGTATTTTCCGGATGTCTGGTGGCATGAGGCGCTGCAATGAAACCGTTGATTATCACCTTATGGATCTGCACCCTGTTGATGGGATGCCAAATTTCACCATTGGTCACGGTCAACAGCGCCAGCAAAATCGGCAATGTCACTGTCAGCACATCGACCACGGTCCGGCCCTAGGGGGCCGCACAGTGATCTTAGGCCAGTGATGTCACCCATAAAATGGTGGCATCATCATCGCTGATGGAGATGACGTTATGCCCCATTGAGGCATCGTAATACGCGCTGTCCCCGCGGCGCATTTCGATGGGTTCGTAAAATTCGGTATAAAGCTGAATGACGCCGGTCAGCACATACAGAAACTCTTCGCCATCATGGCGGACCCAGCCATCAAATTCTTCGATCTTGCGGGCACGCACGCGGGCGCGATAGGGCAACATCTGTTTTTTGGTCAGCGTTTCGGCCAAGAGTTCATGTTCATAGGTCGTGGTGGGGTGCGCGGCGCCCTGCCCGTTCTTGGTAATGGCCAAGCGGCCATTGATCTGACCCTTGACGGGGGGTGTGAACAATTGCGGCACCGAAATTTCCAACCCAACGGCCAGTTTTTTCAACGCATCATAGGTGGGTGACATCTGACCATTTTCAATTTTCGACAGGGTTGAGCGCGCCAATCCCGCCTGCTGCGCGGCCTGTTCTAATGTCCAGTTGCGCGCTTTGCGCAATTCACGCACGCGCGTTCCCAGTTCAAGGGGTTCGGCCAGATCCTCTTCGCCGTTTTCACGGGCAATTTTGATCAGTGATTTTGGGTCAGATTTGGTCATATCCGCTCTATAGCGGTGAAATATCACGCTTGCAACTGTCTCTGTTCCCCCCTAATTCAGGGGCATGACAGACGCATTTGCCCCCCAGATCCCGGATCAATTCAATATGGCGGCCTATGTTTTGGGCCATGCGGACCGTGTCCCTGACAAAATCGCGCTTAGCATTGTGTCACCGCGCGGGGCGCAGCGGTGGTCGTATCGCCAGATCAAACAGGCCGTTTTAGGGCTGGCGCAGGGGTTTTTGGATATGGGGCTGACGGCGGGCGATCGTGTGTTGTTACGTATCGGCAATACGATCGAATATCCGCTGGTATATTTGGCCGCATTGGCCGTTGATTTGGTCCCCGTTCCCACATCCGCGCAACTGTCATCGCATGAGGTTGCCAAAATTATTGCCGAGGTGACGCCAGCATTGATCGTACATGATCCTGCCGTGGCCAGTGCTGGTGCAACCTGTCGGGTGTTAAACACCGCCGAATTGCCAGCATTTTACACCGGCACGCAGGCGGAATTCGTGATGGGCGATCCAAATCGGTTGGGATATTTGGTCTATACCTCTGGCACGTCGGGTCACCCACGGGCGGTGATGCACGCACATCGCGCGATTTTGGCACGCCAAATGATGCACCGCGATTGGTATGACTTATCTGAACACGATCGTTTGTTGCATGCAGGCGCGTTTAACTGGACCTTTACCTTGGGCACAGGGTTGATGGATCCGTGGTCTGTTGGCGCATCGGCGGTCATTCCGGTTGCGGACACGGTGCCCGATGTGTTGCCTTTACTGATGAAACGTCACGATGCCACATTATTCGCCGCAGCCCCTGGGGTGTATCGAAAAATATTGGATCGTTTGGATACGCCCATCCAGTTTCCCAAATTGCGCCACTGTTTATCTGCGGGCGAAAAATTGTCGCCCCGCATTGCCACACGCTGGGCTGAGATGACGGGCCAAACAATATATGAGGCCTTTGGCATGTCGGAATGTTCCACCTTCATTTCCGCAGCGCCCCATCGTCCCGCGGTGGGCGATGTATTGGGCTATCCCCAGCGCGGTCGCCGCGTGGCGATTTTGCCTGCCGATCCAGATGCAAACCCCATTGAACCCGGATCCGAAGGGATCATTGCCATTCAAAACAGTGATCCAGGCCTAATGTTGGGATATTGGAACGCCCCTGACGCAACGGCGGAAAAAATGCGCCAAGATTGGTTTTTAACCGGTGATTTTGGCGCAAAACACCCCGATGGCAGCATCGCCTATCTGGGGCGGCGGGATGATATGATGAACGCGGGCGGTATTCGCGTGTCCCCGATCGAGGTGGAACGCGAAATATCTGCCATCGATGGCCTGACGACTGTTGCGGTCACAGATGTCGCGCCCAAGGCGGATGTATCCGTTATTGTGGCGTTTTACATAGGCACCCGCGATATATCAGAGGCAGAATTTCAGGCCTTTTGCCAATCGCGATTGGCAAGTTACAAAATTCCGCGTAAATTTGTGCGGGTCGCGGAATTGCCCACTAATCCAAACGGCAAAATAAATCGCCGCGCATTGAAACAAAGGACGGACATTTTCCATGGTGAAACTTGATATAATCTCAGATCCGATTTGTCCGTGGTGTTTTATTGCCAAGGCGTACTTGGACCGCGCCTTGGAACAGCGGGCCGATCATCCGTTTACCATTGAATGGCATCCGTTTCAGTTAAACCCAGATATGCCTGCCGGCGGAATGGATCGGCGCACATATTTAGAAAGCAAATTCGGCGGTCAGGACCGTGCGGTGCAGGCCTATCTGCCCGTTGTGGAACACGCCGCCAAGGCGGGATTGGATATCGATCTCGAGGGGATTAAAACCACCCCCAACACATTGGACGCACACCGATTGATTTATTGGGCGGGCATCGAAGGTCGCCAAACCCCAGTAGTGCGCGCCTTATTCAAGGCCTATTTCCAGCAAGGCCGTGATATTGGTTCGCGCGACACCCTGATCGGCATCGCCGTCGAGGCTGGTTTGGATCGTGATATGATCACACGGCTGATGATTACGGATGCAGATTTAGCGGATACCCAAGCCCGCGATCAATCGTTGCGCGATATGGGCGTCAATTCTGTGCCCACCTTTATCATTGCGGGTCAACATGTAGTCACCGGCGCACAGCCCAGCGAATTTTGGGTAAATGTGATTGATGACATTTTGCAATCCTTATCCTCGGATGCGGACCAAGGCCCAACAGAAGTGGACCTAGCATAGGTTTATTGACATAGTTTTACCAGACTTGTGTTCCGAAATGATCGCGCTAATTTAATATCATAATGATATTTTTTAAGGAGTGGTCAGTTGTTCACCGGCTTATTTTACCCAAAAAACGTCCTCTTATCAGCGGGCATGTCACTGTTTTGTGTTACAGCCATGACCCCCGCGCAGGCGCAAGATGGCAGCGCATGGGACAGTTCAAAAGTTGTCAACCTGATTTCAAATCGTGTGGTCGAGGCTGTTGTTTCAGCCGCGCGTACGTTTGCGCAGGTGTCGTATGACAATATCACCTACGATCGTCATACGGAACGGTTTTACCTATCCAATCTATACGTTGTCCCCTTTGACTTGGATTTGCCCGACGGCTGCGAGGTATCCTTGGGGGGGCTGGGTGTTGCTGGCAAACGTGCCGATTACGCCGCCACGGACAGTTTCGAAGTGGTGTTGGATGATGTGTTTATCTCAACCCTGTGTTTACCGTTTGAAATGCGGGCGGGTCTGTCGATGGCGGGGCTGTCTGATTTGGTGATCCCCTCGGTTCAGCTACAATTTTCGCATCACTATCCCAGCGCGGCGACCGATATAACCCTATCAGCCGCCGTCGCCGATGCTGCGTCCGTTACTGTGACCGCGAAAATGGACTATGTTTCGGTTATTGATGATATGGATTTTCCCATTTACGCCGAATTGAATGCGGCACAAATTACCATTGAAAATCTAGGGGCTTGGCGCAGCTTGGCCATGCAATTGCCCAAGGAATTCAAAACGCCTGGAATTGCGGGGCAAAGCATTGCAGGGTTGTTAACGCCTGAACTGACCCAAGCGTTGGGACAGCAACAGGGGCTGGTTGCCGCCGCCCAAATTCAAACAGCTATCGACGAATTTTTGCAAAACCCGCAGAAATTGCAGCTGAAAACAAATATCGATCCGCGCGTGCCCCTGCGGCTGGATCCATATTTGGCCGATGATTTTCAATCCGTTTGGGGGCGTCTGAACCCATCGTTGAGTGCGCAATCTGGCGATCCGCTGTCGCCCGCATTTGCAGCCAATGTCGCGGCGGTCAATCGGGGCCAATTTCGTGAGATAGACCCGTCTGATTTGTTTGATATCGGGCAAGCGTTGCAAATGGGCCAGCGGTTGCCGCGCAATCACGAAGTGGCACGCGCCATTTTCGAATATTTGCTGGCGACTGATATGACACAAGCCGCCGAAAACCTGACTGAAATCGCAATTGATCAGGGCGATTTTGCTGCTGCCTATGATTATGCACAGATTATGGCACGCACGGGCCACCCACGGGCACGCGCCGTTTTGAACAAATTAGAAACGCACATGTCCTTGCCCGATATTCTTGCCCATCATGACTTTGCCCCAACATCAACATATGGCCAAGTCAAACGCGCGGGCGGATCGCTTTATACGCTTGCAAATCAATCGATGATGGGGATTGATGCAGAACGGTCGTATCAAACCGCCTATTACTGGGGGGTTTTGGCATTGGCCGAGGGCGATCAACGCGCAAAAATGATTGTCGATACGATCGAAGGCTTGGGTGACAAGCTAAGCGCCACCCAACGCGTCGAATGGCAACGCACCATCGCCACCGTGCAAAGCCAAGCGTGGACAGATTGGGCAAATACCCAAGATTAAATGCGATAAGCGGCCTAACAAGGCCGCTGACACATTTTCATTCTTTCATAAATGGTCGGGACGGCAAGATTCGAACTTGCGACCCCCTGTACCCAAAACAGGTGCGCTACCAGGCTGCGCTACGCCCCGACTGACGCGGTAATTAAACAAAGCAAATTGATTTGAAAAGAGTGAAACCGAGTTTTTTGGATTTTTTTTGTAATTTATTTACAGTTCGCTGCAAATTCTAGTGATATCATGGGGTGCGATACCATAGAAGTATCTGAAATTCCGTACCTTTCGGCCAATCCTGCGTTTATTTCCAAAACGGCCTTGATCGCGTCGCCCCCATAGATTGGCGTTTCATCAAGGGGTATCGCGTTATGATGGACATGCGCGACACGGCCCTGTGCATCAATGAAAATCATATCCAACGGGATCAAGGTGTTGCGCATCCAAAATGCCACGGGTTGCGGATCAGGATAGATAAACAACATCCCTGCCTGATCTGGCAATGTGTCTCTGTGCATCAGCCCTTGGGCTTTGTCCTGTGCGGTGATGGCCAGTTCGACTTGGAACCGCACCTTGGCCGTGTCGGTTGATACTGTGGCCACTGAATCAGAACAGGCGGCCCACAAGCCGCCCGCACAAAACACAACATAGATCGATGTGGCAACGATCCAGGAAATTAGTCTTTGTTGGCTTTTTCCCACGCACATACTTCTGCCGCCATTTTTCCGCGTTGTCCTGTCATAACACGTAAATTGAGCGCTTCGCCAGCTGTTAAATCTGCCAAACCAGATCTGCGCAACACCTCGGCATGGATAAAGACATCGTCATCGTTGCCCCAAATATTTGCGGACCCAAAGCCTTTGAGTTTATCAAACCATTTAACGCGCGCGGGTTGCAATTCGATCGCGGCCAATTCAGCCAGATCCAAATCCTCGAAATCAGCCAGTCCAATGTCGGATGTAACCGGTGGTTCAATGC
>CBFHVU010000084.1:0-9915 GCA_965659465.1 uncultured Paracoccaceae bacterium | reverse complement strand
TTGTGGAGTCCGGACTGTCCTCGGGTGCGTGGCACCCGCGATCATCCAGCCCACCGCGCGTAGTCGCAGTAAGCGCAAGCCGAGACGCCGTCAACCATTGATTTGCTCCGCAAGGTCATGGATCAGTCTGCAATCGGCCCCATTCAGTGGGCCGCGGCGCATTGGGGCAAAGTGTAATCGCACCGCAGCCATCACAGCCTCAAGGCCCGCCCCAATATCATAGCCAACACGCGCGGCATGGTCCAGAAACTGGGTTTCCGTCATGATCACATCAGGCCAATCTGGGCGCGGCCAAAGGCCAAAGCCCGCGCAGGACAGGCCCCGCCAGTCAAAGCGTGCGCCAGGGTCCGTTTTGCGCCCCAGCGCCACATCAGAGTGGCCCCAAACCTGTCGTGGATCGATGGCATAGTCCGCACATAGGCGATCTAGTAGCTGCCGCAGTGCAGACATCTGCGCCGCCGGATATGGATGTTTGCCTGAATTACACAATTCGATCCCGATGGAGGCAGAATTAATGTCCGTCTCGCCCGCCCAATAGGACTGGCCTGCGTGCCAAGCACGCATATCGGGGTGGACCAATTGAAACACTTGTCCGGATTGATCAATCAGAAAATGGGCCGAGACCTGAAATTCAGGTGCGCACAAACGCTGCAGAGCAGCCTCAGCCGAGGCCATCGCCGTGTAATGTAATAAAATCATACGCGGCACGCCCGCCCTCCGCCGTTCGGTAAAATTTGGCGACGGGCGGTAGAGTATCGTCATTGCGATTTCGGTAGCGCCGATTGAATAGCACGCCGAAATGGCCGAGGATCCCAGTAACAGGCATATCCGTCCCCGTCTGGGTCCAACCCGCGCCCATCCTTTTCCGGTCCGCCTGCTGCTAGGAAGGCCTCTTGTGATGCGGCATCAGAGGTGAATTTTGCGCAGTTGCGAAAAAAGCGTGCTTGGGTTGAGAAAAGGCCGCGTTTATACAGGGGTTCCCCCAAGGGATTATTGGTTTGCAAGGCAAATGCAACAATGTTGGGAATTTGCGACCCGGGTCTGCGCGGCACCGCGGTGGGTTCAACCACGGTGTATAGGGCGCGGTTGCGTTCCAAACGTTCTGCATCGCTTTCGATAGTTTGGCGATCGGCCACGGCATCAAAGCTTTGTTCATCCGAAAGACCGGGATTGTTGAAGGTTGCTGTCCCCGTTGTGGGTGCAGCGTTTGTGATTTGTTCTTGACTGATCACAGGCCCCACGTCCAAGGGCTGTTCCGACACCTCTTGTGGGGCGGGCAATCCCTGTAACCGTGCATCGCGCAAGCGGTCATCCATCTGCGACGTATAGCTATCATTGGGAGCCGCCGCGCAGCCCACCAATGCCGTCATTGCCAATCCCATGACCAGTTTTTGCATTCCCTAATCCCTTGTGTTGTTGATAGGGTTTACCACCACTTTTGCGGTTTGGCTACAAATCCTGCGGCCTGCTCCAACGCATAAGCGGTATTCAGCAAATCGCCCTCTTCCCATGGGCGACCAATCAATTGCAATCCCAATGGTAATCCGGAACTATCCAAACCAGTTGGCACTGATATCCCAGGCAAGCCCGCCAAATTAACCGTGACAGTAAACACATCGTTTAGATACATTTGCACGGGATCGGCATCCGTCATTTCCCCCAGCCCAAAGGCCGCAGAGGGCGTCGCAGGTGTCAAAATCGCATCAACCCCATTTGCAAACACATCTTCGAAATCTTTCTTGATCAATGTACGAACGCGGCGCGCACGGTTGTAATAGGCATCATAAAACCCAGCCGACAACACATAGGTGCCGATCATAATGCGGCGCTGAACCTCTGGGCCAAACCCCTCTGCACGGGTTTTTTCGTACATTTCGGTAATGCCATCACCTGCGGCCAATGTCGCACGATGACCAAAACGCACCCCATCATAACGCGCCAGATTCGACGATGCCTCGGCAGGTGCGATCACATAGTACGCCGGCAAGGCATATTTCGTATGCGGCAGGCTGATATCGACGATTTCGGCCCCTGCATCGCGCAGCATGTCTGCCCCTTGGGACCACAGCGCTTCAATCTCGGCGGGCATACCCTCCATACGGTATTCTTTGGGTATACCCATTTTTTTGCCCCGAATGTCACCTGTCAACATCGCCTCAAAATTCGGGACAGGCAAATCTGCGCTGGTGCTGTCTTTGGGATCATGTCCGCACATCGCCTCTAGCATAATGGCAGAATCGCGCACCGTTTTCGTCATAGGCCCCGCCTGATCCAACGACGATGCAAAGGCCACAACCCCCCAACGCGAACACCGGCCATAGGTGGGCTTGATCCCCACAATACCGGTAAACGCAGCAGGCTGACGAATGGATCCACCCGTATCTGTGCCGGTCGCAGCCAAACATAAATCTGCCGCAACAGCCGACGCGGATCCCCCCGACGATCCACCTGGTGTCAACGCACGATCATCCACTTTCCACGGGTTTACCGCATTGCCGTAAACGGATGTCTCATTCGAACTGCCCATGGCGAATTCGTCCATGTTCAGCTTGCCCAACATGATGGTGCCCGCATCCAACAACTTTTGGCTCACGGTACTCTCATATTCGGGCTTGAACCCTTGCAAAATGCGACTGGCCGCTTGGCTATCAACGCCCTTGGTACAAAACAGATCCTTGATCCCCAACGGAATTCCACACATATCCGGCGCATCGCCTGCAGCCAATCGTGCATCGGCTGCTTGCGCCTGTGTCATCGCCAGTTCATGCGTTTTATGCACAAAAGCGCCCAAGGCATCCGCACCATCAATGGCCGCCAAACAACTTTGCGTCAACTCTTGTGCTGTAATCTCCTTGGCACGCAGCTGATCGCGGGCCTCTGCAATTGTCAATTTATTCAAATCGCTCATTATTCAACTACCTTCGGCACCGCAAAAAATCCCTCGCGCGCATCCGGCGCGTTTTTCAACACTTTGTCTTGCTGATTTCCATCCGTCACACCATCGACACGCCGCTTTAACCGCTGCGGGGTCACAGATGTCATGGGCTCGACACCCTCAACATCCACCTCATTGAGCTGCTCAATAAATCCAAGAATATTGTTAAACTCCTGCGCCAATGCGGGCAGAGCATCTTCTTCTACGCGGATACGCGCCAATTTCGCGACTTTGGCGGCGGTCTCGGTTGTGATCGACATGTATGGCTCCATCATTTCTACACCTCGTTTACCTCTGGCCGCGCCGCGCTGCAAGCATTTGGCATCAGAAACTTGCTCCAGCTGCGCCGTTTTGGTCATTTTCGCAGCCCTTCTTTCATTTTTGTAAAAACAAATCCACACCATTGGCCAGCCACACGACATTTGACATGGTTTTCCAAATACCCCAATGATGTCCGCACAAGCATTTGCGATAAAGCCTGCGCAAAAATTCATTACTAAAACATTCCTCAAACAGGAGAGTGCAATGGCACACATCACACGTCTAGAAACCGGACCCCGCATGTCTCAGGCGGTCATCCATGGCGACACCATCTATCTTGCGGGCCAGGTTGGCACCCCCGGCGACAGCGTCACAGATCAGACAAAAACTATTTTGGCCAACGTGGACCGCCTGCTGGCAGACTGCGGATCAGACAAAAACCACATCCTATCTGCACAAATCTGGCTGGCCAGCATGGAAGATTTCGGCGAAATGAATGCGGTTTGGGACGCTTGGGTTCCACAGGGCCACACCCCTGCGCGCGCAACAGGCGAATCCGCGCTGGCCACAGAACACCACAAAGTCGAAGTGATCATCGTCGCCGCCAAAGCCTAAAACACAAGACTAAGACGCCTCAACATCGATCAGGACCTCAGACACCGGCGCGCGCTGTGTGCGAAACCCGTTCGCCGGATGGTCGGGGTCCTGATACCCGAACGAAATCGCACATAACACATCGCGATCTTGGGCCAAATCAATCACCGAACGCACCTCATTCGACATTTCGGCAACGGCCGCTTGGGGAATGCTGCTGACCCCATGCGCCTGCGCCGCCAGCGTAAAGGCCGTGACAAAGGCGCCACAATCCACCGCCCCATAGGTTCCCAACTCCTTCGGTGTTGATATGATTGCCACATGGGGTGCGCCGAAAAACCGGTAATTTTCCATCATCTGCCCAACACTGCCAGCGCGGTCGCCTTTGGTGACCCCCACCGCCTCATACAATTGCCAACCACACACCGACCGACGCTGTTTGTAAACGCCGTTGTAACGCGCGGGAAAGGCGATGTCGGGCTTACCTGCTCGCGCAATGGCAGCCTGTATCAATTTGCCCGACAACGCGTCACGCGCGTCACAGGATAACAAATGCACCATCCATGGCTGCGAATTGCACCAACTGGGCACCCGTTGGGCCATTGTCACGATCGTTTCAATGGTATCTCGGTCCACGGGTTGCGGCAAATACCCCCGACACGAAAACCGCGACTGCAAAAGATGATCAAATGTCTGAACCAGCGCAGATGACATAGTGGCTCCTTTAGGATGGATTGGTTTCGGGGCGGCCCGATGACAGCCGTTGCAAAATCTGGGCGCGATTTCCATCGCGTTCGGGAATATCGGCGGGTGCCGCGCAATAATTTGAAAACCGTGGCGCAGGGGCGGGTGTGACCCTGCCTTGGTCTTCGCTCCAAATACCGCGGGCGGCAATATGGGGATCACGCATCGCGTCATGGGGCGCATAGACGGGGGCCACACAGGCATCCGTTCCGTCAAACAGCTCAATCCAATGCGCCTGGTCGTGAAGGGCAAAGCGACCCGCCAGATCCTGCGTTAAATTCGGCCAAGCCTGCGCATCAAATTGCCCCACATACTCACCATCCGGGTCCAGCCCCATCAAATGCACAAATTCGGCGTAAAATTTCGGCTCTAGGCATTGCACAGTTATATAGGCGCCATCGCTGCATCGGTACGTGCCACACCAATGCGGTCCGTCCAGCAAACTATTGCCGCGCTGCTGCGACAGGTTACCGGTGGCCTGAAGGGACATCAGCAATCCCATCATATGGGCCGAACCATCAACGATCGCGGCGTCCACCACCATCCCTTGTCCCGTCTGGCGGGCTTGCATCAGCCCCGCCAAGATACCGATCACCAAATACAGCGCCCCGCCCCCGATATCGCCAACCAATGTCGGCGGCGTCACAGGCGTTTGACCAACCGCGCCACTGTACCACAGCGCGCCAGATCGGGCGATATAGTTCAAATCATGCCCCG
Organism: uncultured Paracoccaceae bacterium; assembly: GCA_965659465.1. Lineage (GTDB taxonomy): Bacteria > Pseudomonadota > Alphaproteobacteria > Rhodobacterales > Rhodobacteraceae > CAJXSD01. The sequence continues at coordinate 4,664 of CBFHVU010000084.1, read as the reverse complement.
CCGTTTTGGCCAGCGGCCCTGTTTGGCCCCAGCCCGTCATCCGACCGTACACAATGTGCGGTGCGCGGGCATGGATCACATCTGGGCCCAGACCCAATTTCTCCATAACACCCGGACGGAACCCTTCGATCAGGGCATCCGCCTGACAGACCAGATCCAGAGCAATTCGAACATCATCAGAATTTTTCAAATCCAGTGCGATGGATTTCTTGCCGCGATCCAATGGGGATTTTGGTGCCGCTGCGGGGGAGCGGGTATCGTCGGCGCGATGGATCACGATGACTTCGGCACCTAATTCCGCGAAAAACCCGCCAGCAAACGGCGCGGGGCCCAGCGCCTCAAACTCGACAATTGTGATACCTGATAACATTCAGACTCCGTTTTGATCAAAGCTTTGGGCAAATTCAATAAAATGACAAGCAACAATTCACCAGAAGGCTCTAGATAAAGATGAAATGACCCGCGGTCAGGACTGTGTTAGGTTAAATAAAAAGAGTAGTGCCATGTCCGTCATAAAACGTGCCGAAACCGCAGACGAAAAAATTGCCAAGGGTGAATTTATTCTAACGGCAGCCCACGACATGATCTCCCGTGATGGTGTTCAGGGGCTATCAATGAACAAACTTTGCGCTGCCTGCGATGTGGGCAAAGGGACGCTGTATTTATATTTTAAAACACGCACTGAAATTCTGGCCGCACTTTATGTGCAAAAACTGGATCAATGGTGTTCGTCCTTGGAAATTTCGGCGACAATACCCATGCAATACGACGAATTTTGCCATGCCTATTTGGCGGCACTGAGCGCAGATCCGATATTGGTTGATTTGCTGATCGTCGCCGCCCAAGATTTCGAAACGGAATTACCAGCCGATACCTATGCAGAAACGTTGACCCATCTAAAGCAGTCATTGGAAAGACAATCAAACCAATTTACACAAGCCTTGCAAATCGACGCTGCACAGGCATCGCCATTGGTTTGGGCATTTTACACAGCGGCCATAGGGGCCAGCGCCTATCGCGTCAGACAGGATCTGACGCTACCTAAATCCTCGGATCTCGGGCCATTTCGCGCAGCACTGCAATTTGATCGTTTGTTTTGGAATGCCGTGTCATTGTACCGCACCGATTAATGACGATCACTATTTCAGTATTCTGCCCCGTATAATTTGCCGATAGGCCAACCTGCGCTATACTTATAGATGTGCGACACCGTGTAATGCGCAAGGCTTGCCTAAAAAACTTGACTCAGCGCAGTCAGAGGGGTTCACTGACGCAGTGCACACCGCACACTATGAAAGCGCAAGACACCTGATGATCCCAATTCCTGTCGGGGACCAAGATCAAAGCAAAACAAAAATAAATGTTGCGCGCCCAAAACTGGTAATATAACCTTACCAAATACAGCAGGTGCAATCCTGCCGAAATGCAAACAGCGAGGAGATGAATTGCATGGAACGTCGTAAGTTTTTAACGGGAGCCGCCCTAGGCGCTGGTGCCGTTGCATTGGCTGCACCCGCAGTCGCACAGGGCACGCGCACAATGACCATCGTATCTACATGGCCGCGTGACTTCCCAGGTTTGGGGACATCCGCCCAGCGCTTTGCACAGCGCGTTGTCGAATTGTCAAACGGTGCGATCCAAACCGAATATTTCGCGGCTGGCGAACGTGTTGGCGCGTTTGACGCCTTTGACGAAGTGTCCTCGGGCAACTCAAACGCGTACATTGGCGCAGATTATTACTGGACCGGGAAACACCCAGGATTTGCGTATTTCACATCCGTTCCATTCGGCATGTCCACCCAAGAATGGACCGCATGGATCAAATTCGCAGGCGGCCAAGAATTGTGGAATGAATTGTCCGGCGAATTTAACCAAGTTAAATTGCCCGTAGGTTCAACAGGCACCCAAGCGGGCGGCTGGTTCAACAAAGAAATGGAAGACCCAGAGGATTTCAAAGGTCTGAAAATGCGTATGCCCGGTCTGGGCGGTCAAGTTTTGACAAAAATGGGTGCGTCCGCTGTATCGTTGCCCGGTGGTCAAATCTATGAAAACCTGGTCTCTGGCGCGATTGAGGCCACAGAATGGGTGGGTCCATACAACGACTACTTCATGAAGTTCTATGAAGCCGCCGAGTATTATTACACTGGCGGTATGCACGAGCCAGGCGGCGGTTTGTCCTTGGGTATCAACGCCGATTGGTGGGGCAGCCTGTCCGACTGGGAACGTGCCGTTATCACAGCTGCCGCCTACGAAGAGCATTCGAATTCGCATGACGAAGCGATGGCCAAAAACGGTGAATACCTGCAGAAATTGGTCAACGAACAGGGTGTTCAGGTGCGCGCGTTTAACGACGATATCTGGGACGCATTCGGCGAAGCCGCAGAAGAAGTGTTCGAAGAAACACGCGACCATTCGGCAATGGCTGCAAAAATTGATGATGCGTTCCAATCAAAACTGCGCGAAATCGGTGGCACCATCGCCGCGTTGGAAGGCACATTTATCAACCAGCGTAACCGCATTTTGGGCCTGTAATTTAGGCACATATTGATACAGATCGGGACCTGCTACCGCGGGTCCCGATTTTTACAAAAATCATAAAATATTTTTCCATCTGGGAGAGGAAGAATGACACAAACAAGCATACCTTATGCTGTTGAACGCCATGGACCACCCGCCTTTGGCACACGGTTGTTCGGATGGATCATGCTTGCAGTTTTGGCAGGTTTTTTAATAAACAACATGTTGAACCTGGGCTATGGGACCCCCTCTTTATCAGATATCTTGAAAGACGGATTTTCCGTTGGCGCCGCCATAAGCTTGGCGGTTTATGTCATTTTGATTGTCGCAGCATTTTTATTTGTGCGCGCCACCCCGAACCAAGCATTGCGTTGGGACGCCCATCACATCCACCAATTCAACGCCTATATTGTGCGGTCGCTGTTTTGGTCAGTGCTGTTGGTGGGTTTGGCAGATGCCGCCATCGCATTCATGCGGGTCGAAGATATCCTAACCGCCATATTGGGCAAAGACATGTCACGCAACTTTGGCCGGTCCGCCTTTGTCGGGCCATATGTGCATGTGCCATTGATTGCTGCGGGCTTTATCATCGGTCTGTTTACCCGCACCTTGGGCTTTGTTTGGCTGGCCCTGCTGATCGTGGTTGCTGAACTGTTGATCGTGGTATCGCGGTTTGTATTTTCTTATGAACAGGCGTTCATGGGCGATTTGGTGCGCTATTGGTATGCAGCGCTGTTTTTGTTTGCCTCCGCCTATACCCTCTACGACGAAGGCCACGTCCGCGTTGACGTCTTTTTCGCCGCGATGGCTGCGCGAACCAAGGGCAAAGTCAATGCAATCGGATCCATTTTATTGGGCATGACCACCTGTTGGTCAATCCTGATCGTTGGCATGTCTGGCAAATCCGCCATCATCAACGCCCCCGTCATGACGTTCGAGGTCTCCCAAGCGGGCAGCGCGGGGATGTATGTCAAATATCAAATGGCCATTTTCATTGGGCTGTTTGCAATCACGATGTTGGTTGAATTCGTCAGCTATTTCTTTAGCGCGGTGGCCGACACACGCGACGAACCCGGACGTCGTGAAGTTGAACCTGTGTCGCACTGAGGTCATCCATGGAACTGTTTTTTCTAATCATCCTTGTCATAATCATGGCAATCGCACTGGGTTCTGGATTTCCGGTGGCCTTTGCCCTGCCAGGATCTGCGATTGTTACCATCACGCTGGCCGCGGTTGCGGGGTATTTAACCCTTGGCGATACATCCGCATTTTTCCATTCGGGTGGCCCCTATGAATGGGTCTCGGCAGGTGTGTTGAACCTGCGCGGCGTCTATTGGGAGGTTGAGCGAGACACGCTAATCGCGATCCCGCTGTTCATATTTATGGGCATCATGCTGCAACGATCCAAAATTGCCGAAGATCTGTTGGTCACCATGGCGCAACTCTTTGGCCCTGTTCCTGGTGGTTTGGGGATTTCGGTTGTGTTCGTGGGCGCGTTGCTGGCGGCGACAACGGGCATCGTTGGGGCCACGGTTGTGGCGATGGGCATGATTTCCCTGCCCGCCATGTTACGCAACAATTATTCAACGCCGTTGGCCACAGGCACCATCGCTGCGTCAGGCACATTGGGCCAGATCATTCCACCCAGTATCGTGTTGATCATTTTGGCCGACCAATTGGCGTCAGCCGTGGATCAGGCATCAACCACGCGTAAGCTTCTGTACAAAGAGAGCACGGGCGAATTACAAATGCCCAGCGTGTTTGATGTCAGCTCGACTTCGGCGGGCGAAATGTTTTTGGGCGCCTTTGTACCGGGTTTGGTGCTGGTTGGCATCTATATGCTGTATATTCTGGGCTTTGCCCTGATCAAGCCATCTGCCGCCCCTGCTGTGCCATATGATGGGAATTACGATCGCAAATTCTTGGGCAAGGTCTTGCTGACATTGGTGCCGCCGCTTGCGCTGATTTTCTTAGTCCTGGGATCGATCATTTCAGGGATCGCCACGGTAAACCAAGCCGGTGCAATCGGTGCCGCAGGTGCATTAATTATGGCCGGATACCGGCTTGAGGGGACGCACAAATCGCCCTTTGCCCCTGCGATCACAGCAATCATCGGTCTGGGTGTCGTTACATTTGCGCTGATGAAT
>CBFHVU010000083.1:0-10172 GCA_965659465.1 uncultured Paracoccaceae bacterium | reverse complement strand
TGGGCTGGCCCACCACGGACTGGGGCGACGACCCTGCCCCTGCGCCGCCCATTCGCGCCGAATGGAAAACACTGGATGTCACCGTAAAACACACCTTTACGCATTTTCATCTTTTTTTAACTGTACAAACCGCATATGTGCCCATGGATCGCCAACCGCAACAGGGTAGTTTCGTTGACGCACATGAATTTTCGGCCAACGATCTGCCCACAGTGATGCGGAAAGTTTTTGAAACCGTTCCTGTACAGAAAAAATCGTGATAAACAGGACACGACCCAATCAGCAGCCAAGGGATAGAAAACGGTGTCTTTTCCAGTGGGTTTAAAGTTTCGTTCTGCACTTCCATTTTATAGCGCGCTTGTCTAGTGGGCCACTTTGTGGAGCGCACTTTGGCTTGAGGCGTGGAGCTTTGTCATCGCCTTTAGCTTTGTGTGGTGTATGCTTGTATGGCTGGATCTGATCGCTGGGTTAAATCTAGCAAACCCGGACCCAGAGATCGACGACGTTGCATTGTTCTGGCATCGCGTCCTGACAATCGGTTGGGATCCACTGCAATTGGGGACGCTGCTTGGATTTTTGTATCTCTTTGGAACGGGTCACTATGATCTGGGGCATCAGATTGCCGTTTTTGTTTGTCTAGGAATGGTCAACGGCGTGATTGGGATCAACTATGCCCATGAATTGATGCACCAACGCAACAAATGGGAACGCGGATGCGCTGATATTTTACTGGCCATGGTGATGTATTCCCATTTCCGGTCCGAACATTTGTTGGTCCATCACACCTATGTGGGAACTCCGCGCGATCCAGTATCTGCCTGTTACGGAGAAGGATTTTACAGATATTTCCTGGGTGTTGTGCCCCAATGTTACGCATCAGCCTGTCAGGCCGAGGCCGCGAAACTGGCCCGCAAATCACTGCCGTGGGCGCATCGCAAAAATCCGTTTTTTTTGTATTGGGGATTGCAAATCCTTTTGTTGGTCGCGGCCTATCTGATTGCGGGGTGGTCGGGAATTGGTCTGTTCTTATTACAGTCAATTGTCGCGATTTATCACCTTGAGATCGTCAATTATGTCGAACCGTATGGATTGACCCGCAAACATCTGGGCAACGGCAAATACGAACCCGTGCACCCGCGTCATTCATGGAATGCGGCGCATCGCGTTTCAAATTGGGTTTTTATCAATTTGCAACGCCATTCGGACCATCACTATAAACCAGCCCGCCGATTTCCGCTGTTGCAGAATTACACTCAGACGCAGGCGCCGCAATTGCCATATGGCTATCCGATTACGACGGTTCTGGCGTTGTTTCCCAGTGCATGGTGGTCCCGCATGAACCCAAGGGTCCGCAAATGGCGGGCCATGTAGAATCCCGAAATCACGGATTGGACCGACTATAACAACGCAACAACACCGATACCGCGGTGAACGACCAAGCGGCGGCCCGCGCAACCCGTTAAGCGATTGGCGTGTTTTGGCACAGCGGGACGATCGCAGCACAGACCGCGCATCAATTGGGGCTGGATTGCGCCAAAAATTAACCCAAAATAAATGGCCCATGGCATCAGCCGCGGGCCATTTGTATTCTATCCTGATTTGAGCGCTTAATTCGGGCGTTCGGTCATTTCATCGCGGATCTGTTGACGCAAAAGATCAATCGATACCTTTTTGCCGTCGCGTTTATAACACCAATAGGTCCAGCCATTACAACTTGGAGCGCCCTCAAGCTTGGCGCCAACCTGATGGATTGATCCCATGACATCGGCCCCAACCAAGGTGCCATCAGCGCGCACTTTGGCTTTGTAACGGCCGTTTTGCGACCATAATTCTTCGCCTGGGCGCAGCATCCCGCGCTCGACCAGCTGCCCAAAAGGAACACGCGGTTCTGCGCGTTTGCTGGTGCTGACCATCAATGATTCATTGTCCAGCTTACGCACACTATCGATCCGTTTTTGTGCAATTTCGCGATAGTTGTCTTCGCGTTCGATCCCGATGAAATTACGGCCCAGCATTTTGGCCACGGCACCGGTTGTGCCTGTGCCAAAAAATGGATCCAGCACAACATCGCCCGGATTGGTGGACCCAATCAACACGCGATGCAGCAGGCTTTCAGGTTTTTGCGTTGGGTGCGCTTTGTCACCTTTGTCGTCCTTTAGACGTTCGTGGCCATTACAGATGGGCAGAACCCAATCTGAGCGCATTTGCACCCCTTCGTTCAGGGATTTCAACGCTTCATAGTTAAAGGTGTATTTTGCATTTTCTGACTTGGAGGCCCAGATCATCGTTTCATGGGCATTTGTCAAACGTTTGCCGCGGAAATTGGGCATTGGGTTTGATTTGCGCCACACCACATCATTCAAAATCCAATATCCTTGGTTTTGCAGTGATGCCCCGACACGGAAAATATTATGATAGGACCCGATAACCCAAATCGCACCATTCGGTTTCAACACACGGCGGGCCGCAGCCAACCAAGCATTTGTGAAATCATCATAGGCGCGGAAACTGTCGAACTGATCCCAATGATCGTCGACCGCATCCACCTTGGAATTGTCGGGACGGTGCAAATCACCCTTGAGCTGTAGGTTATAGGGTGGATCGGCAAAGATCAGATCCACTGCATTCTCGGGCAAGCCATTCATCACTTCGATGCAATCACCTGCCAAAATACGATTAAGAGGGAGCGCGGGCGCCCCTTTCGCTTTGGTCATTGTTTTCATTTTACTGCCTCAATAATGCGGCGCATTTTTACGCTCTCATTACGTGACAGAATGAATCAAAGGTGATTCGCAGTCAATTTCTTTTTTGATTCAAGGTGTTATTTATTTTTCTTGATACAACATATTGTGGACAGGCTTGAACGAACGCCTATGATGTGGTGTCACCCCTAGGCGCTTTAGGGCCTCTAAATGATCCGCTGTGGGGTATCCCGCATTTTTTGCCCAGTCATATCCGGGACATTCGGCATCCAATGCGGCCATAATTGCATCGCGGGTGATTTTGGCAACAATCGAAGCGGCCGCAATTGACGCAGATTTTGCGTCCCCTTTGACAACCGTTTCATGCGATATTTGCAACGCTTTGGGCGCGCGATTTCCGTCGATCAGAACATAGTCCGGCTGTATTGGCAGGTTATCAATGGCCCGTATCATCGCCAAATGGCTGGCCTGTAATATATTAATGTCATCAATTTCTGCGACTGTAGCGTGCCCGATGCCCACCTGCGCGCGCGCTAGGATTTCGTCATACAATGCAGCGCGTTTTTTTGCCAACAGTTTTTTGGAATCATTCAATCCATCTGGAATGTCATCGCTGTTCAAAATAACAGCCGCCGCTGTCACAGGACCGCATAGGGGGCCACGACCCACTTCGTCAACGCCGGCGATTTGGGAACATCCGTTTGCCTGCGCGGCCTGTTCCAGCAGAAAATCAGGCATGTGCGCCCCGCAACGCCTGATCCAAATCGTCCAACAAATCATCGATGTGTTCGATCCCAATCGATAAGCGCAGCAGATTTTCAGGGATACCCGTATCAGGTTCGATGGTATGGCGATGCTCGACCAAACTTTCGACGCCACCCAGTGATGTCGCGCGCTGAAACACCTGCAACCGTGCTAGCGTATCCAGCGCCGCCTGCCGACCGCCTCGGACCAGAACGGACATTAAATACCCATAACCGCCTTGCATTTGGACAGTGGCAACATCGTGATAGGGATTTCCAGGCAGGCCAGGATAAAAAACATCTTGGACCATCGGGTGATTTTTCAGGTGCTGCGCAAGCGTCATCGCATTATCACACATCGCACGCATGCGCAGTGGCAGGGTCCGCAACGATCGCAACAACAACCATGCCTCAAAGGGGCCAATAATGACCCCCGCGGTTGCACGTTCCTTGGCCAAGGCAACCCAGCGCAAATCCAATTCGCGGGTCAGGGTGACCCCCGCTAAAACGTCTGAATGTCCATTCAACGCTTTGGTCGCAGAATGAATGACTAGATCAGCCCCGAACCCCAAGGGGCGGGTCAAAACAGGCGTTGCCGCCGTGCTGTCCACCACCAGATAGGCATTGGGAAATTTGGCGCGCATGCTGGTGATATCCGTCACTTTCAACCAGGGATTAGATGGTGTTTCAATAAACACCATCGACGGATCAAAGGATTTGACATCGTCAATGGCAGCCGCATCACTGGTATCAACTTCGCACAGTTCAATTGAATGATGATAGCAATGGTCACGTATCCATTGGGTCGTTCCCCAATAAATTCCGGACTGCAAGATAACACGATCCCCCGATCGCAAACCCCGAAAAACCGCAGCAATGGCAGCCATGCCTGACGGCCATAACAATGCCGCTGATGCCTGCTCAAACTGCGCCAAAACGGCTTCAGCTTGTCGCACAGTTTGGTTGTGATCACGGCCATACACATTTTGCGGATCAATTAATGTATTGCCAGGATCCCTACGATAGGTGGTCGAGGTCTGCAAAATAGGCGATACCCCTGCCCCATCTTGCGTTTGACCCAGATGTGCCGCAATCGTTTCAAGACGCGATTTATGTTCCATGATGGCCCCGCTGATGTTTATCGTCACGCAGGACAGTAAATTCGGTAAGCAAAAAGAACAAGCAATCATTCATTCCCCCGAAAGGCCGAAAATGGCGACCCCGACAGGATTCGAACCTGTAACCTGCCCCTTAGGAGGGGGCTGCTCTATCCAGTTGAGCCACGGGGCCGATCGTCATTTATTATCGCCAAAGTTTGGGTATGTCATCCCGAAAGGCGAAAATTTAGCGCAGACTTGTGCTTGAATAAACGGCTGGTTTTGCGCTAACATAAATTACTGAAAGTGGATAGGAATTTTCTGGTGGCACAAAACCAACATCGCCCGTTAACCCTGCGTGATGTGTCCGAAGCATCGGGTGTATCAGAAATGACCGTCAGCCGTGTTCTGCGTGGACGTGGGGATGTGTCGCCCACCACGCGGGAAAAAGTATTAACGGCGGCCAAAGATTTGGGATATGTGCCCAACAAAATCGCTGGGGCCTTGGCCAGTCAGCGGGTGAATTTGGTGGCGGTGATTATCCCATCCATGGCCAATATGGTATTCCCTGAGGTGATGGTGGGCATTAATTCCGTGTTAGAAGACACCGAATTGCAGCCCGTGGTCGGCATTACCGATTATCTACCTGAGAAAGAAGAAAAAGTCCTCTATCAGATGCTGTCTTGGCGGCCCTCGGGTATAATTATCGCGGGCTTGGAACATTCGGATGCATCGCGGGCTATGTTGCAAAATTCAGGCATTCCCGTGGTCGAAATCATGGATGTTGACGGCACACCAATCGACAGCGCGGTTGGTATTTCACATCGTCGCGCAGGCCGCCAAATAGCCGAGGAAATCGTTAAGGGCGGATACAAAAACATCGGCTTTATGGGCACCAAAATGCCCTTGGACCACCGCGCCCGCAAACGGTTCGAAGGGTTCACCCAAGCGTTGGCACGATCAGGGATCGAAATTGCAGACCAAGAATTTTACTCTGGCGGATCAGCACTGGCCAAGGGTCGCGACATGACCCGTGACATGTTGCACCGCACACCCAATCTGGATTTCCTGTATTATTCCAATGACATGATTGGTGCAGGCGGATTGTTGCACCTGTTGGCGCAGGGCGTATCCATTCCAGATACAGTTGGATTGGCCGGGTTTAACGGGGTCGAATTATTGCAAGGCCTGCCTATGCAATTGGCAACAATGGATGCCTGTCGCATAGAAATCGGGCAGATTGCGGCCGAAATCATTGCTGACCGCATATCGGGCGACGCGCCACGCCATGACAGCATTGTCGAGTTACTGCCCAAATTGGCGATTGGGGATACATTACGCACCCTGTGATTGCTTGTGCCCACCCATGACGAGGCAGGCACAAAGAAAAGGCCCCTTAATTGGGGCCTTATGCATTTACGAACTTAGTTTGTTGATTTCTTCTTTGATACGTAACTTGCGCTTTTTCAGTTCGGTTATGTGTATATCGTCGGTCGCTGGCGATCGCTGTGCTTGTTCAATTTGTGTGGAAAGAGCTTCGTGTTTTTTCTTTAATTCTTGAACATGGCTGACAATACTCATCTAAGAACTCCTTATCTTTAGCCATTATAGTGCATCACATTTTTTGCCGGCTGTCACGCTGCAGCTGCACGGTACCGTTCCACGGTATGGCGGTATATTGCCCATGGGATGAATTTTTGATCACTTATGCTTTAATCCAATGTGTTAAAGCTGCCCCATCGCGCAAGACAGCTTGAATGGGGTCGGAATATCCATCCTCAAAATGATCATGATGGTCCCCTTTATGGAGAATGATTGGCGATTCGAGCCGCAGTGCAGCACGGCCATTTTTGCGTGCATGCACAATCACCAATACCGCATCGCGCCCAGCGCGCGGAACAATCGGTGTGACAACCACACTGCCCATTGATTTGGGCATCGCGGCCAGCAACTGTCCCAGACCTGCAGCCCGAAAAATAAAATGCGCATAACCTTTGGGTTTCAGACGTTTTGCAGCTGTCTGCACCCACGTTGCCAGATCTGTTGCCAGACCCATGGCGATTTCGCGCCCTGCATCCTGCGCAGGCGTGGTTTCAGCGCGGTCAAAATAAGGGGGATTCGCGCAAACGTGATCAAACTGGCGGGCACGAATATCATCAGGCAATGCCTGAATATCCGCCGTAATCACCTGAAATGGTAACCGATTATGTGCTGCATTTTGACGCGCAAGATCGGCATAATCGGGCTGAATTTCAATTCCAGTCAGATCAAGATCCGCCACACGGCGCCCCAAACACAGTGACACCGCACCCACGCCGCAGCCCAATTCCAATACAGATTGGCCGGCCTGTGCCGGAATGGTGGCCGCCAATAAAACAGGGTCCACACCAGCGCGATATCCCTTAGTGGGTTGATACAACCGGATCGCGCCGCCTAGAAAATCATCCTGCGTTATATGCATAGCCGTCCGTTTCAATAATTATCCCCACCTGTTCCAACAGGCGTTCTGCCTGTCTATGGTGCTGATCTGCCACCATGATGCGCCGCGGCAAGATTCCGATGGAACCTTCTAACACACTCATATTTACGTCCAACTCAAACACGGCTATATCATGATCGTCCAATACTGAGCGAACATAAGAAATCATGACAATGTCGTTGGTTTTCAATAAGAGTTTCATGTACAGGATCTAAAACGGGACCTTGCAAAAGTCGAGGCCTAAGAGGAAATACGAATGACTTTGGATCAATTAGCACGCAAACCACACGAAGCCCTAGCCGCGTTGTTAGAGCCGGAACTGCAGGCCGTGAATATATTGATCCAACAGCGGATGGCATCAAAACACGCCCCCCGCATCCCCGAGGTCACAGCGCATCTGGTAAATGCCGGGGGCAAACGGTTGCGTCCTATGCTGACCTTGGCCAGTGCGCGTATTTTCGACTATGCCGGCCCCTATCACATCCATTTGGCCGCCACCGTTGAATTTATTCACACCGCAACATTGCTGCATGATGATGTGGTCGATGAAAGCGAACAGCGCCGCGGCCGCCCAACCGCCAATCTGTTGTGGGATAATAAAACATCTGTTTTGGTTGGGGATTATCTGTTTTCACGTTCTTTCCAACTGATGGTGGAGACGGGGTCCTTGCCGGTGTTGGACATTTTGGCGAACGCATCCGCTACGATCGCCGAGGGCGAGGTTTTGCAGCTGACTGCATCACAGAACCTGGCCACCACCGAAGATATTTACCTGCAAGTCGTGCGCGGCAAAACCGCTGCCCTGTTTTCCGCTGCAACGCAGGTTGGCGGAATTATTTCCAACGCTGATCCTGACGCGTGTCAGGCATTGTATGATTATGGCGATGCCTTGGGCATATCGTTTCAGATCGTCGATGATTTGTTGGATATCGTGGGCGATGCGAAACAAACGGGTAAAAATGTGGGCGACGATTTCCGCGAACGCAAATTGACCCTACCCCTAATCAAAGCGATATCGGCCGGCGACGATCACGAACGCATGTTCTGGCGCCGTACCATCGAACAGGGCCAACAAGTGGACGGGGATCTGGAACATGCCATTTCCCTGATGCACAGACACGGTGCGATTGAGGCCACCCGCCAAGAGGCTATTGATTGGTCAAACCGTGCCAAGGCCGCATTGACCCGATTGCCGCAGACCGAAATAACCCAGCTGCTGCACGATCTGTCAGATTATGTAGTGCATCGGATTGTGTAACATCCTGATACGCTTGCCGCGCTAATTACAGGCCCGTGCCGTCGAAACCCACCAATCGGGGTGATGGCGTTGAACATTGCCGGCGGCCCGGTGGCATGCGTCATGGTCGGAAAACAGCGCAAAACAGGTGGCGCCAGATCCTGACATACGCACCAATTCAACATCATCTTGGTGCGATAACGCGTCCAAAACATCCTGAATGACGGGGGCCATCTGCACCGCAGCCGGTTGCAGGTCATTGCGTTGGTGTCGCAACCATCCAATGGGGTCGGTTGTGATCTGTTCACTGAGGGACAGGGGCGGGTTAGATTTTTTTGGCAAATGGCGAAATACATCAGGGGTTGATACACCCACCCCGGGATTGACCAGGACATACCATCCCCGCCATTCCCAAGCTAGCGGGTCAATCTGTTGACCAATGCCGCGCATACGTACTGTGCCGCGCTGCAAACATACAGGCACATCTGCGCCCAATCGCGTCATGTCAGCCAATGAGGGCAGATCACAGTCCCAAAACCGCGCCAAACCTGCCAATGTCGCGGCTGCATCACTGGAGCCCCCACCAATCCCCGATGAGGGGGGCAGGTTTTTCGTCAAATGGATATGAACATCAGGCGATTTGGCGTGATACTGCGCCATCAGATCGGCGGCCTTGGCAATTAAATTGCTGCCATCCAGCGGCACCATGGCCCCGAATGGACCATCCGCGGTCAATTTGAACCCCGCGTGCGATGCAATTTGAATGTCGTCGCCACAATCCAGCAAGACGACGGCCGAATCCAATTCGTGATACCCATCGATGCGCTGGCCTGTCACATGCAGGGCCAAATTCACCTTGGCCGGGGCAAAGATTTTCATCAATTATCTGCTACCTGATGAATGGGATCTTGGCCCTCGTCTATCAACACTTGGTCCAATCCGATGTCCAATTTCTTGCGAATACGGTGCAGGTCTTTTTCTTCGGGGTCAAACGACAACGCGCGCCGCCACTGGAATTCCGCCTCAAGTTTGCGGCCGACCGCCCAATACACATCGCCCAAGTGGTCGTTCACGATTGGATCGACAGGCATCAATTCGGCGGCCCGCTCCATATAGGGCAGCCCCTCTTGGAAACGGCCCAAACGGTACAGACCCCATCCCATGCTGTCCACGATATAACCGCTATCTGGGCTTTGACGAATTGCGCGATCAATCATGTCCAGCGCCTCGTCCAGATTGGTGCGCTGTTCGATCAGGGAATAGCCCAAGTAATTCAGAACCTGCGGCTGATTTGGATTTAACTCTAACGCTTTGCGAAAATCGCGTTCGGCGGCGGGCCATTGGTCAGATCGTTCATAGGAAATGGCGCGTGCGTAATGCAGGCCCCAGCGCGATTGGTTTTGCCCTGCAAACAGATCGATTGCCCGCGAATAGGCGGTGATCGCTTTTTCATAGCTTTCGGCGCGGCGAGACAAATCCGCATAGCCCATAAAGGCCAATGGGCTATCCGGGAAACGACGCATTAGATTCTCCAAGACCTGTAATGCGGCCTGATCTTGTCCTGCTGCAGCCAGTGCTTCCGCCCGCCCCAATTCCGCATTGTGATATTTCGGGTGATCGGGAGCGATATTTGCGAATTCATCGATGGACAGGTCGTATTGCCCCAATTCCTGCAAGGTTTGAGCAGCCATCAAACGCGCGGGCACATGGTCAGGCGCCAAAAACTGCGCCAGCCGTACATAGATCAGGATGAAATTGGGATCGATATCTGCCGCTGAAATGAACGTGGCGATTGCATGATAAATTTCCGCAGTGGCCTGCGTGAAATTGTCCGGCAAATACCCGATTGGGACGGTTTGTGCGACCAAGGATTTGCGAATTTCGATTAACTCTGGATCCAGAGGCGATGGGAAA
>CBFHVU010000082.1:0-10179 GCA_965659465.1 uncultured Paracoccaceae bacterium | reverse complement strand
CACCTACAATCTACCGAAAGAAAGGCAGCCATGTCGGGACTGTCCATTCAAAATATCTCTATGCGGTTTGACCTGCCAAACGGTTCGTCTGTGCAGGCATTAAAAAACGTGTCGCTTGATCTTAAGAAAGGCGACCTTATGTCTGTGCTTGGCCCATCGGGCTGCGGGAAAACAACGTTGCTAAATATCGTTGCAGGCTTCTTGGCCCCGACCGAAGGTCAGATTGTGCTGAACGA
The DNA here is from genome assembly GCA_965659465.1 of uncultured Paracoccaceae bacterium. GTDB lineage: Bacteria > Pseudomonadota > Alphaproteobacteria > Rhodobacterales > Rhodobacteraceae > CAJXSD01. Next base: position 9,943 of record CBFHVU010000082.1, on the reverse strand, counting down.
CCATGTGGTCAAAGGACCAGATGCGGAACGCGGCATGGTGTTCCAACAAGGTGCGTTGTTCGAATGGATGAACGTACGCGAAAACGTTGGATTTGGCCCTCGTATGAAGGGAATGCCAAAGGCCGAAATGAACGAAACCGTTGATCATCTGTTAGATGTCGTTGGTCTACGTGATTTTAAAGAAAAAGCAGTTTATGAACTGTCGGGCGGGATGCAGCAGCGTGTGGCGCTAGCCCGTTGCTTGGCAAATGATCCTGACGTTATTTTGATGGATGAACCGCTGGGTGCGCTGGATGCGTTGACCCGCGAAAAAATGCAGTCGCTTGTTTTGAAGCTGTGGAAAGAGACAGGCAAAACTATCATTCTGATCACCCACTCGGTCGAAGAGGCCCTGTTGCTGGGTGAACGGTTGTTGGTCATGGCACCACGGCCGGGTCGGATCCATCGTGAATATCGTTTGCCATTCGCAGATTTGGGCGTAAACGCAGACCTGCGCGAAGTGAAGAAACACCCCGAATATGCCAAAACACGCGAAGAGATTTTGTCGATGATCTGGGATATGGAAGAAGAGATTATGGGCCGTCAGGAGGAGCAAGCATGAGCGTGATAGTTCAACTGTTCGACGAACTGGTGACAGTTCTGCAAACGATGCTGCAAATCCTGCCCTATTTGGTGGGCTATGTCGCGTTGATCATGGCAACCACTGTGATTTGGCGCGTGGTCAAACGGTTTCTGACCCCGAAATCTGATTTCGGGTCTTTGAAAACCGTGACCTTTGGCGACGCCAGTGCGGTGACATCGAATATGGCGGCATCGGTCATTTCGGTGGTGTTCATTTTCTTGGTCTGGGGTTCGTTTACCGGGTCAAAACTGGTGCCCAGTTTCCTGCACATGCCCGGCGCGTTCCAAGGTGATGTGACCTTTAGCTATGACATCGAATTGCCGGACGGGTCGACCACGTCGGCGCAGGCCAAGGTTGTTGTTTTCCCCAGCGGCACAGATGCACCAGCGGTTGACATTGCTGCTGGCGATGGTGTCGCCAAAAATGATGCGATTGCGATCCAATCCTATCGCAACAAATTATTGGTTTGGGATAAAAACGATGAATTCGATCGTAAAGCCGGCGCGCGCATCATCGCAATCGAAGGCCAACCTGTCAGTGAAGGCGGTGAGGTTGAGCTAGACAATCTGCGCGTTGCTATCACATCCAAAGGTACGCTGAATATTGAGCCGAACAAGGGCGTTCAGATGGAAAAAATCTGGCTACCCGCGCCCGAGGATGTTGTCACCCGTTTGATTGAAATCGGATCTGAAGGGTTCAAAAATATCACTCTGGCAGAACCTTTGGCCTTTTCCTTGTTCCGTGTTGTGGTCGGATTTATCATTGGGGCAGCCGTGGGTATTCCACTGGGGTATGCTATGGGCTTGTCTGATTGGTTCCGCGGTTGGTTTGATCCGATTGTTGAATTCATGCGTCCTGTTCCGCCCTTGGCGCTGATCCCGCTGGTGATCATCTGGGCCGGTATCGGCGAGGTTGGCAAAATCATCCTGCTGTTTCTGGCCGCGCTGTGGATCATGGCAATTGCTGCACGTTCGGGCGTTTCTGGTGTGCGCATTTCCAAGGTGCATGCCGCCTATTCATTGGGGGCAAGCAAATGGCAGGTTATGCGTCATGTGATTATTCCAAACAGTTTGCCCGAAATCTTTACCGGTGCGCGGGTTGCGATGGGCGTGTGTTGGGGCACCGTGGTTGCGGCCGAATTGGTTGCCGCTGAAAAAGGTGTCGGCATGATGATCATGGTCGCCGCGAAGTTCCAGCAAACAGATATTGTTATTTTGGGGATCGTTGTGATCGGGATTGTCGGCTTGGCCATCGATCTGTTGGTCCGCTGGGTGGAACGTGTGATGGTCCCATGGAAAGGTCGCGGATAAACACCCCGACTTAGATGAATTAAATATTGAACGGCCCCAAGCAGGGGCCGTTTTCGTTTCATATCGTTGAGCATAAAAAAACCCCACCACAATGGGCGGGGTTTTCAATGACTATGCTTGTTGGCCTAGCTAATGGCCGCGGCTTTCACATCCTCGTCGATATAGGGGATGTATTGTTCAAAGTTGTCCGCAAACATCTGTACCAATTTCTGTGCTTGCGCGTCATAGGCGTCCGTATCGGCCCAAGTGCCGCGCGGGTCTAGCAATGTGCCATCAACACCATCCACCGCAATCGGAACATCAAACCCAAAGTTCGGATCTTTGCGGAATTTGGCCTCGGCCAAGCTGCCGTCTAGGGCTGCGGTTAACAGGGCGCGGGTGGCCTTGATCGGCATGCGTGACCCTGTGCCATAGGCCCCACCGGTCCAGCCGGTGTTGACCAACCAGCAGGTTGCGCCGTGTTTGGCGATTTTGTCGCGCAGCAGATTGCCATATTCCTCGGGACGGCGCGGCATAAAGGGCGCGCCAAAGCAGGTGGAAAATGTGGGTTCTGGTTCCGTCACACCGCGTTCTGTGCCGGCCACTTTCGATGTGAAACCTGACAGAAAATGGTACATCGCTTGCGCTGGTGTCAAACGTGAAATGGGGGGCAAAACGCCAAAGGCATCACATGTCAGCATAATGATGTTTTTGGGATGCCCACCCAGTGCCGTGTCGGATGCGTTGGAAATATAGTCCAGAGGATAGGCACAACGCATATTAGCAGTCAGGCTGTCGTCGTTGAAATCCAGATCCAGCGTTTCTGGATCAAACACCATGTTTTCGATGACAGTGCCGAATTTCTGCGTGGTTGCATAAATTTCTGGTTCGGCCTCGGCATTCAGGTTGATGGTTTTGGCGTAGCAGCCACCTTCGAAATTGAATGTGCCGCGATCGGACCAGCCATGTTCATCGTCCCCAATCAGGACCCGTGCGGGATCGGCTGACAATGTTGTTTTCCCTGTGCCGGACAGGCCAAAGAATACAGCCGTATCAACAGGGTTGCCAACCGCATGGTTTGCTGAACAGTGCATGGGCATGATGCCTTTTTCTGGCAGCAAATAGTTCAGCAAAGTGAACACTGATTTTTTGTTTTCGCCGGCATATTCTGTACCGCCGATCAAAATCATTTTGCGGTCAAAATTCATCGCGATGACGGTTTCACTGCGGCAGTTGTGTTTTTCAGGGTTCGCCTGGAACGTAGGGCAGTTTATAACCGTGAAATCCGCCAAAAACGTATCGATCTGATCGCGGCTTGGGCGGCGCAGCAGGTGACGGATGAACAGGCTGTGCCAAGCTAATTCAGTGATCATGCGCACGTTGATGGATTGTTCGGGGTCTGCACCCCCGACCAAGTCTTGGACAAAGTAATCTTTGCCCTGCATGTGGGCGATCATGTCGGTGTATAGCGCGTCAAATCCTTCGTATGACATGGCGGCATTGTTGTCCCACCAGATTTTGTCAGCAACCGACGCAGTTTTGACGATGTGTTTATCTTTGGGGGACCGACCTGTGAATTTGCCAGTTTCGACCAAGAATGTACCACCTTGGCCCAATGTCCCTTCGTTTCGTTTCAAAGCCGCCTCAACCAAGGCGGGCTCAATAAAGTTATAATAGACATTTCCCAGACCGCTGATACCTTGATCCTCTAGCCGGAATTGCGGGTTTACCCGTCCTAATGTCATTGTCTAACTCCTGTAGCCGCGTCCTTGCGGCGGAAATATTTCACGACCCGTCAGTGGGCGCCAACAGTCGAGGAATGCCTGGTCATTCAGTATTCCCTTTGTCCATAACATTTAGCTGTGCCGAAAGAATAGGTACAATTTAGCGCAGTTAGCGCAATCATCTGATGTTAGCGCAAACGTTAACGCAATCTTTTGACCTATGGGAAACATTGGAAAATCATTCCACGGGATGCAAAACGGGTTTTGCATGAAATTCTAAAAATGATTCGCGAATTGTCGTTGAATATTTTTAACAAACAACGGAATATACAGTCCGGTGACTGGTGAGGTAAGGCATGGCAACAATTGCGTTGGTTGATGACGACCGCAATATTTTAACATCTGTTTCGATCCTATTAGAATCAGAGGGTTACGAGGTTGATAAATATAATGACGGTCAATCCGCACTAGATGCGTTTAACCGCAATGGCCTGTCGTTCGCGTTTTGGCGTTCGCCATTGACCCGCAAAATCGTTATTTTGAACCTGATTGCACTGAACATCTTGATCATCGGGGTGCTTAACCAAAACGATGCGCGCGAAAATTTGGTATCTCAGAAATCTACATCCTTGTTGACCGAGGCACAGCTGATTGCCTATTCAGTGCGGCTTTCGTCAGTGGATGATTTATCCAAGACAATAGAGGAATTGGGGACCCGAGGCAGTTACGAATTGTTGGTGCTTGATGCGAACCACGCAGTGATCGCGCGCCGTGATGTCGTGGTGGGTGCGCAAAACAGTCAGTCAAACGCGCAAAATATGCCGATAACCCGTGGTTTGGATTACGTTTGGAAGGCAATGCTAGCCATAGTGCGGTTTGGCCAAGCACCGCCGACCGCGCCCGAGTTTCCAATGGCACGCATGGCAGCCATTGCTGAGCGTGTCCAAATGTCTGGTAACCCCTATCTTGATATCTATTCGCCTGAAAATTCACCCTTGTCATTTAGTGCTGTGGTCCCTGTCGAACCTGGGGTGCCTGAACGCGGGGTCGTAATCCTCAGAAGCGCAAGTGGCGAAATTGATAGTTTCATCCGCGCTGAACGAGAGCGGGTGTTACAGATGTTGCTGATGGGTGTGGCGATTTCTATTTTTCTTAGCCTTGTTTTGGCAGCAACGATCGCAAATCCATTGAACCAGTTGGCAACCGCGGCTGAGCTGGGACGCGATCACAACAAAAAACGTGCAGCACCCGGGCGGGTGGTTATTCCTGATTTCAAGGGGCGACCGGATGAAATTGGTCGGTTGTCCACCGCTTTGCGGGGGATGGTTGCTGCATTATATGATCGTATTGATGCCAACGAACAATTTGCAGCCGATGTTGCGCATGAAATCAAAAATCCCCTTGCCTCGCTACGGTCCGCGGTTGCGACACTGACGATGGCGAAAAAGGATGAACAGCGCGCCAGATTGATTGAGGTCATCGACCATGATGTGCGCCGTTTGGATCGGTTGGTTAGCGATATTTCCAATGCATCGCGTCCGGACAGTGAATTGGTCAAGGATGAACAAGAACAGTTTGATTTGGTCCCTATGGTGCGCGGGTTGTCCGAATATCTTGGATCACAGGCACAGTCCAAGGGTATCGATTTCATCGTCGATTTGCCTGAACAACAAATCATCATCAACGGGCTTGAAGCGCGATTGGCCCAAGTGTTCGTAAACCTGATCGGAAATGCCATCAGTTTTTGCCAAGAGGGTGACGCCGTGCGCATTTGGGTGCGTATGCGTGATTTGCGGGTATTGATTGTGGTCGAAGACACCGGCCCCGGCATTCCTGAGCAGGCGTTGGAAAAAATATTCAAACGGTTTTATTCCGAACGCCCCGCAGCCGATTTTGGGAATAACTCTGGGTTAGGTTTGGCGATATCAAAACAAATCGTCGAGGCGCACAATGGTGTCATTTGGGCTGAAAATATTCGCCCGACCCATGCCGCGCCTGACAGCCAGCCGCTGGGTGCGCGGTTCGTCGTTGGGTTGCCCGTATGACCCAAGCATCACAGCGTTTGCACGGCAGTGCAGTTGAACTTGCAGGGCAAGGCATATTGATCTTAGGACCATCAGGTGCCGGTAAATCTAGCTTGGCGCGTGATTTGATCGTGCTTGGTGCCAACTTAATCGCAGATGATCAAACCGTTTTGACCTGCGATGGATCAAAGGTTCAAATGTCACGCCCCCCCAGTTTGCCCGCTGGCCTTGAACTGCGTGGAATTGGTATTGTTGGCTGTCCTATGGTTGAAACTGCCCCGCTTGTCTTGGTTGTAGATTTGTCTCGGATGGAACCAGACCGTATACCGCCAAAACGGGAATACGCGCTCTTGGGTCTTAAATTTCCGTTAATTTATGGCGCTGGGCTGGACGGATTGCCTCAAAGCCTATACCTGTATATGAACCATGGTCGACCACCAAACCAATCTGGGCACATCTATGTCTGACGCACAAACAAAGGCAGCTACAAAAATCGTTTTGGTCACTGGCTTGTCTGGCGCAGGACGATCCACCGCCATCCGTGCGCTTGAAGATCTGGGATATGAAACGATTGACAACTTGCCCCTTAGCCTGTTGCCGAACATTGTGACTGCGCAAAATCGTCCATCCCAAATTGCAGTGGGGCTGGATGCCCGCAATCGCGATTTTTCGGTACATGGCATGATCGATATGCTGCAGCATTTATCTGAAATTCCATCGATTGCGTATGATTTGGTTTTTGTCACATGCGACAATGATGTGTTGGTCCGGCGCTTTTCGGAAACGCGTCGTCGCCATCCATTGGCGCCGGCCGAAACGCCATTGGCAGGAATTGAACGTGAACGCGATTTGTTGGTGCCAATCATGGCCCGTTCAGATATTGTCATCAATTCATCCGAGATGAGCCCACATCACCTGCGCGCCGATATAGCGCGGTATTTTACCACGGAACGCTCGGTTGGATTGGCAGTGTCGGTTCAGTCGTTTTCCTATAAACGTGGTTTGCCGCGTGGGGTCGATATGATGTTTGATTGTCGGTTTTTGAACAATCCCTACTGGCAACCCGAGCTGCGCAAGCTAAATGGATGTGATAAAGACATCCAAGACTATGTGCAGGCTGACCCAAGGTTTTCTGAATTTTTCGCAAAAATTTCTGATCTTAGCCGTTTTTTGTTGCCAGCCTACACAGATGAAGGCAAAACGCATTTCTCGATAGGGTTTGGCTGCACTGGTGGGCAACATCGTTCAGTTGCCCTAGCGGAACTTTTGGCGAAAGCGCTTGCCAATCAGGGGTGGCAGGTGTCTATTCGACACCGCGAATTGGAACGTAACAGGGCCTGACGGCCCAAGCTGAGGGTTGAGCGTGATCGGTATCGTTATCGTAGCGCATGGCGGATTAGCCAAAGAGTATTTGGCAGCGGTTGAACATGTTGTCGGCCGTCAGACCGGTGTTGTTTCTGTGTCTATTGAGGCGGAATGCAATCGTGCTGCCAAACAACAGGAAATATGTGACGCGGCCCAAACCGTTGATGTGGGGCAGGGTGTTGTTTTGGTCACCGACATGTTTGGCGGCAGCCCATCCAATCTAGCAATCAAGGCATGCGGCCCCGAAAATCGACGCATTTTGTATGGGGCCAATCTACCAATGCTGATCAAGTTAGCCAAAACGCGCCACATGAAGATTGACCAATCCGTTGATGCTGCGTTATCTGCGGGGCGGAAGTATCTAAACGTTCACACTCTTTAGAAAGCAGCGATGTCAATGTCCGATGCGGTTCAGCGCGAATTGAAAATTATCAACGAAAAAGGTCTGCACGCGCGGGCGTCAGCGAAATTTGTAGACGTTGTGGAACAGTTTGATGCCCAAGCGATTGTCGAAAAAGACGGGTTGGATGCAACAGGCGACAGCATTATGGGGCTGTTAATGTTGGCGGCATCCACAGGCACATCTATCCAAGTGACAACAACTGGCCCACAAGCGTCAGCATTAATGCAGGCGTTGGACGCCTTGGTTGCCGACCGATTTGGAGAAGACCAGTAGCGGGATGGTTGCAATCCATTATATCCCGTGGGTAGGCACCAAACCAAGAACAGACAATGCCTATGACAGCCGTCGCCTGTCCTATGCCACGACGTTTCCAAACCCGTTCAAGCGGCGTGTGATCCAAACCATGGAAATGTGCACCGGCAAACTGCGATTGTTGTCCAAGGTCCGTAAATTTGAATCCATGGGCATTCCCCACGGCCAACCGTTCTGGGCGCAGGCGTTGGATGTGATGGGGATAACGTTGCAAACCCCGATCGAACAAATCAACAATATTCCCAAAACCGGCCCAGTTATCGTCGTGGCGAACCATCCGCATGGGTTGGTCGATGGTATGATTTTGGCGGAATTGATCGGGCGCGTGCGTCAGGATTATAAAATTCTGACCCGATCGTTATTGACGGGCGTTGATCAGATCCAAGATTTCATGATCCCTGTTCCCTTTGATCACGAAGAGGACTCGATCAAAAAAAGCCTAGAGATGCGCAAAGCCGCAATGTCACATTTGGCCCAAGGTGGCGTGATCGTGGTGTTTCCGTCCGGTAAGGTTGCCAACAGCCAGACGATGTTCGGTCCAGTGATTGAAGGTGAATGGAATCCGTTTACTGCCAAAATGATCCAGAAATCTGGGGCCACTGTGGTGCCAATTTTTTTCCCGGGTGCGAATTCGCGTGCCTATCAAATCGCAGCGCAGCTATCGCCGACTATACGTCAGGGTTTATTAATTCACGAAGTTGTCCATGCCGTGAACAAACCGCAAAAACCGATTGTTGGGGCGCCCATCCCACCGTCCGAAATTGAATCGTGGTCAACAAACCCGCGTGGGTTTATGGACTGGCTGCGTCAGCACACCATCAGTTTGACATAAATTATCGGGTCGGAACGGGTGTTTCGCCACGATAATCGTAAAACCCACGTTTGGTTTTGCGGCCCAGCCATCCGGCCTCGACGTATTTTGTCAACAGTGGGCAGGGGCGATATTTGGTGTCGGCCAACCCATCATGTAAAACGTTCATAATGGCCAAACAGGTGTCTAGCCCGATGAAATCTGCCAATTCCAGGGGACCCATGGGGTGATTTGCACCCAATTTCATGGACTGGTCGATGGATTCCACGGATCCCACGCCTTCGTATAGGGTATAGACCGCTTCGTTGATCATTGGCATCAGGATGCGGTTTACAATAAAGGCGGGGAAATCTTCGGCGCTAGCGGCGGTTTTGCCCAAAGTGTTTACCACCTCAAGGCAGCTATGATATGTGGCTTGGTCCGTTGCAATCCCGCGGATCAATTCTACCAACTGCATCACAGGAACAGGATTCATAAAATGGAACCCCATGAAACGTTCTGGGCGATCTGTGCGGCTGGCCAGACGTGTGATCGAAATCGACGACGTATTCGATGTTAAAATGGTATGATCCAGCAAATGGGGCAGCAGCGAATCAAATATTTTCTGTTTGATTTTTTCGTCTTCTGTCGCGGCCTCGATCACCAGATCGGTTTTGGCAGCCCTTGCGATATCTAATGTCGGCGATATCCGTGCAATGGCTGCGGCCTGATCCTCGGTTGATATTTTGCCCCCTTTGACCTGACGATCCATGTTTTTTTGGATCCGCGCAATGGCTGCGTCTAGCCGGTCTTGGTCCAGATCATTCAAAACCACATTATATCCTGCCAGTGCCAAAACATGGGCAATTCCGTTGCCCATTTGGCCTGCGCCGATAATACCCACGGATTTGATCGCCATGTTTGGTTCCTTTCGCTAACGTTCACACAATACGCTGCATTCTCTGCAAGAGGCAAGCAGAGAAGACATCGGAATAACGCGCAATTCAGAAGAGTTGTGGTCAGTGTGACGCACGAAAAATCAGCACGATTTTTGCAAAATCATGCTGATTTGGTCTTGTATTCAGCCCCTATGCATCGTATCCACAGCCACGATAGGGGTATAGCTCAGTTGGTAGAGCGACGGTCTCCAAAACCGTAGGTCCCGGGTTCGAGCCCTGGTGCCCCTGCCACCCACCATTAATCTATGATGTCACTGGCCGCCACATGGGTTGGGACGAATGTTGCTGCACCACCGCTTACGGCCAAGATCATTGCAAGTACGAGTGTTTTCATAACGTTCCCTTTCATTAGGTTCGTGGGTTGAAATAAATTTACTTTTGTCTGCAAGACGAAAGTATATGTTCAAGCTTTGTGCCAACTGTGCTGGGCGAAATTGCAAATCTTTTGACCTGCT
>CBFHVU010000081.1:0-10350 GCA_965659465.1 uncultured Paracoccaceae bacterium | reverse complement strand
GAATTTGCGCGCCGCGTTCACCAATGATGCGCCAGCCAAAGCCGCCAATAATCGCGCCAACCAATGGGGCAAAAAGGATAATCTTTTCCATGTCTTTACCCTTTCATCACGTTGACGTCTTCGACCGCGATAGTGCCACGGTTGCGGAAGAAGCTGACCAAAATCGCCAAACCAATCGCAGCCTCGGCGGCGGCAACGGTCAGAACGAACAGCGTGAACACCTGACCCACCAAATCGCCCAGATAGCTGGAAAACGCGACCAGATTGATGTTGACTGCCAGCAACATCAATTCAATCGACATCAGCAGGATGATGACGTTCTTCCGGTTCAGGAAGAGCCCAAAGATACCAATGACAAACAGCGTCGCTGCAACTGTCAGGTAATGTTCTAAACCAATCATATTAACCTCGGTTCCCGTGTTCTATCCGATAGGTGGCCTACAGCCCCTGCCCCGGTTTTACGTCTTTCAATTCCATCGCTTTGGCTGGATCGCGATACATTTGTGCCAAAATATTCTGACGTTTCACATCTTTGCGGTGACGCAATGTCAGAACAATCGCACCCACCATCGCAACCAGCAAAATCAACCCTGCCAGTTGGAACAATAGGAAATACTGATCATACAAAATCAATCCTAATGCAGCGGTGTTGTGTTCATCCGCAGGTTTGATTGCCGCACGTGCGGATTGCGCCGTATCCGCAAATTCCCATGCGCCAAAGGCCATGGCAAGCTGCATCAACAAAACCACACCGATCAACAACGCCAGCGGCATGTATTGCGCCATTTCGGCCTTTAACTCGGCAAAGTCGACATCCAACATCATGACCACAAACAAGAACAACACCGCAACGGCGCCGACATAAACAATGACCAGCAACATTGCGACGAATTCTGCACCCAGCAAGACGAACAAACCGGCCGATGACAAAAAGGCCAAAATCAACCATAGGACCGAATGGACCGGATTGCGGCTGATCACTGTAAACAGGCCCCCCGCAATGGTGCACAGCGCGAACAAATAGAACGCAAAGGTTACAACGCTCATGTGTCTTTTTCCTCTTTGTCTTCCATGATTTCCTGGGCCAACTGCATGGCGCGGGTCATGGCGGGTAAACCTGCAAACATCGACATTTGGCCGATTGTTTCAATAATCTCTTGTTTGTGCGCGCCAGCCTCTAACAGGTGTTTGACTGTTTGGCGCAGGCCCGTGTCATTTTGTGCGCCTTGCATTGTTAACCCTGCAAGCGTCAACAACAGCCGCGTTTTTGCATCCAACCCATCTTTGTTCAAGGTTTTGCCGAAATACATCTCCATCACCTCTTTGGGCATGGTCGGCCACATTGCCTCAAATCCTTTAGGCGAAAATGTCTCAAGCGCAGGATTAAAAGATTTCACCATATCCTGTGCCGCTTGAATCATATCCTGAAATGGGTTTTTGGGATCGGTCATCGGTATGGTGCATCCATTTCCAAATTACGGGCAATTTCAGATTCCCAGCGATCGCCATTCTCTAACAACTTTTCTTTGTTATAAAACAGCTCTTCCCGGGTTTCCGTCGAAAATTCAAAATTCGGACCTTCGACAATCGCATCAACAGGGCATGCCTCTTGGCAGAACCCGCAGTAGATACATTTCGTCATATCAATGTCATACCGTGTGGTCCGGCGGCTGCCGTCTTCACGCGGTTCAGCGTCAATGGTGATTGCTTGGGCGGGACACACCGCTTCGCAAAGTTTGCAGGCAATACAGCGTTCTTCACCGTTGGGATAACGACGCAGCGCATGTTCACCGCGAAAACGCGGGCTGATTGGGCCCTTTTCATGGGGATAGTTCAGCGTTGCCTTGGGGGCAAAGAAATACTTTAGCCCCAATTTCATACCGACCCAAAAATCCTGTAACAGGAAATATTTAGCCGCACGTGTGTAATCGATTTGTGCCATATTACCCTCCCATCATCCAACGGGCATAGGCACCGCCGAACAGTTCAAACTTTGCCATAAAGGCCACGAATACGACCCAGATCAATGAAAATGGCAAGAATACCTTCCATCCCAAACGCATCAACTGGTCATAGCGGTAGCGTGGTGTAATTGCCTTAACCATCGCAAAGATAAAAAAGAAGAACGCCATTTTGCCAACCATCCACAACGCCCCGTCTGGGATACCCGGAATGGGTGACAACCAGCCACCAAAGAACAGCAGCGATGTCAGCGCACACATCAAGAATATCGCGATGTATTCCCCCGCCATAAACAACAGGAATGGGGTCGATGAATATTCAACCTGATATCCGGCCACCAATTCCGATTCCGCCTCGGGCAAATCGAACGGCGGGCGGTTCGTTTCGGCCAAGGCCGAGATAAAGAACAAAAATACCATCGGGAAATGCGGCAACCAATACCAGCTAAAGAACCCGTAATCCCCATCCTGCGCACGAACGATATCGCCAAAGTTCATCGAACCCGTGGAAATAATCACACCGATGATGATCAAACCGATAGAGACCTCATAGGAAATCATCTGCGCAGCAGACCGCAACGACCCCAAGAACGGGTATTTCGAGTTTGACGCCCAGCCGCCCATGATTACGCCATAGACCTCAAGCGAGGAAACGGCAAAGACATACAAAATGGCCACGTTAATGTCTGACAATACCCAGCTATCGTTGAATGGAATAACCGCCCAAGCGATCATTGCCAAAACAAACGATGTCATCGGCGCCAACATAAAGACCGTCTTGTCAGCCCCCGCCGGCACGACAACTTCTTTCACGATATATTTCAAGGCATCAGCAACGGTCTGTAGCAGACCAAAGGCCCCCACCACGTTTGGTCCGCGCCGCATCTGGACAGCTGCCCAAACTTTGCGGTCACCATAGACCAAAAACAGCAGGCTAATCATGACGAATGCGACGACAGCCAAAACCTGTGCCACGATAATCAGGGCCATTCCGCCCGTTGTATTTAGGAAATCAGCCATCGGTCCTCACACCATTGGTATTTCGTTTAATTTGCAGCTGTCGGCGACGACCTCTGCATCTAAGGTACGCAGGCCATTGGGCAGGCCCGCTGACACTGTGTAAACAGCATCTGCATTCCATCGCGGTCCATCTTGGCCCACCTGTGTACGCACATGGCGGGCAAATCCGAACCCACGGATCAACGTGTACTGCGCCGCAGCACATTTTGCATATGTTTCAACGGCCTGTGCCGTATCCGCCCCTGTTAAGGTGACGTGAAATTGCACCAAATCAGGCGTCAACAATTTTGTCTGAACACCTAGATATTGGATCGTATTGGCGCGCGCTGTGTCAGATGGCACAGCCTGACAGCCTGCGACAATCACTGTCGCAGCGCAGGCCAAACATGCTATCAAAAACGCGCTTGTCATTATTCCGCTGCCACCTTGTGACCGCGTGATTTCGCATTTGCGGACAATTCCGCCATCAGGCTGGATGCGCGTGCAATCGGGTTGGTCAAATAAAAATCAACCACGGCGTTTTTGAATTTCGCATCGCCCAGCGTATCCGCAGGCTCAGCCGTCCATTCATTTTCCGCAACCTCATCAATACGGGCCAGATGCGGCACCTCGGCCACCAATACCTGACGCAATTGCGCTAGGCTGTCATACCCCAATGTGGCATCTAATTCAGCAGACAAGGCCCGTAAAATGGCCCAGTTCTCTTTGGCCTCACCAGGGGCAAAGCCCGCACGCATGGCCAATTGTGGGCGGCCTTCGGTATTGACGAACAGGCCGTTTTCCTCGGTATAGGCGGCACCTGGCAGAATAATGTCGGCGCGATGCGCCCCACGGTCACCATGCGACCCCTGATAAATCACGAATGCGCCAGCATCGATTTCAACTTCGTCCGCGCCAAGGTTATAGATGACATCAGCCCCATCAATCGCAGCCTGCAAACCGCCAGTGGTCACTGCACCAATGTCCATTGCACCGACACGCGACGCAGCGGTGTGCAGGATCATCAATTTTGATTTGGTCTCCTCAGCCAATTGCATCGCCGCGGCCAGTACGGCGGCACCGTCTGCTTCGCGCAACGCGCCTTGGCCAACGATCACGATGGATGGCGCGTCCAAGACAGCATCGTGTTTTTTGCCAAGAAGACCGGCCAAAGCAGCGCGATCCGTGCCGACATGAGCATAGTCATAGGTCAGATCAACGGCCTCGCCGACCAAACCAACCAGCGCGCCATTGGCCCAAGCCCGGCGGATGCGAGCGTTCAAAACGGGTGCCTCGTCGCGGGGGTTCGTGCCGATCAGCTGGATGAATTTCGCGCTGTCAATATCCTCGATCGTTGCGGTTCCGACATAGCTCGAACGGTTGCCAGCCGGCAAACGGGCATTGTCAACGCGGCATTCTACATTGCCACCCAGTCCCGTGATCAATTGTTTTAACGCAAACGCCGCCTCGACAGAGACCAAATCACCGATCAAACCAGCAACCTTTTTCCCCTTGATCGCATTGGCCGCGGCGGTCAAAGCCTCGGGCCATGGCGCTTTGCGCAGTTTACCGTTTTCTCGGATATATGGCACGTCCAAACGCTGGCGGCGCAGACCGTCCCAAACGAAACGGGTTTTGTCCGAAATCCATTCTTCGTTCACACCATCATGGTTGCGTGGCAAAATGCGCATGACTTCGCGCCCTTTGGTATCTACGCGGATGTTGGATCCCAGCGCATCCATCACGTCGATGGTTTCCGTTTTCGTCAATTCCCAAGGACGCGCAGTAAAGGCGTAGGGTTTCGATGTCAGCGCACCAACCGGACACAGATCAATGATATTGCCCTGCAGGTTACTGTCCAATGTTTCGTTCAGATAGCTGGTGATTTCGGAATCTTCGCCACGACCGGTTTGGCCCATCTGGGTGATGCCGGCAACCTCGGTCGTGAACCGCACACAACGGGTGCACGAAATACACCGCGTCATCGTAGTCGCAACCAGTGGCCCCAGATCCAAATCGGTGCTGGCACGCTTGATTTCGTTGTATCGACTATCAGCGATCCCATAGGCCATAGCTTGGTCTTGCAAATCACATTCGCCGCCCTGGTCACAAATCGGACAATCCAGCGGGTGGTTGATCAACAAAAATTCCATCACGCCTTCGCGCGCCTTTTTGACCATCGGGGAATTCGTTTTCACAACAGGCGGTTGCCCCTCTGGTCCGGGGCGCAGATCACGCACCTGCATCGCGCAGGATGCAGCAGGTTTGGGCGGACCGCCCACAACTTCGACCAGACACATACGGCAGTTGCCCGCAATGGACAGACGTTCGTGGTAACAAAAACGCGGCACTTCGATACCGGCCTCCTCGCAGGCTTGGATCAGGGTCATCGCCCCGTCTACTTCGACTTCGTGCCCGTCGATGATGATTTTGCGTAGGTCTGTCATCGCTCTCACTTTGTTTTGCGCCGCAGCTGTGTGCGGGGTGTTGTGTGTTCAACTTTAATTCGGATCGGGCGCAATTCGGCCCGCATCGGCAGCAATGCTGCCAATATATTTGAAATGATCATGCTTAGCGTTTTCATGTGCGGCAGGCTCCTTTCAGGATCAGGTCGCCGTTTTCAATCACGGGCGCATCTGCATCGGGGCTGATGACCCAATCCACGTCTGATGCACCGTAGGTGCGAACGCAATAAACCGTGGACCGCCAGCGCCCCGCTTCGCGTGCGCCTACAACTGATTTTGCTGCATTTGCCACCACGATATCAAACGCCTTGGGGTTCGTTTTTGAAATCAAAATCTTGGATGAAAAGCGCATGCCATCAAACAGCGGATCGTTTTCAGTTTCGATCCGTCCACAGGCTGTCACCGCAGCCAAAATGGATATGAGGCAAACAAATTTCATCACTATTCCGCTGCCATCGCACCGCTGCGCCCTGATTGTGTCGCTTTGATCCGGTCCTCAATCTCTTCGCGGAAATTTCGGATCAAACCTTGGATCGGCCAAGCGGCCGCATCGCCCAATGCGCAGATTGTGTGGCCTTCGACCTGCTTGGTCACATCCCACAGCATGTCGATTTCTTCCAATGACGCTTCACCTTTGACCAAACGGTCCATGACGCGCATCATCCAACCGGTGCCTTCGCGGCACGGGGTACATTGACCGCAGCTTTCGTGTTTATAGAATTTGGACAAACGCCAGATCGCCTTGATCATATCGACGGAATTATCCATCACGATCACCGCCGCGGTGCCCAGACCAGATCCCAAATCACCACGCAGGTAATCAAAATCCATAATCGCGTCGCGCATTTTTTCGCCGCGCACACATGGGACAGATGACCCGCCCGGAATGACCGCTTGCAAATTATCCCAACCGCCACGGATGCCCCCGCAATGTTTTTCGATCAGCTCTTCGAATGTGATCGACATTGCCTCTTCTACGACGCAGGGGTTGTTGACGTGGCCAGAAATGGCAAACAATTTCGTACCTGCGTTGTTTTGACGGCCAAAGGATGAAAACCATTCCGGCCCGCGACGCAAAATGGTCGGCGCAACGGCAATAGATTCAACGTTGTTCACCGTGGTTGGGCACCCATACAATCCCGCACCCGCGGGGAACGGGGGTTTCATGCGTGGCATGCCCTTTTTGCCCTCAAGGCTTTCGATCAAAGCGGTTTCTTCGCCGCAAATATAGGCGCCCGCACCGTGGTGCAGATACAGATCAAAATCCCAACCGGATTTGGCGGCATTTTTACCCAACAGGCCCGCGTCATAGCATTCGTCGATTGCGGCTTGCAGTGCCTCTTTCTCACGAATGTATTCACCGCGGATATAGATATAGCACGCATGCGCATTCATCGCGAAAGATGCAATCAACGCGCCCTCAATCAGGGTGTGCGGATCATGGCGCATGATTTCACGGTCTTTACAGGTTCCGGGTTCGGATTCGTCGGCATTGATCACCAAATAGGCAGGGCGACCATCGCTTTCTTTGGGCATGAACGACCATTTCAGACCGGTTGGGAAACCTGCCCCACCGCGACCGCGCAGGCCTGATGCCTTCATCTGGTCCACAATCCAATCGCGACCGTTTTGGATGATCTTGGCCGTGCCATCCCAATGGCCGCGCGCAATTGCGCCTTTCAGGGTGCGATCATGCATCCCGTAGATATTGGTAAAGATCCGATCCTGATCCTTTAACATCTTGCGATCATCCTTTGTCCGATTGGCGTTGCCGCCAGATTTGAAACGTAACAACCAGCGCCCAAAAAAACGCGGCCAAGGCCAACAGATCAATCAAAATCGCATAGCGACCCGACAAACCCAATTCTGGCCCAATCCATTGGGCCGCGATCCATATGCACATTGCACCTGCAATAACCAGGCCGACCAATCGGCCCTGTTTTGCTGTGTTCTGCTCCGTATCGCGACCCATTTTTTATCCCCTAGTACACGTCGCCATCATCGACGCGTTTGGAAAATTCAGTATAGCCACCGGCCGCCAGAGTTTTGGCTTGGGCGACCCAATTATCGCGGGTAACCCGCCCCTTGAGCCCTTGTAGGTTTTCATCAACCCAAGCGATTTCTGAAGCGGTCCACGCCGCGATTTGATCGAAATGGAAAAACCCAAGCGAATTAAGCAATTGTTCCAGCTTTGGTCCGACGCCCTTAATACGTTTAAGGTCATCAGCTTGCCCATTTCGTGCAGCATCAAGGCCAGATGGCTGCGCAGCGGCCGTTGGTTCGGCTGATACTGGTTCCTCGGCAACGGGTTCAGGTGCGGCAGGCGCAGGTTGTGCTTCAGGTGCTGGCGCAACAGCAGCGGGCTGCACTGGCGTTTCCTGTGTCGGTTGCGATGATGTCTTGTGATCAACCGTCTGCGTGCCTTGCGCATTCAAAGGTGCGAGGGGCCGACAAAATAACCAACCCAACAAGAACCCCAACACGACAAAAACAACGATTGCAAAAAACAGCGATGCAATCCAACCCATTCCCCCAATGACCAGACATAGAATGACAGTCAACAGAGCCGCAAGGGCCGCAAGCCCCCAGCACCAGAATGTACATTTCATTGTTTCGTTTTCATCGGTCATATTTTTTCTCCCATGTGTAAAAAGACGTTAGTAAACGTCTCCCTTCTTAACACGAGAAGAGAATTCAGTCATTTCAACTGATGCGAGAACTTTGGCTTGTCCAACCCATTCATCACGCGTTGCGCGTCCTTTGAACCCCTCAAGGTTGTCATCGACCCAGGCTAACTCTTCTGCCGTCCACTTGGCCACTTGATCAAAATGGAAAAAGCCCAAGCTATTCAATAACTTTTCTAGCTTTGGGCCCACACCCTTTATGTGTTTCAAATCATCTGCACCCGCTTTGCGTGGCGCTTTCATTGTGCGTGGCTTTTTGGCCGCAGCTGGTGCGACTTCTGCGGTTTTTTTCGGGGAAACGGCAGTTTTTTTCTGCGCATGTGCCGGTTTTGATGCGGCGCGGTCTGCTGATTCTGTCGATTTGGGCGGCGTTGCAGCACGCGCGCCTTTGTCGATCCATGGGGTCAGCAAGGGTACCTCAGTGCCATCAATGCGCTTGACTGTATCACCGATATCGGTGGCCAGTTGCACGGACGCATTATATTTGGTTTTACCGCTGTCATATTCGGTCAGCGATGTCAGACCCTTTAACGGCTCGGCCGCGTAGCGACCGTTTTGCGGACCAGGTGTTGGCACCTTGCCTGCGGCCAATTCGTCCAAAATCTCGGCAAAGCGTGCAGCGGTCAAATCTTCATAGTAATCTTTGCCAATTTGAACCATGGGCGCATTTGAACATGATCCCAGACACTCAACCTCTTCCCAGCTGAATTTGCCGTCTGCGGACAATTGATGCGCTTTGTCTACGATTTTTTCTTTGCACACGCCAATCAAATCTTCGGCACCGCAGATCATACACGACAGCGTACCGCAGACCTGAACATGGGCAATTGATCCAACCGGTTGCAATTGGAACATGAAATAGAATGTCGCAACCTCAAGAACACGGATATAGGCCATGCCCAGCATGTCTGCGACAGCTTCAATCGCGGGCTTTGACAGCCAACCTTCTTGTTCTTGTGCGCGCCACAGCAATGGGATCACAGCCGAGGCCTGACGCCCCTCAGGGTATTTTTTGATCTGCCCCTCGGCCCATGCCAAATTCGCAGGGCTAAAGGCGAAAGTTTCAGGTTGTTCGTGGTGTAGACGGCGCAGCATTAGCGATCAATCTCCCCAAATACGATATCCATTGTCCCGATAATTGCAGCAACGTCAGCCAGCTGATGCCCTTTGGCCATGTGATCCATAGCCTGCAGATGCAGATAGCCCGGCGCGCGCAATTTAGCCCGATAGGGTTTATTTGTGCCATCGGCGACAAGGTAGACACCGAACTCACCTTTGGGCGCTTCAACGGCGGCATAGACTTCGCCCGCGGGAACATGGAACCCTTCGGTGTATAGTTTAAAGTGATGGATCAATGCCTCCATCGAGGTTTTCATATCGCGCCGCTTGGGCGGTGTCAGTTTGCCACGGGCCAAAATATCGCCGGGGCAATCGCGTAGTTTGGCAACTGCTTGGCGAATGATGGATGTGGATTGACGCATCTCCTCCATCCGGACCAGATAACGGTCATAACAGTCGCCATTTTTTCCCACAGGTACTTGGAAATCAAATTCGTCATAGCATTCATAGGGCTGTGCGCGGCGCAAATCCCATGCCAGACCAGAGCCACGCACCATCACACCGGAAAAGCCATAGTTCAAAATATCATCTTCGGTCACGACACCAATATCGGCATTACGCTGTTTGAAAATGCGGTTTTCGGTCAGAAGGTCATCGATATCTTGCAAAATTGCAGGGAATTCGACGGCCCATTGATCGATGTCGTCGATCAAATCATCTGGCAGGTCCTGATGCACCCCACCAGGACGGAAATAGGCTGCGTGCAAACGCGCACCACAGGCACGTTCGTAAAACCCCATCAATTTTTCACGCTCTTCAAATCCCCATAGCGGCGGGGTCAAGGCGCCTACGTCCATCGCTTGGGTCGTGACGTTCAACAGGTGACTTAAAATACGCCCGATTTCGGAATACAGCACGCGGATCAAGGATGCACGGCGCGGAACCTCAACCCCTGTTAGACGTTCGATCGCCAAACACCAAGCATGTTCTTGGTTCATCGGCGCCACGTAATCCAAACGGTCAAAGTAGGGCAAGTTTTGCAGATATGTTCTGCTTTCCATCAACTTTTCGGTGCCACGGTGCAGCAACCCAACATGTGGATCACATCGTTCGACGATTTCACCGTCCAGTTCCAATACCAAACGCAACACGCCATGGGCGGCAGGGTGTTGTGGGCCAAAG
>CBFHVU010000080.1:0-10465 GCA_965659465.1 uncultured Paracoccaceae bacterium | reverse complement strand
GTTGTGCCCGAGGGATCAAGGTGGCCGTCAAGTGGATCGTATAATGCACCTATAATGCCGTCAGTATTTGTGATCGGCGCAATTTTTTTAATTTCATCAGGTCCGACAATTTCGGTTTCTAGGCCCATATAGCGATGTTTCGCACGTTCAGCCAAAAGCATGTCAAAGCGTTCTTGATTATCGGCCAATGTCACACCGCCCACGTGGTGCAGACCGCAGGACATGCCGGTGATTTCCTCAAGCTCTTTGTATAGTTTGATGGTATAGCCCTGCAGGGCTGCCATATTTGTATCGCCATTCAATGTGTGAAAGCCACCTGCCGCGTGCCACGTCGAGCCAGACGTGAGTTCCGATCGTTCGATTAACATGACGTCAGACCAGCCCAATTTGGTCAGATGATACAGAACGCTGCATCCGACGACGCCGCCCCCGATGACCGCTACGCGTGTTGTGGTTTTCATTGTATACCTCTCTTTTGTTGTAAGCTTGCCTGAGTGGTGGAGATTGGCAAGTCAAAAGGCGACCAAATGTGTCGCTGGTTGGAAAGTAGCGCTGGGGGCAGGCCGCCCCCAGACCCCCGCGAGTATTTTGGCAAAAATGAAAGCTAGATACGGGGTGAATTAGGCGACTTTGCGACTGTAAATGTCGGAGATTGGCAATCGAGGCTGTGTGTTTTTAGAAATGATGGCAGGAGGTCTATGGAAAGGATAACCAGATGAAGACGCATGCGCAGGCTGTTGTGATTGGGGGTGGGGTAATTGGATGTTCCATTCTGTATCACCTGACGAAACTGGGGTGGACGGATGTCGTGATGTTAGAGCGCGACGAGTTGACCTCCGGGTCAACCTGGCATGCGGCGGCGAATATTCATGGGTTGCATGACAGCACGAACATTAGCCGCATTCAGCATTATACGATGAACCTGTACAAAGAATTGGAAGCAGAGACGGGGCAGGGTTGCGGCGTGTTTCAGCCCGGATCATTGTATTTGGCGCAAACCAAAGAGCGCGAACATCAGTTGCGATTGCAGGCGGCAAAGGCCAAGTTATACGGTATGAATTTCCATGAGGTGAGCCGCGATGAGGCTGAACGGTTACACCCGCTGGTGAATTTTGATGGCATTCGTTGTATCATGTGGGAACCTGACGGGGGGAATGTGGATCCCTCTGGGGTCACGAACGCCTATGCTGTTGGGGCACGTCAGCGGGGCGCGGAAATTTATCGTTTCACCCCTGTGACCGCGACAGAGCCGCAGTCCGATGGGTCGTGGATTGTGCGCACGCCCAAGGGGGATATTCATACACAGTGGGTTGTCAATGCGGCCGGCCTTTGGGGTCGCGAAGTCGCGCGTATGGCGGGGATTGAATTGCCATTACAGCCCACTGAGCATCAGTATTTTGTGACCGAAACCATTGCGGAAATTGAGGCGATGGATCGTCGATTGCCATCGGTTGCCGACCGTGATGGCGAATATTACCTGCGCCAAGAAGGCAAGGGATTGTTGGTTGGCGCCTATGAGCGGAATTTGAAATTCTGGGCAGAAGAGGGGACGCCACCTGATTTCGGGCATGAATTGTTTGATGACGATTTAGAACGGATCGAGGAGAACATGATGCGTGCGATTGATCGTGTGCCTGTTGTTGGGACCGCCGGCATCAAACGGGTTATCAATGGCCCGATGATTTGGTCGCCTGATTCGAACGTCTTATTTGGCCCTGTGCCTGAGTTGAAAAATTATTTCTGCTGTAACGGGATTATTCCGGGGTTTAGCCAATCGGGTGGGATGGGCATGTTGGCCGCCGATTGGATTGTGACGGGCGAGACGCGGTATGACATGTTTGCCTGGGATGTGGCGCGTTTTGGCGATTGGGCAGATGCGGCATTTACCAAGGCCCGCGTGGGTGATCAATATGCTAACCGGTTCAAAATTCATTTCCCGAACGAAGAGCGCGCGGCCGGTCGTCCAGCACGGACGCGGCCCATTTATGAGATGCAGCGCGATATGGGGGCGGTCTTTGGATTGAACTATGGATGGGAACATCCGCTGTATTTCGATTCAGATACCCCAGAAACCGAAGGGTTCATGCGCCAGCCATGGTGGCATTCGGTCGGACGCGAGGCGCGTATGTTGCGCGATGCGGTTGGTGTGATCGATATTTCGAACTTTGGCAAATACGTCTGCAAGGGGCTGGGGGCCGAGGATTGGTTGAATGCTGTGTTTGCTAATACGATGCCGAAATCTGTGGGACGGTCGTGTTTGACGCCATTGATCGGCGTGCGCGGTGGCATTGCAGGCGATGCGACCGTGACCCGTATGGCCGAGGATGAATTTTGGATCATCAGCTCTGGCATGGCGGAACGCTATCAGCAGCGGTTTTACAAAGAGGTCCCCTTGCCCCACGGCACTACGTTTGAGAGCGTTACAGTTTCGCGCTGCGCCTTTAACGTTGCAGGGCCAAAATCGCGCGATGTGTTGCAACGGCTAAGCAATGCGGATCTTGCAAATCACTCTTGGCCTTTCATGCGGTCGGGTAAATTGACGATTGCAGGGGTCGATTGTGGCGCGTTGCGGGTGTCGTTTACCGGTGATCTGGGATGGGAAATTTACTGTGATACGGCAGACCAACAGGCCGTTTACACAGCCCTGATCCAAGCCGCGCAAGAGGCAGGTGGTGGCCCAGTGGGCAGCCGTGCATTGATGTCGCTGCGCGTCGAAAAAGGCTATGGCGGCTGGAGCCGCGAATACAGCCCTGAATATTGGCCACAAGAGGTTGGATTGGACCGTCTGTGCAAACTGGACAAAGAGTTTCTGAACAAAGCCGCCGCACAAGAGGTCATGGCCAAGCCCGCGCGGGAACAATTGGTATTGCTACACGTCGATGAGGCGGATGTGACCGCATCAAACGCAGACGCCACAGGGGGCGAGCCGATTTTCAAAGATGGCCAAGGCATTGGTCGCGTAACCTCGGGTGCCTATGGCTATAGCGTTGGAATGTCGCTGGCACTGGGATATGTGAAAAATGCCCAGCCCGGTGATGCCGTCGATGTCATGATACTGGGCAAGCCACACAAGGCCACAATTCTGCATGAACCGCCATTTGACCCCAAGGGCGAAATACTGCGTGGCTAGAACAGATGGATCAGGCCGTTATTGTAACGGCTTGATCCGCAGTTTTGTCAAACGGTTGGCTTGGCGTTCGATGACCTCGAACCGGAACCCATGGAAACTGAAAACTTGGCCCACTGTGGGGATCATTTGGGCGTCATAGATCACCAGTCCGGCCAATGTGTTGGCCTCTTCGTCGGGCAGGGCCCAATCCAGTGCGCGGTTTAGGTCGCGAATTGTCATCGATCCGTCTAGAATATAGCTGCCATCCTCTTGCGGTTTGATGATGCCTTCGGCCAAGGGGTCGAATTCGTCGGATATTTCGCCCACGATTTCCTCTAGGATGTCTTCTAGGGTGATCAACCCCTCAAGGCTGCCGTATTCATCAACGACCAAGGCAAAATGTGTCCGACGGCGCAAGAATTGGCGCATTTGATCATCCAGCGATGTGGTATCGGGGATGAAATAGGGTTTCATCGCAACCTCTTGGATGTCAAAGGTTTTCAGATCGTCCAAGGACGCATCTGGGCCCGATACCTTGCGATACATCGTGCGTGCCAAATCCTTGGCATGGATCACGCCGATGATGTTTTCTGGGTTTTCTTTGAACACAGGCAATCGCGTATGCGCGCTTTCTAGACATTGGGTCAGAATTTGGCTGGGATCATCGTCGGCGTTGATCATTTCAATGCCAGACCGGTGCAGCATGATTTCCTCGACCGTGCGTTCGGACAAATCCAGTGCGCCCAAAATGCGGTCGCGGTCCTCTTTCTCGACGATACCTTCGGAATGGCCCAGCGCGATGGCGCCTGCGATTTCTTCGCGAACGGCCAGAATGTGGCTGTCGGGGTCCGTTTGCACACCAAACACGCGTAAAACGCGGCGCACCAACCAGCGGACAAGCGTTACGATCGGGGCAAAGATCATAATGATGAACGAAATTGGCCCTGATACCCGCGACGCTGCGGTTTCAGCATTTGTGATGGCATAGGTTTTTGGCAACACCTCGGCGAAAATCAGGACCAATACTGTCATGACCAATGTGGCCAAGGCCACGCCGCTTTCGCCAAACAGGCGTGTAAATAATGCAGTGGTTAGTGATGTGGCCAAAATATTGACCAAGTTGTTGCCCAATAAAACTGACCCGATCAGGCGTTCGTTATCTTCGGTGATTTGTAATGCGCGTTGTGCGCCCCGCGATCCTTTGTCCGCTTGGGTGCGCAATTTACCGCGCGACGCAGCGGTCAATGCCGTTTCAGAGCCCGAAAAGAAACCAGATAGGATCAACAGGGTGAAAATGGCCCCCGTTGTGATCCAAAACGCTGTGTCAAGTATTTGTGTATCCGCTTCCATATTGGGTCTTTTCTGATAATGTCCTGTTCTGGTTATGGGGATTTTATCCCCTGCAATCAAGGGAGCGGGCCATGAAGATCGACGATATAGGCCGGATTGACGATGATATTTTGATATTTGGCGGCTGTTATTCCAATTTTCATGCCACCAGGTCATTGTTCGCGTGGGCCGATCAGCGCGGTATTCCAGCCCAGCGCCGGATTCATACTGGTGATAGCGTAGCCTATTGCGCGCAACCCAATGAAACACTGGATCTGTTGCGCGCGCAGTGTGACCATTCGATTGCTGGCAACTGTGAACAACAATTGGCCCAAGGCCAGCTTGATTGTGGGTGCGGGTTCGACAGTGGATCAACCTGTGATATGTTGTCGGTTGCTTGGTATGGGTATGTTTTAAATGCACTGGCACCGCATCATCGTGATTGGATGCTGGGGCTACCGGATTGGATCGTCTTTGAACATTTCGATAAACGCTATGTTGTGGTGCATGGCAGCCCAAACCATATTTCGGAATTTGTGTGGTCTGTAGACAGTGATGCGGCCTTTGTGGCGCATTTTGACACTATCGCCGATCAAATAGGACCCGTGGATGTGATTTGCGCCGGTCACAGCGGGATCGCGTTTGAACGCCATTTGCCGAACAATCGCAGCTGGTATAACACGGGCGTTATCGGGATGCCGCCCCATCGCGGCGATCCATCAACACAATTTGCAACACTGTGTCAGGGGCGTTTTCAAATTCACAACTTGACCTATGACGCTCAAGCAGCTGCGCAGTCTTTGACGGATGCGGGACTGATCCAAGGATACCAATCTGCCCTGATCAGCGGTTATTGGCCGTCCGAGGACGTATTACCGGCCGCATTGCGCGTGTTTGACAAAGGATGATGATTCAACACCAGATCGCACAGACGATCTTGTAACACATGAGTATATATTTCGGTGGTCGAAATATCGGCATGCCCCAACAGGGTCTGGATCACCCGCAAATCTGCCCCGTTTTGTAATAAATGCGTGGCAAAGGCATGGCGGATGGTATGTGGGCTGACCTGATCTGGATCAATGCCACAATCCACGGCCCAAGATTTCAGTTTTTGATAAAACCAGTGCCGCGTGTAATGGCCCTGTTTACCACGCGATGGAAACAAATATGGCGATGGCGTGCGGCCTTGGGCCTGATCCAGATCATCGGTTTGATCACGATGTGCCAGCCAATGGGCCAGACTGTCTTGGGCATCGGGCGACAGGGGGACAATGCGTTCTTTGTTCCCTTTGCCACGGATCAGCAAATATTGCGGATGCCCACGCGCGACCGACAGGGGCAGGGTCATCAATTCGGAAATGCGCATGCCGGTGGCATAGAGCATTTGCATCAAACAGGTGTTGCGCAATCGATCAATACGGGTTTTGCCAGACCGCTGCGCACAGGCCAATAATTGGTCCACCTGTTCCACACTTAGGGTTTTGGGCAACGATTTTTTTCGACCGGGGCCAGAGATTTGGATCGCCGGATTATCGTCACGCCAATGTTCCTCGACCGCAAAGGCATAGAATTGGCGAATGGCTGACAACCGACGCGCCCGCGTTGCGCTGGACAATCCTTGGGTATCCAAACCCACCAGATAGGTTTCAATATCAGCCATCTGGGCCGACATCAAATCCAAGCCGCGCGGGACCAAATCAGTTTGAAAATCGCGCAAGTCGCGCGCATAGGCATCCGTTGTACTCCGCGCGGCACCCGTTTCGGCGGCCTTGGCCTGTAAAAATGCCTGAATACGATGAACATCTTGCATCAGTGTTGCGCCCTTAGGTAAACAGAAATCGCAGCACGACAGGCAACATCGTCTAGGCCCACCAACAACAATGTGGACAGTGATTCAAGCAAATCCTGCATGTCACCTTGGGCGCCTTTTTCGAATTTTACGATGGCCGTTAAAATCGCTTCGCCCAATTTGCCCTGCGCCAGCAACGATTGGGTGGATACGGGAACGCGTGGCTGTGTAAAGGCGGCATGGATTGCTTGTTCCAATGTTGAATGCGGGCTGACACCGGAAAAATCCGATTGTGCGATCGCGGCCAAAAACCGGTCTTGGCCCCCCAGCATCGGTACTGCACGTTTGTATTGGCGCGATAACATGATAATTTTTGCGGCCGTAATCCGATCGCTGCCTTGCAGGTCGCTGTCCAGCAATGCGGGGGCAAATATGTTGGCGAACTGTGATTTCAGATTGGTCGCACGGAAATGTGTCCAGGCTTGGTCCAATGCCGGTATGATAATATCAACGTTGCGTGATTGCAGCGCCTGATCCAATCTTTGGAAACTGCGCACCCGATCCCAAATGCCGCCCGATGCTGCGGGGGGATATTTGGTATAAATTCCCAAGAATGTGTTATCGGAAATTGCACCGGTTTCGGCCAAACGTTCCGCGGCATGCAGTTGCGCTTTCCATCCATTATCGCCGGTTAAATCGGTCACAGAAAACGCACGCGGCAATAAGTCTGCGGGCAGGGGCGTGCCGATCGCCTCAAACAGGCGAAATTCCAGTGGATCGACCTGTGCTGGGGGGGGCAGTTGTGCGGTAACGTCATCCTGTGCGTTAGTTTCTAGGAATTGATGCAATAGGGCGGCCGTTTGCGGGCGAATCGTCCCCAGCGCTTGGGCGATGTCCAAAACCAAAGTTGCCGTTAGCCAGTCCCCCTTGCGCGCAAGACAAAACACCCGCGCAGCATCCTGTTTGCCGTCAGACGGTAACCCAAGGATCTGCGGACATGCAGGCCCGATGTTTGGGGCCAATAACGTTACATCGAATAATAAAGGAACCAAGGATGACGGGACTGGCGCGGCCCGTTCCAACAATGCCAACGCAGGATCAATTGCCCCCAATTCAATCAGTTTTTGAATGCGCAATTTCAAAAATGCGCCGTCTTGGAGCGTGTTCATGGCTGCGCTGGGGCCGTCGGCCTCGGCCAAGAGCAGGTTAAACAACAAGCCTTGTATGGCGGCGTGCTTTGGTGGGGGAATGACGCCTAGGATTTGACCCAAATCAGCCACACTAGATTGACGCCATAAGGACACTGGAAACCCAGTTGCCTTTGGGGGCAATAACCCGACCGAGTCGGTATCGTTACTGGACAACGGCGATACCGTGATTTCGGCCAAACTTTGCCCTGAAATCTGACCTGAGTTGGGGCCATTGGTCAAAGCCGATCCAAGCGTTCCCAATTGTGCGGCCGTGGCGGGATCACGCCAGTCAAAGGTGGACAAATCCCCGGTTTGGGCCGCCCCCCACGTGGGCAGGGCCAGTAAAAGCGCGCAAAGACTATGACGCATTTAGATCTACAGGCACTTTGATTGGTGTTTGGCTGGGTGCAAAATCAACCCCGAAATACGGCCCCAGATAGGCATATGCGGTTAACATGATTCCCAAAAGGATGACCAAAATCACAAACCATTTGATTAATTTTCCCATGTGCGCCGCCCCGTTTTGTGGTTTTCTTTGTTTTTATATCTGGTCTTTTTGTCAAGATCACGTCATTCAATGATGTGATTTGCATCTTGGCACAAGATCGCCAATAAGGACAATATGACTTTTACTTTGAAAAAAACTGTTGCGATGGTCGGCATGATGGGGGCGGGCAAAACCGCCGTTGGCAAAGCTGTGTCGCAGATTTTGGGTGTGCCGTTTCTGGATTCGGATTCTGAAATCGAACAGGCGGCCAATATGACCATTCCCGAAATATTTGAACGTGACGGTGAACCGTTTTTTCGGGCCAAAGAAACTCAGGTGATCACCCGCCTGTTAGATGGGCAGCCTTGCATTCTATCTACCGGAGGGGGTGCATTTTTGGCGGATGTAAACCGCGCGGCCATCAACGAAAAAGGCGTCGCTGTCTGGTTAGATGCGGATTTGGATTTGTTGTGGTCACGGGTGAAAAATAAAAACACGCGGCCATTGCTGCGCACTGAAAATCCCTATGGCACGCTAAAGGCGCTATATGACCAACGTACGCCGATTTATGAATTGGCGCAGGTGCATGTCCAGTCATCGCCCAATACCGCGATTGATGATATGGCAAATCGGGTGATTTCCGCCCTTATGACCCGCAACGATGTATTAGAAAGCCAAGAGCCATGAAAACAGTCCATGTGGATTTAGAGGCCCGCAGTTATGACATTTTGATTGGCCAAGGCCTGATCGCAGACGCACCCGCGCATCTGGCCCCGCATCTACATCGGGCCAACGTGGCGATTGTCACCGATGAAAATGTGGCCCGTTTGCATGCGCCCCAATTGCAGGCGGCGCTGACACAGGCGGGAATTTCGCATGACACACTGGTTTTACCTGCCGGCGAGGCCACCAAGAGCTGGGGACCGCTGACACAAACGGTGGAATGGTTGCTGGATCAGAAAATTGAACGCCGTGATTTGGTGATCGCGCTTGGTGGTGGGGTAATTGGCGATTTGGTAGGCTTTGCCGCATCAATTTTGCGCCGTGGGGTGCGGTTTGTGCAAATGCCCACTTCACTTCTGGCGCAGGTGGACAGTTCGGTGGGTGGTAAAACGGGGATTAACACGCACCACGGTAAAAATTTGGTCGGTGCCTTTCACCAGCCAGTGTTGGTCTTAGCCGATATTGATGCCTTGGCAACGCTTAGCGATCGTGACTTTCTGGCGGGCTATGGCGAGGTTGTGAAATATGGCCTGTTGGGCAATGCCACGTTTTTTGACTGGCTTGAACAGTTTGGTCCAACACTGGCCGCAGGCGATATTGACGCGCGCACCGAGGCCGTGCGTATGTCATGCCAGATGAAGGCAGACATCGTCGCGCGTGACGAAACCGAACAGGGCGATCGCGCGCTGTTGAACCTTGGTCATACGTTTTGTCATGCCTTGGAAAAGGATACCGGTTATTCCGACCGTCTGCTGCATGGTGAAGGCGTGGCCATCGGCTGTGCCTTGGCGTTTGAGCTGTCGGCACGAGTGGGCCTGTGTTCCCAAGAATGCCCCAGCCGTGTGCGCGAACACCTGCGCGCCATGGGAATGAAGCTGGATTTATCCGATATTTCTGGACCCTTATCCAGCGCAGCTGATCTAGTCGGGTTGATGGCGCAGGATAAAAAGGTGGTTGATGGGCAACTGCGGTTTATTTTGGCGCGTGATATTGGGGATGCATTTGTTACATCGGATGTCACAGCGGAGCAGGTAATTTCCCTTATGCACGACGCCCTAAACCGCGGTCGGGGGTGACTGATCTAACCTTTGTACATTTTTGAAAGTCACTCTAAATCAGTATCTTGTGCGGCGCGGCGAATGTCAAAGGTATAGGGCGGATATTTTATTCGGCCCATCACTCGTGATGCGCCAATTGCTTTGGTTACGCGACCAAAAAATTCACGCAACTGAAATAGAATGGCTTTGCCCGCAACTGTGTCACGATCATCTGTAAATGATGATTTAATATCAAAAGATTGCGGCGTTTGGTTCAACCAAAGGTTTTCAAAGCCACGCGTGATCAAGTCATGTGAACTGGGATCGATGAGTTCCAAAAATGGCATACCTAAAATGGCATACCTTTGGTCGGTGCGCCGGCTAATGTTTCCAAATGTGTACTGCCCAAGCGGACCGTCGCGTTATTGACGCCATTCCTGTCTAGGATAAACAAATAGGGCAATACCTGTTCCAATTGGCGTGGGTCTATATCGCTGCGGCGTGGGATTTCACCGCTGTTTAGGTTTGTCCAATAAACTGCCAATTCATGTAAAATTGGAAATTCCTTGCGGAGATGGACGAATTGAAAGGAAATAACATTTTCCATACGCGTAACCTGACCTTCGTAAACGATTTGTATACAAGCGTTAATAACACCTAAATGCCGGTATGTGGGTTAAATCCCAACAAATGGTTAATAACTGCCGCTCTTGTGTTAAGACCCGTGAAATTTTAAGTTGCAAAAAACGGTTCAACCCAATGATATGCACCAATGATCCCGCCAATGACCGCATAGAA
>CBFHVU010000079.1:0-10552 GCA_965659465.1 uncultured Paracoccaceae bacterium | reverse complement strand
AACACGGCCACGTGGAATGGCTTCCTTAACCGAAACGACGATTACGTCGCCTACGGATGCGTATTTACGCTTGGAACCACCCAACACTTTGATGCACTGAACTCGGCGTGCGCCAGAGTTGTCAGCAACATCCAGATTTGTTTGCATCTGGATCATGTTGTGTCTCCCGACCTTTGGGGTTGCCTGACCATTGTCAGGGGATTATCCCCCAGGGTTTCGTTTAATTGGGAACCAACAGCTTACGCTGTCAGAACTTCCCAACGCTTGGTTTTG
The DNA here is from genome assembly GCA_965659465.1 of uncultured Paracoccaceae bacterium. Taxonomy (GTDB): domain Bacteria; phylum Pseudomonadota; class Alphaproteobacteria; order Rhodobacterales; family Rhodobacteraceae; genus CAJXSD01. The sequence goes on along the minus strand of CBFHVU010000079.1, from coordinate 10,279 downwards.
GATTTTGGCGCACATTCGATGATGCGAACGCTGTCTCCAACTTTGAATGTATTGTGCTCATCATGGGCACGATACTTTTTCGACTTACGAATTGTTTTCTGCAAAACTGGGTGCTTGAACCGACGTTCAACCGAAACAGTTACAGTTTGTGCGTTCGCGTCAGAGGTAACAACACCTTGTAGGATTCGTTTAGGCATATCTCAGGCTCCTTACTCTGCCGCTACTGCAGCTTTTTCGTTCAAAATGGTCAAAACACGTGCTGTGTCACGCTTTACAGCGCGCATACGTGCAGTGTTTTCCAACTGACCAGTCGCCTGCTGAAAACGCAGGTTGAACGATTCTTTTTTCAAGGATGCCAGCTCTTCACGAAGCTGATCGGGCGTTTTGTCACGCAATTCTTGGGCTTTCATAGCCATCTTCCTTCTTCAAACACCAGCAGGCCCCTATTCTGGGTCACCCTGTGATCCGGTGGATATGTGAGTTGCTTACGCAAAATAACAACAAGCCGATTCTGACGAACCGGCCTGAATGCTTGGTCTCTAAACGACATCGTGAAAAAACGCAAGCGCCGATTAGAACAAACTGTAGTTTGTTTTATTTAAGCTGCATAGGTGCTTGCAGTGCGTTCAACTTATCTGGCTGGATGCCAGTTTTTGAACCGATTTCTGCGAATGATATATTTTGACCTCGAGGCAAGACAAACGGTATGGCCCCTGACGCCAAATTGAATGGATCGCTAGAAACACGCTCCACATCAAAAGCCAATGCCAGCTTGGCGGAAGTACATTCCCACCGACCGCCAGTCTCTTGCGTGACTGGATTGAATGAAGACGAAGGATATTTAAAACAAACCTGAACGTCACCCTTTGTCGATTTTTGAGCCTTCCAGTACCCTTTCACAACCTTATTATTCCCAGGATACCACAATGCAAGTGTACCATTGGACGCTGTATATTCAATCTAGCTTCCATGCCCAGAGGAATAATTTCGACCTGTGTTACCGCTCATATACGAAATCACGGCCTTGGGCGAAGACGTAATTTTCTTAAGGTATTCAGCGTCTATTTTGACTTGCGGTTTGCGCGCGGCATAGGCATCACTTACCGCGGTTCCATCGTCGCAAGACGCTAATGCAAACAACGATACGATCAATACGCTAATTGACGTATGAATTTTCATTTCTTCGTTCCACAATATTTTGCCGTGATGGCCAGAACACGCTTGTCTTGGAAATACTTCGCCTGCCCATTGGCTATCATTCCATTCAATGTATTCGCAACACGCCTTCTAGTTGTAATGTGATTGCGTACGAAAACAGGCTCCCACTCTTTTGCGGTTACAACGCAATTGGACTTCACTCGTCCCAGCTCATAGGCAAGCTCAGGAAATCCATATTTCATACCGTGTTCTATGTTTGAATACTTGCTGTCGATCTCTTCACAACCGAATAAAACCACCAGCAGAAAAATAAGCGATGCATTGAAAATTTTTATTTTATCCCCTGGTTGCCGTTTCTCAAAAATTTACACCATAAAAGTGTGTAATTCAAGTCAACTTCACACTAGCTCAAAAGCGTTGTTCGGGTTACAAGGCTACGCATGAAAAACATCAAAAACCTATTCGTCACCCCACTCTATCAAGCAGCCCTTAGTGAACTGGGTGATCCAATTGATGCCTCCGAACTGACGGCATCTTGCTGGTCCATAGCTGAAGATGACGAGGCGGGCCAAGACTGGTGCGACGAAAATGGCTATCCGGGTTATACGTCCTATGCGTCGCTGACCGATTTGCCGTGGCGGTTTCCAATCTTTGACGCCTTAGTCAAGGTTCTGGATGCCCATGTCGCCGCGTTTGTGCGCGAGCTGGATTTCGATCTGGGTGAGCGTAAAATCGTGCTTGAGGACATCTGGATCAACATCCTGCCCGAGGGCGGCATGCATCCCAACCACATCCACCCCCATTCTGTGATTTCCGGCACAACCTATGTGTCGATGCCGGACGGTGCCAGCGCCATCAAATTCGAAGATCCGCGCCTCTCGCGCATGATGGCCGCCCCACCCCGCCAAAAAGACGCCCGCGAAGCACTGCGCCAATTCATCTATATCGCGCCCAAGGTCGGCGATGTCCTGCTATGGGAAAGCTGGCTGCGTCACGAAGTGCCGATGAACATGGCCGAGGATGAACGAATTTCGGTCAGCTTCAATTATAAATGGGAATAGAGTTACTGTTCTAACGCGCCTTTGCCTTGTAATATCTTGTCGCGTGATTTCGCTATTCTAGCGATTTTGGTTTCATACCGTTTCGCCGAATTTATCAGTATTGCGTAGCTTTTTTGCCGACCAGGTGTCAATTTATCAAAGGCTGCGCGTAGCTCGGGATCGTCTTGTAGGATCGTGACCAACACGTCGGGCCGCTCAACTGGCGTGACTTTGCGCGGGGCCTTGATCCCGCTTACCGCTTGGTCCTTGAGTTGTGACAAAAATTCAATGATGTTTGGCTTGGCATGGGCAACATCATCGTGGGATGTGAATTTCAGCACATTGGCGACCTGTGACTGGTCCCCTGCCCGAGCTAATATCCCCGCGTCATCCGATAACAATTCTGCATTCATAAATGTGATACGAAAATCTGCACGAAACGCGCCCAGTATGGCAATATTGCGTTCAGCATATGTATAACAGGGATGCGACCATTTGATGGTTTCTTGTAACCCCTGCGCTAAACAAATATCGCGCAGTATTTCTAGGCCCACGGACCATTGTCGTGCGGAACAGTCATCTGTTTGAAACCGCGCGCACCTTCCGCAGCCATCATCGAAATAGGTTGGTCTGTTTTTCATTGTGCCCTGTGATATTGGATAAACACAATTCTCTCGGCTCAAAGTGAAGAGTTTCATGAGCGATGTCAAATCTATTGTTTGTCAGAATTGTATCGCCAACTTACCTCAACGCGAAATGGTATTTCAAAATCTGTAAGTTCAATATTGAAGACATTATCTTCAAGCCAAAATTCTACCCCCTTCACATCGGCAATATCCGCACCCAACCGTGTGATACACTCGATTGTGTCTGGAATATCAGTTTTAGGAAAGTGATATCGCAACTGCCGATACGAAAACGGGGCGGCAATCAAAGTATTGTCTACCCCAGACTGTTCTGTAAACAAGTCTGTCATTGACGATCTCTCAAGGAAATTAAAGGTCGCGCCTCTTTGGATCGGCTCATCGAACTCGGCGACATAGCAGTGTAAACCGCCCGAAAAAGAATAGTGCGTTTTCATTGCGTGCTCACACTGATACTCAAGCTGCAATTTGGACATTAGTGGATCAAACCCGCGTTCAATTTTGCGTAAGGGTCCATCGACAACCAAAAGATCCATCGACCGTTTCCAAGACGCAGATCGACGATCGCTGTTGAATGTGAAATCTTGCTCGCCCCTTACAACATGAACGTGGACACTCATCCCGCCAATTCCGAAATACAGTTGGTATAAATTCAGGGCCTTGAAGCAATCTCGTAAGTTCACGGCATCGAATTTGCGAAAAATGTTCTCGCTGTGCACTTTCACTGTTTCTGGCGACAGGGCAAAATGCATAGCAATTTCTTCGCTTGTTGCGCCAGACAAATGCAAAGGAATAATTTCGCGTTCTCGCTGTGTAAGATTGGCTGGACAACGCATTAGTACGCAGTCGATGTTGGTTTCATCGGGCAGAAACCTGATAAAGCTTTGCCCAAATCATCAAGCACCTACTTAAACTATAAATCAATAAGTTCTGGCAAAAGTATCATTTTACGAATTTTGGCGTGACATTGCTTCGCCAGAAACAAAAAGCCCCCGCAAAAGCGAGGGCTTTTCAAAGTTCTAAACGGTAAACTTACCAGTCTTCGCGAACCACGACGCGGGTTTTGACAGGCAATTTCATTGCCGCCAAACGCAACGCTTCGCGTGCGATTTCGTCGTTCACGCCGTCGATCTCAAACATCACGCGGCCAGGTTTTACCTTGCACACCCAACGGTCAACGGAACCTTTACCTTTACCCATACGAACTTCGATCGGTTTTGCCGATACTGGTACATCTGGGAAAATACGGATCCAAACACGACCTTGACGTTTCATGTGACGTGTCATTGCACGACGGGCCGCTTCGATCTGGCGTGCTGTAACACGCTCAGGCTCGGTCGCTTTCAATCCGTAGGAACCAAAGTTCAGATCAGAGCCGCCCTTGGCTTCGCCCTTGATCCGGCCTTTGAACATTTTACGGAATTTAGTACGCTTTGGTTGAAGCATCTCTTATCCCCTTATGACCGGCGGTTACCGGCACCGCGAGGCGCTGGACCGTCTTGAATTTCTTGGGACTTGCGATCGCGCGCTTGTGGATCATGTTCCATGATCTCACCTTTGAAGATCCAAACTTTGATACCGATGATACCATAGGGTGTCATGGCTTCGACGTTTGAATAATCAATGTCTGCACGCAGCGTATGCAATGGAACGCGTCCTTCACGGTACCATTCCGTACGCGCGATTTCCGCGCCACCCAAACGACCGGCAACATTTACACGGATGCCCAAGGCACCCATACGCATAGCGTTTTGAACCGCGCGCTTCATGGCACGACGGAATGAAACACGGCGTTCCAACTGTTGTGCGATGCTTTCGCCGACCAACTGTGCGTCCAACTCAGGCTTGCGAACTTCAACAATGTTCAGGTGCAATTCTGACTCAGTCATGTTTGCCAGCTTCTTACGCAGCACTTCGATGTCGGCACCTTTTTTACCGATGATCACGCCTGGACGTGCGGTATGGATGGTAACGCGGCATTTTTTGTGTGGGCGTTCGATGATAACGCGGGCAACACCAGCTTGAGCGCATTCTTTTTTGATAAACTTACGCAGTGCCAAATCTTCTAGCAGCAGATCACCGTAATCTTTGGTGTCCGCATACCAACGGCTGTCCCAGGTGCGGTTGACCTGAAGGCGCATACCGATTGGATTAACTTTCTGTCCCATTAGGCTTGCTCCTCCACTTGACGCACTTTGATAGTGAGTTCTGAGAATGGCTTCATGATACGACCGTAACGGCCACGCGCACGTGGGCGACCACGTTTCATGACCAAATTCTTACCAACGAATGCCTCAGCAACGACCAATGCATCAACATCCAGATTATGGTTGTTTTCAGCATTTGCGATTGCAGATTGCAGACATTTTTTAACGTCTATCGCAATACGTTTGTTCGAAAATGTCAGATCGTTCAATGCGCGATCGACCTTTTTACCGCGGATCAACGCAGCAACAAGGTTCAGTTTTTGCGGGCTTGTGCGAAGCATGCGCAGTTTTGCCATTGCTTCGTTATCTGCCACGCGACGAGGGTTTTTCTCTTTTGACATGGCTTATTTCCGCTTCGCTTTTTTATCGACACCGTGACCATAGTAGGTCCGCGTTGGCGAATATTCACCGAATTTCTGGCCGATCATATCTTCGCTGACCATTACAGGAATGTGTTTCTGACCATTGTATACACCAAATGTCAGACCAACAAACTGTGGCAAGATCGTCGAACGACGAGACCAGATTTTAATAACTTGATTGCGGTCGCTTTCACGTGCTGCTTCGGCTTTCTTAAGCACATAAGCATCAACAAAAGGACCTTTCCAAACAGAGCGAGACATGGATTAACGCCCTTTCTTCTTGGCGTGGCGCGAGCGAATGATAAGCTTTTGCGACGCTTTGTTTTTGTTACGGGTCTTCTTACCTTTGGTTGGTTTACCCCAAGGTGTCACTGGGTGACGACCACCAGATGTACGACCTTCACCACCACCGTGAGGGTGGTCGATTGGGTTCATAACAACACCACGAACCGATGGACGCACGCCTTTGTGACGCATACGACCGGCTTTACCGTAGTTCTGGTTTGAATTGTCAGGGTTTGAAACCGCACCGATGGTTGCCATACATTCTTGGCGAACCATGCGTAATTCGCCTGATGACAGACGGATTTGTGCGTAACCACCATCACGACCAACGAATTGTGCATATGTTCCAGCCGCACGTGCGATTTGACCGCCCTTGCCTGCTTTCAATTCGATGTTGTGAACGATTGTCCCGATTGGCATGCCTGAGAACGGCATTGCGTTACCTGGCTTGATGTCGGCTTTCGCAGCTGCGATAACCTTGTCACCCACGGCCAAACGCTGTGGCGCCAGAATATAGGCCTGTTCGCCATCTTCATAGCGGATCAGGGCGATGAAAGCAGTCCGGTTAGGGTCGTATTCGATACGCTCTACGGTTGCTGCAACATCAAATTTGTTACGTTTGAAATCTACGATACGGTAAAGGCGCTTCGCCCCACCACCACGACGGCGTGATGTGATCCGTCCGGTGTTGTTCCGGCCGCCCGATTTTGTCAAACCCTCAGTAAGAGATTTGACTGGACGTCCTTTCCACAGCTCCGAACGGTCGATCAGTACCAGCCCACGCTGGCCAGGCGTCGTCGGTTTATACGACTTTAATGCCATGTTTCTGTCTTCCGTTTGCTTGTGACGGGTTTCCCCGCCTCGGTTAAGCCCCCCGAAGGTGGCCAATTTATAGGGCCCCAAAGGTCCCCAAGTTCAAAACATCAAGAGGCCCCAGACGAATCTGGGGCCACAAGATTGCTGTCGTATAGTGCGGATTGGCGGGGGTGTCCACCCCATTGTCATTCGTAAGAATCAAATAAATAAAGCTAAACACAGATCATCAAGCAGATCGCGGATGGCGCGAAACGTGCCGCCCATTGGGGCGGTCGTTCCGAAGGCAGACTCAAAGCGTGGCAATAGTTCGACATACTTGCGATTTAATTCAAATCACCCTAACTCAATTCACGACGTTGTTTAGAAATTGCAAAAAGAAGATAAGGCAAGCGAGCTGACCAGAGCAACGAGAAAACCGACGGCATTGCAGTCCCAGCAGATAGAATTCTCATCAGTTTTGTTGGCGGCAGCTCCAAATACGGCGTTGCAACCCAATTGGACAAAATCACCAAAACGAGCGAAAACAAGACAGAATAAAAGATAATCAACTGACCGATCGAAAGCCTAACTTCTTCCACCTCGATAGACTTGTTCAATCGATTCTCATAATCGCGAGTCATATTTGACCCCACGGCGGCCTGAAAGGGCGTACTCAAAACCGCGATTGTCGCTAGAGAAACCCCGACCAATACCGAGAGTACGGAAGCAAAAATGCCTGAAACGCTCAAAAAAGACTGAGGATCAATGAATGCAAGATAACCAGCGCCCAAAGCTGCTATTAAACACACACTTACCCACACCAATTTAAACATTTCTATTTACCACCTCATAGATCACAGGATCGGTTCAAGTTCATCTTGATAAAACTTTATCAGCGCTTGTTTTGCATGCTCATAGCAAAAGCTATTCGCATAACGCCGAAGTTTCGCTGACTGAGACTTTCTAAGCTTTTTATTTGAAATCTTGCGATCGTCTGCAAGGACAATGGTGTATCCATTACTTGGACCAGCCTCCGCTACTTCTCTACCTACCAACGTTAACCATTCATCACGTTGGATTTCGTCTTTAGAAAACCTACCGCGAGACAACCGAAGGCGCCCAATCATATTGGCACGCTTTTTTAAGGTATCTGAACCAGTTACGCTGGACCAAATAGTTTGCATACACCGCTGACCGGCAGCCCCACTGGTAGAAACATTTAAATTTTGGATAAAGTCGGTTACAACTAGTTCAATAGATTTCACCCCCACCCTATCAATTTCTGCAATTTTGGTGTTATCTGGCAAATCTGCAATTTTCATCCGCACGTCAGATCCAATTACATCTGCTTTTACACCGAAATTTATCACGCTCGCCGACAATGTTCCACTTTTGTTTCCAATTGTATTCCCTCCCGCTTTATACAAGCGAAAGGTTAACGGCGTCGCATTCGGATTACAACAGATGGCCGAAAGTTATTGGGCAATTTAACCAATTGAATGGACACGAGGGCACAATAAAAAAACCCACGCATTTCTGCGTGGGTCAATTTCATCAACCGATGATGACAAACAGCCTTACAGGCCAGTTGTCACGTCGATTGTGTTACCCTCTTCCAAGGTGACATAGGCTTTCTTAACGTCACGACGTTTGCCCAGTTGACCGCGGAAGCGTTTCACTTTGCCTTTGGTGATCGTTGTGTTCACAGCCTTAACCTTAACACCAAACAATGCCTCTACGGCCTCTTTGATCTGTGGTTTGTTGCTGTCGATCGATACCTCAAAAACGACCGCGCCATTTTCAGACGCCATAGTTGCTTTTTCAGTGATGACCGGTTTGCGGATCACATCATAATGTTCTGGTTTCGCGCTCATTTTAAACGGGCCTCCAGTGCTTCGACGCCTGCTTTGGTGATAACCAAGGTGTCACGTTTCAGGATGTCATAGACGTTTGCGCCCATTGTTGGCAGAATGTCCAAACCATCAATGTTTGCGGCCGCTTTTGCAAATGTTTCATCAACGCTTGCGCCGTCGATCACCAATGTGCGTTTCCAGCCCAGGTTTTTGACCTGTTTCGCCAATTCAGCAGTTTTTCCGTTTGACGCAGCTTGGTCGATCACGACCAAAGTGCCGGATTTCGCTTTTGCTGACAATGCCAGTTTCAGACCCAATTGACGGACCTTTTTCGGCAAATCAAACGCGTGGCTACGTGGTGTTGGACCTTTGTAGATACCACCTTTGCGGAAGATCGGCGCCTTGCGGGAACCGTGACGTGCGCCGCCGGTACCTTTTTGCTTATAGATCTTCTTGGTTGAGTAGCTAACTTCTGTACGGGTCAGAACAGAGTGTGTTCCAGCCTGTGCTTTCGCGCGCTGCCAGCGGACAACACGGTGCAGAATGTCTGCGCGTGGCTCAAGACCATAGATGTCATCAGTCAGATCAACTGAACCGGCTTTACCACCGTCAAGTGTGATTACATCTAGTTTCATGCTTCACCCCCTTCTGCAGGCGCTTCGGCCGCAGGAGCTTCGGTTGAACGCAGAGCTGCTGGGAAAGGAACATTCTCAGGCAATGGCTTTTTCACCGCGTCTTTGATTGTCACCCAACCGCCTTTTGATCCAGGAACAGCGCCTTTGATCATGATCAGGCCGCGCTCGACGTCTGTTTTGACGACTTGCAAGTTTTGTGTTGTGACACGAACGGCACCCATGTGGCCTGCCATTTTCTTGCCCTTGAACACTTTACCCGGGCCTTGACACTGACCGGTTGAACCGTGTGAACGGTGGCTGATCGAAACACCGTGTGACGCACGCAAACCGCCAAAGTTGTGGCGCTTCATCGCACCGGCGAAACCTTTACCGATCGATGTGCCAGAGACGTCAACGAATTGACCCTGGACATAGTGATCAGCAGTGATTTCCGCACCAACTTCGATCAAGTTTTCTGGCGCAACACGAAACTCCGCAACTTTACGCTTTGGTTCTACTTTTGCTGTCGCAAAGTGGCCGCGCATTGCTTTGGATGTGTTTTTTGCCTTGGCCGCACCAGCACCCAACTGAACAGCAGTATAGCCGTCTTTGTCAGAGTTACGTTGTGCGACAACTTGCAGATTTTCCATTGCAAGAACGGTAACAGGGATCTGTTTTCCGTCGTCCATAAACAGCCGGGTCATACCGACTTTTTTCGCGATAATACCTGAGCGCATCTTAGGCCCCCAAAGCAATCTGAACGTCAACACCTGCCGCTAGATCCAGCTTCATCAGCGCGTCTACGGTTTGAGGTGTTGGGTCGATGATGTCCAACAAACGCTTGTGTGTGCGAATTTCGAACTGATCACGGGATTTTTTGTTCACGTGGGGACCACGCAGAACGGTGTATTTTTCGATCTTGTTCGGCAGTGGGATAGGACCACGAACCGAAGCTCCGGTGCGTTTAGCTGTATTGACGATCTCTTCTGTGCTGGCGTCCAGAACACGATAGTCAAACGCTTTAAGCCGGATACGAATGTTTTGGCTTTGCATTTTCATTTGCCTTTGTTTTAGGCGTTAGAGTTGAGAGGAAGACGCAAGCTCACCAAGCACCTTCATCGAACCCATGTCGGGGGATCCCCCTATGAATAAGACAAGGTGCGCAGTACGCGCACCTTGCAAGACTGTCAAGCGAAATTACGCCAGGATTTTGGACACAACGCCGGAACCGACAGTGCGGCCACCTTCGCGGATCGCAAAGCGTAGTTTTTCTTCCATCGCGATTGGTGCGATCAGTTCGACTTCGAACTTCAGGTTGTCG
>CBFHVU010000078.1:0-10686 GCA_965659465.1 uncultured Paracoccaceae bacterium | reverse complement strand
CTGACCCACGTATCAGTGACAACAAGATCTGCGCCGACCACGGCTTTGGCGGGGTCGCGTTCAATGGTGACATTGACGCCCAATGCTCGCACTTCTTTGAGTACCTTGTGATCGGGATCCAATGTTTCTGGGCCGGTAAAGGTGATATCAAACCCAAACTGCCCAGCGGCATGGGCAAAGCTGGCAAACACGTTGTTACCATCGCCTGACCAGACAACTTTTTTCCCTGCGATCGGGCCACGATGTTCTTCGAAGGTCATGATGTCGGCCATGATTTGGCAGGGGTGGGTCCTGTTTGTCAGACCATTGATAACCGGCACGGTGGCGTATTCGGCCATTTCATGGAGTGTTTGCTCTTCGAAGGTGCGGATCATGATTAGATCGACGTATCGCGACAGAACGCGGGCTGTATCTGCGATGGTTTCGCCGTGGCCCAGTTGCATATCTGCGCCGGACAGAACCATGGTTTGCCCCCCCATTTGGCGCACGCCCACGTCAAAGCTGACGCGTGTGCGCGTCGAGGGTTTTTCAAAGATCAGCGCCACCATTTGCCCTGCAAGAGGTTGATCGGCGTCAGGCGTGCCCTTGGGCAGTGAGAGACGCGCCTGTTTCATGGTTTGCGCGCTATCAATCATTTGGCGCAGATCAGATTTTGAGGTCGTATGGATATCAAGAAAATGGTTCATAAGAGTGTCTTTCGTGATGTGTTCTGGGGCTTTGCCCCCTTGGCGACACATGAATGTGCCGCCAATTCCCCCAGAGTATTTTAGCAAAAATGAAAGCTAGGGTGTGAGTGATTTGGCGGCTGCGTCGAGGCGGTCGATGGCCGTGCGGATGTCTGTTTCGTCGATGTTAAGAGGTGGTAGGAGGCGCAGCACATTGTCGCCAGCGGGGACGGTAAGAAGGCCCTGTTGATAACAGGCATTCACCACATCAGTGTTGGGCGCGCGGCATTTGAGGCCGATCATGAGGCCCATGCCGCGTTGGCATTCGAAAATATCGGGAGTGGTGTCAACGAGAGACTGCAGTGCCTGGCGGAAGGTGCCTGCACGCGCATTGACCTGATCCAAAAATTCGGGCGTGTTGACGATATCCATAACCGCATTGCCCACGGCGCAGGCCAAAGGGTTACCGCCATAGGTGGACCCGTGCGTACCGGCGGTCATGCCTGAGGCCGCGATTTCGGTGGCAAGGACAGCTCCTAAGGGGAAGCCGCCGCCGATGCCCTTGGCGACCATCATGATATCGGGGGTGATGCCAGACCATTCGTGTGCAAAGAGTTTACCTGTGCGGCCCATGCCGCATTGCACTTCGTCAAAGATCAGAAGGATGCCATGTTCGTCACAAAGTTGGCGCAGTCCGACCAAGCATTGCGGCGGCACTGGGCGGATGCCACCTTCGCCTTGGACCGGTTCGATGAGGATGGCGGCCGTATTTTCTGTTATGGCCGATTTTATGGCGTCATGATCGGCCCAATCCAGATGAACAAAGCCAGGTAAGAGCGGTCCAAACCCCTTGGTCATCTTTTCTGAGCCTGCGGCTGCGATGCCTGCGGAAGACCGGCCATGGAAGGACCCGTTAAATGTGATGATTTCGGTACGATGTGGCGTGCCCTGATCAAACCAATATTTGCGGGCCATTTTAACCGCTAATTCACATGATTCCGTTCCCGAATTGGTGAAAAACACGGTATCGGCAAAGGTAGATGCGACCAGTTTGTCAGCCAAGGCCTGTTGTTGGGGAATGTTATATAGGTTTGACACATGCCACAATTTTTGGGCCTGTTCGGTCAGTGCGGCGACCAAAGCGGGATGGGCGTGACCCAATGCGTTTACCGCGATGCCTGCGCCAAGATCTAGAAAACGTCGGCCATCTGCCTCGGTCAACCAAGAACCTTGGCCAGAGACGAAATTCAAGGGTGCGCGTGCATAAGTTGGTAGAACAGAGGCGATCATTCTGTGATCCTTATGATGGTGTCAAACAAAACGTATGACGGGATTTATGCTGTGTTATGAGAAATATGAAAATGGTGACTGTATAAGCGCGCAGCGTGCGCACATGAGATTATGCGCGGCGTCGGCGTCGTACGATGGTGGTTGTCAAACATTTCATGGATTTCGCATACTCTAAGGGGAACAAATTTACAAGTACAAGTTTACGCTGTGGGTCGAGCAAGGGCAAATGTTGACGTCACTACGGTGTAATCTTGGTACCCCAAGCGGGCCAGCAAACCTGCCCGCGTAACATCAAACAATCCGTCCACGATACAGTCATCATTCATGTGAATGCCCACGACTTGGCCAAAGACCACGAAATTATTGTCGCCTTGTATTTTCACGATTTGGGTCATCTTGCATTCCAATGCTGCCGGGGATTGGGCGACGCGGAAACAGTCGATAACCGTACATTTTTCGCGCGCGATATTGGCTAGATCGAATTCATCAATGTCGCGGTTCACGGGGGCCGATGTAGTGTTCATTTCATTTTGCATCTGTGATGACACCATGTTTACACAAAACACACCTGTTTCACGGATGTTTGCAACGGTGTCCTTGGTATCCGATTGATCGGGCTTGGCTGATGTGGATGCAAACATGACCTGTGGTGGCACATAGGCCACAGCATTAAAAAACGAATAGGGGGCAAGGTTCGACTGCCCCTGTGCGTTTTGTGTGGAGACCCAACCAATGGGGCGGGGTGCCACGATTGCGTTGAATGGATTATGGGGCAATCCGTGGCCATTTTCGGGGCGATAAAACATTCCTGTAAACTCCTGTTTGATCTGGACTTGGTGGCATGTTAGGTCGCTTTATCGAACAATGTAAATGCGAGCCGTGCCGGTGTTTGAAATTCGTCAAGAAACCGCTGCTGATCTGTGGGAGGTCGAAGCGCTGTACGATTTGTGCTTTGCCCCTGGCCGAGAGGCATTGTCATCTTATCGGTTGCGCGATGACGTATCGCCGGTGCGCGAATTATGTTTAACCGCCCGTGACGCAGATCAGATCTTGGCTGGTGCGATTCGATTTTGGCCCATTCGTGTTGGGCGCCACAGCGCCCTGTTATTGGGGCCAGTGGCTGTTCACCCAACCCGTCAAGGCGAAGGATTGGGGGGCATTTTGATTCGAGAAAGCCTGCAGATCGCCAGAGATTTGGGATGGGACCGCGTGGTGTTGGTCGGTGATGCCCCCTATTATTCGCGGTTTGGATTTTCCAAGCTTGGGTCCGTGCAGATGCCACCGCCCACAAACCCAGATCGGGTATTGGGCTATGAATTGACGCCAAACGCGTGGCATGGTGTGACCGGTTTGATCCAAAAATTCGAACCAAGCGATCCTTAATCTGCGGATGTGTCAAATACGCCACTTAGGGCGCGTTGTAGGATCTGTGTGACCTTGGGACGTGGTTCGGTGCGAAATTCCAGTGGGCGGCATACCTCGATCGCGGCGCGGCCCACGCGGGCGGTTAGGGCGCCGTTTATCATCCCTTCGCCAAAGCGGCGTGATAATTTGGCCAGCAGTGAACTGCCAAAGACCTGACCCAGCCAGTCATCACCGATGGCCACAGCACCCGTCGTGATCAGATGCGACATAACACTGCGCAGCAGTCGCCAACTGCTAAACAGCCCACCGCGGCCGGCATAAATTTCTGCAATGTTTCGGATCAGGCGGATGTTGATAAAAAACGCGGCCATCACGTCAGCCATGGCCAAGGGGACCAATGCCGTTACGGTCGCCACCTGTCGGGCGGCACGTTCAATTTCGCGCGTTGCTTGCGCGTCCAAGGGCGCGATTATGTTGCGCTCGGAATCATCAACAATTGCAAAACCATCAACCAATTCTAATTGCATGGCTTTGTGCGCTGTGATCGCGTCCTGCAGATCGGGTCTGTTGCGATATAGCGCCGCGATTTGTGATGCCGTTTTACGGGCCAACTCCGGATCGGAATATGTGATTGCATTGGCAGCTGATTGTTTCAGGTCAGACACGTTTTTCAATCGGCGCAAGGCAAATATATCTTTGAATACGGCAAGGATAACGGCCAACCCTGTTGCGCCCAGCAGTGCGGCAAACCCCCAACCCAGCCAAAAATTGCGTGCAATCAGGTTTGCTGCGAAATCCCATGCCGCAAGGCTGATATAACTGACCATGCAGGTCAGGATCAGCCCCATAATCCACCCCCACAGCCCACGACCCTGTTGGGACGATGTCGGGGTTGGCATGGGCGCTGGGTCCGTCACATCCGCGATGTCTGCGGGGTGCGGGTGCTGCATTTGATCCGATAGCGGAATTATGACGGGCTTATCCTTGGTCATGGTGTATCCTATAGCCTGTCGCCGAATAAAAATTCAGCGGCTTGATCCAGACGAATATGCGCGATCCCGCGCCCTGTTTGCAGTGGATTTGGTGGTGGTGCAAATCCTGCAGCGCTATAGTCTGCGGTGGTCCAATCGGATTTGCCTTGGGTCAAATCTGCCAAAAACTGTTGCGGATCAGACGGCAGCGCGCCGGCATGAAATGCAACAGGTTTGCCTGTCTCTAGCAAGATGCCTTGGACCAAATCCAACAGTTGGCCGTTGTGTTTTTGTTGCAAATCAGTGGTGCTGCGAACACTGGCGATGGACATTGCACCGGTTTGTACGCCGGAAAATTGCGCCTTGCGCTGTGCCTGATCCAACAGAACCTGCAACGTTTTTGTCATTTTGTCGTGTTGCGATGTAGGAATATGGTCTGCTTTGGTCGCTGCAAATAGTATTTTTTCCACCCGATTGCCCAAAAACAGCCGACTTAGCATCGAATTTTGCCCCGTGCGAAACGCTTGCAGCAGCGCGCTGAGGCTGTTTTGCAAATCACGCGTTGCATCTGGGCCTTGATGCAGGGCGCCAAGCAGGTCCAGCAATATAACCTGATGGTCGATCTGGGAAAAATGGTCGCGGAAAAACGGTCGCACCACTTTCGATTTATAGGCGTCGTATCGGCGTTCCAATTCACGATACAGGCTGCCGCGTTTGGCGCGATGATCCAGCGTCAGCGGCGCAAATGTCAACACAGGCGATCCAGCCAGATCACCTGGCAGCAAAAATCGACCAGGTGTCAGATCGGCCATGCCTGCGATCCGCGCTTGGTCTAGGCTGTTTGTGTAACATTGCGCCAAGGTTTGCGCCGTACCTTCGTCAAAGGCTGAATTGGGATCGCAATTGGACAAACACGCCAGATAATCCGTTCCAAAATCATGGCGCGTCATACGATCCAGCATATCGCGGGACCACTGGTCAAAGGATTTATCAAGCAACGTCAAATCCAAGAGCCATTCACCTGGATAATCCACCAAGTCAATATGTTGCACATAAGTCCCGCGCAGACCCGATAAAAAGCCATGCGGTTTGATCCGCAGGCTTAGGCGAATTTGGCTGATGCCCTTGGTGTTGTCCGGCCAGCGCGGCGGCGTTGATTGCAGCGCGGCCAAATGGGTTTCATAGGCAAATCGCGGGATCGTATCGTCGGGTTGTGGTTGCAGATACACCAATTCGATGCGATTTTGCCCAAAGGCTTTGACGTGCTGAAATCGGCCCGAATGCAACAGATTGGCAATCAACGATGTGATGAAAACGGTCTTGCCGGATCGTGCCAGTCCGGTCACCCCCAATCGAATGGGCGCACCAAAGACCGTGTCGCCAATTTGGGTGCGCATAGATTGCAGGCCATCTTGCAGGCTATCGCTGATTGTCGAGAGGACCAACAATTCTATCCTAATCTGTGTTTTCTTAGAAATAGGTGTTTTTATATAGCTTTCCTAGTGCCGGATTGCCCTTTCCAAGCGTTTAATTTTGTTTTAATCGCAGACTATGCCCAGATATGCGATGAAAATTGAATACCACGGTGCCCCATTTGTGGGCTGGCAACGGCAGGCTGATCACCCGTCCGTGCAGGGCGCAATCGAGGCTGCGTTGAAAAAACTGGAACCGCGCGAACACACGATTGCGGCGGCCGGTCGAACAGATGCAGGGGTTCACGCAACGGGGCAGGTGGCCCATTGTGATATGGACAAAAACTGGGATCCGTTTCGGTTGTCCGAGGCATTGAATTATCATTTGAAACCGCAGCCCGTTGCAATTACGGCTTGTGCGCAGGTCGATGATGATTGGCATGCCCGTTTCAGCGCCGTCGAACGCCGCTATCTGTTTCGCATTGTGACGCGGCGCGCGCCTGTCACCCATGATGATGGACTGGTCTGGCGCGTCAATAACGCCCTAGATGCTGACGCGATGCAGCAGGGGGCTGATTATTTGCTGGGGCGGCACGATTTCACGACCTTTCGGTCAACCATTTGTCAGGCACAAAGCCCGATCAAAACATTGGATGAACTACGGATTGATCCCGTTGACGGGCCATCGGGTCCAGAAATTCGCGTTCATGTCCGCGCAAGATCGTTTTTACACAACCAAGTGCGCAGTTTTGTGGGGACATTGGAACGTGTGGGATCAGGGGCATGGGACCCTGAACAGGTCAAATTCGCGCTTGAGGCGAAAAATCGCGCCGCCTGCGGGCCAGTTAGCCCGCCACAGGGATTGTATTTGGCCCAAGTCACCTATCCTTGTGATCCATTTGTTTAAGGTTATTGAAACGTGCCCATCGCGCGGCCCAAAATCATAAAGGCCCGTGCCGTGCGTGTGTTTGCCAGTGCGGAAATATCCGCATCCGATGCGGATTTGGCGATTTTGGATAAATTGCGATCGAACAGACGCAAAAAATGGTGCGCCGCATCGCGAAAAATTGGGTCTGTTTTCATGCGTAACGAAATTTTGTCCATGACCTCTTGATCGCGGATCCCGCCCAATGCATCCATTTCGCTGCCGCGCGCGCCTTGGGCAAACTGGCGCCACAAATCGGCAGGCGCGCGTTCGGGGGGCAGATCATCCATGTAAATGGCATCCTGACTCATTAAGGTCAGAATATCTTGGGCGGCGATCACCAGCTGCGCAGAATTCTGATCCTTTAAGGCACGGCGCAAAACCCCAAAACCCGTGGTATCATTGGCATGTTGTGGGAAATTCAGGGCATTGATCAAATCTTCGGTACTTAGACTGATACTGGGTCCTGTGTCTTTGGGTTCTAAATTTAGTCTGGGTTCATCCACTGGATCATGTGTTCTGCGCTGATCCACTTCTACGGTTGCGGACACCCGATGCGGCGGATTGGCAGCTGGCTGTGCCATTGCCGCGATCTGAGCCGATAAACGGTCAATTTTTTGCAACGATGTGCTGTGTTGGGCCTGCGTTTTGCGCAGGTCGTTTAGAATAGTTTGTAAGTGTTGATTTTGTTGGGCCAGATCGCGCAATGCATTTAATTGCGACTGTAAAAACCAGAGCACAACTGCGCACAGGCCAATCAGGATAACAATGACCGCTAGTGTAATAATGTCCAGCACTTGGTGCGCCTTGTGTTTGTGGTGTCAGTTGGCCTGCGCGCATCTGACGCGAACCGTGTGAGGCGGTTTATTTGTAAACGACTTTTAAGATTTCATAGGCCTTTTCACCGCCTGGTGTGCGGACTTCTACGCTATCGCCTTCGTCTTTGCCGATCAATGCGCGGGCGATGGGCGATTTTACATTAAGCAGACCTTTTTCAATATTTGCCTCATGTTCGCCAACGATTTGCCAGGTTTTTTCTTCATCCGTATCTTCGTCTACGACGGTGACGGTTGCACCGAATTTGATGGTGCCTGACAAAGTTGCTGGATCAATAACATCTGCAAGGGAAATAATCCCCTCAATTTCTTTGATACGCCCTTCGATAAAGCTCTGTTTTTCACGCGCGGAATGGTATTCGGCATTTTCCGACAAATCGCCATGTTCGCGTGCCTCTGCGATGGCTTGAATAATTGCCGGCCGCTCGACAGACTTTAGTTGTTTCAGCTCGACCTCTAGTGCGGTGTGACCAGCGCGGGTCATTGGAATTTTTTCCATTTTTGATCCGTTTTTCTTTGTCGTTATTAAACCTACTACAGAATGTTTAGCGGACTAGTGACACCTGTGCAATGTAGCTCAAACTGTTTTGAATAAGATTGCAAGACTTAGTTTTAGCGCACCTCGAGGGATATCATCATCGCACTGCTTTGGTGCGTAATTTTTATGCGTATTTTTGGCCGTCAGCGCAATCAAATGCCGCAAAGCGGCATTTTGACGCCGCGAACTGATTGACGAAGGGCCGCGACACAGGGTAACCAGTTTGGAAATTTATCATTCGCTACGGGGAAATCTGTGATGTCAGAAATTGAACGCGAAACAATGGAATACGACGTTGTCATCGTTGGGGCCGGGCCTGCCGGTTTGTCGGCGGCGATACGGTTGAAACAATTAGACAGTGGTTTGAATGTTGTCGTTCTGGAAAAGGGTTCAGAAGTCGGCGCACACATCCTGTCGGGTGCGGTTTTGGATCCATCAGGCTTAGAGCGTTTGATTCCTGACTGGAAAGCCAAAGGCGCCCCTTTGAATGTACCCGTCAAAGAGGACAATTTCTATGTTTTGGGCGAGGCAGGCCAAATCCGTTTACCAAATGCGGTGATGCCCCCATTGATGAACAACCACGGCAATTACATCGTATCGATGGGCAATGTTTGCCGTTGGATGGCTGAACAGGCCGAAGAATTGGGCGTGGAAATTTTCCCAGGCATGGCCTGTTCTGAATTGGTCTATGGCGACAATGGCGAATTGAAAGGCGTGGTTGCAGGTGTGTTCGGCCTAGAGGCGGATGGAACCATCGGCCCCGACACAGAACCAGGCATGGAATTGCACGGTAAATATGTGTTCCTGTCGGAAGGTGCGCGTGGATCACTGTCGAAAGAGATTATCGCAAAATACAACCTGGATGCCGATTGCGACGTGCCAAAATTTGGTATCGGCATGAAAGAAATCTGGGAAGTGAAACCAGAAAACCACAACGAAGGCGAAGTGACCCATACCATGGGTTGGCCGCTGGGCTGGAAAAACGGCGGTGGATCATTTGTATATCATTTGGACAACAACCAAGTCTATGTGGGCTATATCGTCGATTTGAATTACAAAAATCCGCATTTGTTTCCCTATATGGAATTCCAGCGGTTCAAACATCACCCCAAAATCGCCAAGCTGCTTGAGGGTGGCAAACGCGTGGCCTATGGCGCGCGGGTGGTGACCAAGGGTGGGTTCCAATCAATGCCACAGGCTGCGTTCCCGGGGGGCGCGTTACTGGGCTGTTCCGTGGGGTTGGTGAACCTGCCGCGCATCAAGGGCAACCATAATGCGATGCATTCCGGGATTGAGGCGGCAGAGGCAGCCTTTGCCGCGATCCAAGCGGGACGTCAGGGCGACGTATTGGATGACTATGTCACTGCATTGCGCAACGGCCCTGTTGGCAAAGATCTGAAAACTGTCCGCAACGTGGCCCCGTTGAACGGTCGGTTCGGCCCCTTGGGCGGGTTGACCATCGGCGGATTCGATATGTGGTTCCAAAGCATTTTCAAATTTTCGCTGTTGGGCACGCTAAAGCACGGCAAAAACGATGCGCAATCGATCGAACCTGCGGACAAACACAAACCCATTGATTATCCCAAACCCGATGGCAAACTCAGCTTTGATCGTTTGACCAACGTGTCGTTTTCGATGACCAACCACGAAGAAAGCCAGCCCGCGCATCTACGGCTGTCTGATCCGAATGTGCCTGTGGCTGTGAACCTGCCAAAATATGCAGAGCCTGCACAACGCTATTGCCCGGCAGGTGTCTATGAAATCGTGGAAGAAGAGGGCCAAGATCCCCGCTTTGTCGTTAATTTCCAGAACTGTGTGCATTGTAAAACCTGTGATATTAAGGATCCAAGCCAGAATATCACTTGGGTCACGCCCCAAGGGGGCGATGGGCCGAACTATCCGAATATGTAAAATATGGATCTCTGCTGCGGGGCGACCCGTTTGGCAGACGTACAATAAAAAAATGCGAGGTCAGGCAATTGTTTGACCTCGCATTGTTTTTAGTAGGATGATAGCCTTTGATCAGGGACAAAGGATATCACAATGCGCACAATCGCCCAGTCAGCCATTTACGCTTGTTGCTCTGCTTTGATAATGAGCAACTTAACATGGGCTCAGCCCGCAGCAGCCGAGGTTAAATCGGGTGCGTTTCTAGCGGGTCGTGCGGCCAGCGTGACAAATGATTTTTCAGCATCCTTGACCTATAACAAACGCACGATCGCGGCGGATTCCGATAATTTGGTTGCGCAGGAAAATTTATTGCTGGCTTATGTGGGTTTGGGGCGCGTTGCTGATGCCATTGCTTTGGCCAACCAATTTTCTGGCGAACAGCGCGATTGGCAGGTTGCCAAAATTATCCACACGGCTGACCTGCTCTCGCAGGGGGCTTATGAGGCGTTAATCGAATTATTCGACACAGGCTTTGGTGCCAATCCATTGGTGGACCAAATGGTTTTGGCCTGGGCGCAGGCGGGCACGGGCGATACTGATCGTGCTCTGGCCACATTGGAAACGCTTGGCAAAGAACCTGGATTAAAGGAGTTTGCCATTTTTCAGTCTGCTATGCTTCTTTATGCGCAAAATGATCCCCGTGCCGCCGAAATTCTAAGAGAGTTCAAGACCGACTTTTGGGGGTTTGGGCCGCGGCCGCAGTTGCAGGCGGCGCTGATGTTGGCCGCTGATGG
>CBFHVU010000077.1:10356-10711 GCA_965659465.1 uncultured Paracoccaceae bacterium | reverse complement strand
CGCAAACCGTGTGGCTTGCGTGATCTTGGGCGCAGGTGTTGCAATGACCATCCCTGAAAAACCCGGTCATAGGGGTCAAAGAGCAGGGCGCAAGTGGTTGATTATATACGTTTAGCGATGTGTCTTTGGGGGACATGTTTTATCCTTGGCTTGTAGGTTGTCCTGTGTAGGAATATAAACCGGCCAACGTGTTGGACCAGAATTTTTTGCTAACGGCTTGTATGTGGCCATTGGTATCAAATTGATTGTCTTTTAGTTGATGGTTAAATCCAAGTCCTATTAAAATTTACTAAAATAATTCAAATTTTTCCATTGGGTATAAGCTTGGGATCTTTAGGGTAAGTGACCTTATAAT
>CBFHVU010000077.1:0-10346 GCA_965659465.1 uncultured Paracoccaceae bacterium | reverse complement strand
GCACAGGTATGGGGTAGTGAGTTTAAGAACCGAGGTTAAGGCCTATGTGCTTTCTCTGCGTTCGATCGGATTTTTCCGATGATAATTATGGGTGGTTATCGCATGTAAATTCGCAAACGCGTTCTGTTGATGAAACACAGGACGCCGCTGCTGATCCATCGACGGTATACAGCGTTCAGGCGGGCGATGTCTTTTACGGCACGCGTGACAGTTTCTCTGATCGCGACTGGATTGCAACCAAGCGTGTTTGTTTTTTGGATCTCATTACTAGATCAAAGGACATAGTTTACTTTCGCGGGGAAAGCGGGTAAAACTGTACCGCTATTGGGGAAAACCATGGAAGAAAATAAATTAGCATATTTGACGCGTCTGCGTACACTCGTGGCCGAGATGGAAGCTGATCTTGGTCTAGGCGATCTGAAAGAGAGCGAAAAGAAGATATACTTGGCTGCAGCTGATTGCAGTCAAAGTGATAGAATTGTCGAGACAAAGCAATTGTTGGAACACAGATTGTCCCAAGATATCGCGCGGCCGACGTTTTACCGCGCGCTTAAGAATTTGGAAGCTGAAGGCAAGCTGGTCCGCGTTGATGCGAAACGAAACGTTTTATTTCGTTTAGGCTAGAACATGAAGACGCATTTGATCCCGCTTGTGGTTGTGTCGGTGGCCTATCTGGCCAGTTATACGATGACCAGCGGATTTATCCTGCCTATGCAGAAATTGGCCTTTCCTGAACATGTAGATTTGTTTTGTTTGCTGTTTTTGCCGCATGGGGTGCGCATGTTGTCGGTATATTATTTCGGATTTTCCGGACTGCTCTATCTGATCCCGCCCTCATATGTAATGTGGTTTTTCGAGACCCGTGTGAATGGGCTAGATCTGCATGTTTTGGGGTCGCTGGTCAGTGCTGGTGGATGCTATTTAGGGTTGGTTTTGATCAACGCGATTTTAAAATTCGGATCACAACGTCCCCTATTAAAAGAATGGCAGATCTTGCTGTTGGCTGGACTGGCGGGCTCTGCGCTGAATGCTCTGGGTCAGGCCATTTTGAACAGCGGGTTTTCTGCGTGGTATTTGGTGGCGGGTTACATGATTGGTGATGTGTTTGGCCAATTCGCCCTGATGTTGGGGTTGATGGTTGTGTTTCGCTTTATCGGCAAACAACAACGCTGACGCTATGGCAGGATTTGCAACCAAACCCAGGCGGTTATGATTGCAAAACCGGTACTGACCAAAACGCTACTGGCCGCGACCCGTCGCGCACGACCATACATATTTGCAAAGACATAAGAATTGATACCAGGTGCCATCGCACTGGTTAAAATGGCCGATCGCAGGCCGGCCGTTGATAAATCCAGCCAATGGGCAAAGGTCCAGACCAAACTGGGATGCACAATGAGCGATGTCAGGGTCACCATGATGATGGGGCCTACATCACCTTCGGGGCGGTATTGATACAACACGCCCCCCATCGCAAACAGGGCTGTCGGCAACGCCACGCGCGCCATCATATTCAGGGCATCTTGGAATGCATTGGGCAAGGTGGTGTCGGTTAGATTCACAATCAAACCCAGCGCCAGACCAATGACCAAGGCGTTTGAAAACATCGACCGTAGGATCGGTTTGACCACAGGCATTCCCAATGGTCCGGGATTGCGCGCAATTTCCATTGCGGTAATTCCCACGGCGTAACAAAACGGCGAATGCATGGCGATAATTGCGAAATTTGATACCAAGGCCGCAGGCCCATAGGCCCGTTCGGTAATGGCCAAGCCCAACAAAACCGAATTTGAAAACAGGCAACAAAATCCGATGGCCACGCTGTTTTCCCAATCGCGTTTAAACCCAAACCGTGCGCCCAACATACCAACCATAAAACAGATAAAGGCCCCTGCATAAAAACTGGTCAGCAATCGCCAATCGAAACTTTGTTGTAGGTCCAGTTCTGAAATCGCCTTGAACAACAAACAGGGAATGGCAAAGTTTTGGGTAAACTTGGTCAATCCTTCGATATGGGTGATCGAAAACAATCCACGCCAGACGGCGACATAGCCAAACCCAATCACGATAAAGACAGGCAAAATAACGTCAACCAAGGCCTGCATTGTGTTATCCCAGCCGATACTGGATGGTCATACCATCATAGGCGGGGGTGATGTGATCGGCGGTTTCGCGATCGACCTGATGGTAATCCAGGTCAATGTGCATATTGGTCAAGACACCCCGCGTCACGCCTGCGCGGTCGATCCATTCCAGGGTTTTGTCCAAATGCGAATGCGTGGGATGAGGCGCGCGGCGCAAGGCGTCCACCACCCAGCAATCAGCGCCTTGCAACAGATCCCAGCCGTCTTGCGACATGGCTGATACATCCGGCAAATACACCAAATCGCCAATCCGGAACCCCAGCGCATCAATTGTGCCGTGTTCAACATGGAACGGCTGCAGGGTCACATCACCACCAGCCCCCCGAATGGTCAGCGGCCCATCGATCAGGTGCAAATCCAAGATCGGTGGATAGGATGATCCTTTGGGCTGGACAAAGGCATAGCCAAATCGGTCCATCAGCGCGTTACAGGTGTCTTGGTCGGCATAGACGGGCAGGCGCGATTTCATATTGAAAACGATCATGCGCAGATCATCCAGCCCGTGCACATGATCAGCATGGGCATGGGTATAGACTACGCCATCCAATGCGCCTACATCGACGGATAACAGCTGTTCGCGCATATCGGGGGATGTATCAATCAACACCCGCGTGATCCCATCTGGGCCAATACGTTCGACCAGCATGGAACACCGGCGGCGGCGATTTTTAGGATTTGTTGGGTCGCAATCGCCCCAATGCCCCCCCAGACGTGGAACCCCGCCCGAAGATCCGCATCCCAAAATCGTGAACCTTAACTCAGACGTCATGTCCGCTCCTATGCCAATCGCGCTTTGGTGAACAGGCGATCAAAGTTTTCCTCAAGCTGACGCGCAAATGCGTCAATGTCCAGTCCGAAAACCTCGGCGCCTTTGGCGGCGGTGTGAATGGAATAGGCGGGTTCGTTGCGTTTGCCGCGATAGGGCGGTGGGGCCAAATAGGGGCTGTCGGTTTCCACCAAAATACGATCAATCGGGGCTGCAGCGAAAATATCGCGCAGATCCTGACTTTTGGGGAATGCGGTAATGCCAGACATGGACAGGTAAAACCCCAAATCCAAAGCGGCGCGCGCCAATTCGGCCGAGGATGAAAAACAATGCATCACACAGGAATAGGGTGCGTTGCGATATTCGCTGGTCAATATGTCCGCCATATCCTGATCTGCATCCCGCGCATGAATGATTAATGGCAATCCCGTGCGCTGGGCGGCTTGGATGTGGATGAGCAAGCTTTGTTTTTGAATGTCCTTGCTGTCGGCGGTGTAATGGTAATCCAGCCCCGTTTCGCCGATGCCTACGAATTTGGGGTGCTGCGACAGGCGCACCAATTCATCAACACTGGTCAGCGGTTCTTCGGCGGCACTCATGGGGTGGGTCCCGGCGGCATAGAACACGGGGCCATAGGTTTCGGCAATCTGACGCACCTGTGGTTCATTTTTCAATCGCGTGCAAATGGTCACCATACGATGAACCCCTGCATCGACGGCGCGTTGAATGACGGCATTGCGTTCGGTATCGAAATCAGGGAAATCCAGATGGCAATGGCTATCCGTTATGTGGGGCATGTGACCTCTATTCGCTTGATGTTAGGCGCGCGCAGCGCATTCCTCGACTTTGAACAGGGTATCCAAGATCATGGACACAGGGTCAAGATTTACGGCCCGCCCATGACGCAGTCGCGACGATATTTCATGATTTAGATCGGCCCATTTGCGTGCCAAGGCCGGTGTGGGGCAAAGTTTTTGAAATATCTCAAATTCTTGATCGCTGACGGTTTGGGCTGGCGGCTGGCCTGTGGCCCCACTGCGGGCCAATCTGGCGATTAGGATTTCGACCATTGCAATCAGGGTTTCAAAGTCGTCGGACGCTGATTTTCCCGCATAGGCATTGGCAAAGGATAAAACTTTGTCGCGGTCCATTTGTGGGGCTTGGCCGATCAGCCCTAACAGGCCTAGGTACACTTGCGCCCCATGGGTCGATGACATGCGAATGGCATCCCCAACCGATCCGGATGATAACGCCGTTGTTACCCGCGTATGTGCAGGATCCAAATCAATATCGGCTTGGGTCAGGGCCTGTTGTACCAAATCCGCAGGTAGTTCTGACAATCGCAATGTCCGGCACCGTGACCGAATGGTGGGCAAAATCCGCGATGGTTGGTGACATATTAACAGCAAAGTTGTATTTGCAGGTGGTTCCTCTAATACCTTTAGCAATGCGTTTGCGGCGTTGACGTTCATATCATCTGCTGCATCGACAATCACAACCCGACGCCCCCCATCCGCTGCGCTGAGCGCAAAGAAATTGCGTAACTTGCGCACTTCATCCACAGTGATTTGGGATTTGAACTGTTTTCGTTTGTCGTCATAAGGGCGGCGAATGACGCATAGACCTGCCTCGGCCCCTGCCATCATGCGGCGCACCACGGGGTGGTTTGGATCGGTCGACAAATCGGTTGGGGCGGGTGCGTCATCGCCAAATAATCCGCCAGCGGTGGACACCGGCTGCGTTAATAAAAATTTGGCAATTTTCCATGCCAAAGTTGCCTTGCCCACGCCACGGGGGCCAGTCATTAACCACGCATGATGAAACCGCGCCGAACTATAGGCTGCCAGAAATTCTGTTTCCGCGGGCGCTTGACCCAACAGGTGAACCGTTTCCGCAGGGTGAGGCGCGCCGTCCAGCTGATCGGACTGGGGCAGATCGACGTCGTCCATCATCGGATCAGTTCATCAATTGCGCGCACGACCGCATGATGGACATCGATTGCATCATGCATACCGTCGATCACATGAAAGCGGTCGGAAAACTCATCGGCCAGTGATAGAAAACCTGCGCGCATTTGACGTTGCAGATCGATGCCGAAATCTTCGAACCGTTCTTCTGTCCCTTGGCGCGATTTGGCGCGGATCAGGCCGATGTCCGGATCCATATCAATTAAAATGGTGCAATCTGGATCACGCGGGATCATCATATCGTGCAACCGATCCACCAACCCACGCAGATCACCGCGGCTAAGCCCCTGATACATACGCGTTGAATCCGCGAACCTGTCCGTAATGACAATTTGGCCAGCCGCAAGCGCGGGCAGAACGGTGCGTTCCATATGATCGCGCCGTGCGGCGGTAAACAGCAAAATTTCGGTTTCCGCCGACCAGCGATCTGGATCGCCTTGCAGGACCAGCGCGCGGATTTCCTCGGCCCCGACCGAGCCGCCGGGTTCGCGGGTTAATACGACCTGATGGCCCTGTTCGGTCAAATGCTGCGCCAAGCGTTTGGCTTGGGTCGATTTGCCAGAGCCATCAATCCCTTCGAAACTAATAAAATACCCTTGGCTCAAAACACGTCCTCGGGTTCTTGGGTGATGGAGCGCATCAGGGTTTGCGCGGCTGTCGATAGTCGCGTGAAAAAACCGCCCATATTCACAGCGGTTTCTGCCACCAATGGGACGCGTCTTTCGCCCAGTGTCGGGACGTCGACGACCAATTCACCGATCTGTTGACCCCGGGCAATGGGGGCGGGTAGGGGAGTTTTCAATTCAACGGAAAACGAAATATCATCGGATTGTAGCACGGGTACCAATTGTTCCAGATCATCGGCGATTTGCAATCCGACGCTGTCTTGGTCCCCGTTCCAAACCCGCGCACGGGCAATCACGTCACCTGACTTCGCGTAGGATTTCAGTGCAAACTGACGGAAGGCCCAGTTTACGATCGCTTCGCTTTCTTCGGCGCGTTGCGCTGCGCTGTCCAGGCCAGAGACCACGAAAATAACCCGACGATCACCTTGCTTGGCCGAACCGACCAAGCCATAGCCAGCCTCTTGGGTATGGCCCGTTTTTAACCCGTCTGCCCCGATGTTTAATCCCAGCAAGGGATTGCGATTGCGCGTATTTGCAGGCGCGCGGCCATCAAATTCGAACACGCGTTCGGCAAACAGGGGGTAAAATTCGGGGTGGTCCACGATCAAACGTTCGGCCAGAACGCCCAGATCGCGCATGCTCATCCGTTGTCCGGGGGCAGGCCAGCCGTTCGAATTGACAAATGTCGATTCCGTCAGGCCAATATCCCGGGCTTTCTGTGTCATCAGGTCCGCAAACCCTGCTTCGGTCCCGTCGGGTGACAGGGCCTCGGCCAGAACGGCACAGGCATCATTGCCCGACAACACGATAATTCCCAAAAGCAGGTCGCGCACCTTGACCCTATCGGTGGTGTTCAAAAACATGGTGGACCCAGTGTAACGGGCCGCATGTTCGGACACAGGCAAAGTGTCATCAAGGTTCAATAAACCCGATTTGATAAATTCAAACGCCACGTACAGTGTCATCAATTTCGACATTGATGCGGGTGGCAACGGGATATCCGCATTTTTTTGCAGCAACACCGTCGATGTGCCCATGTCATAGACATAGGCCGACCGCGCTTGCGTATCAAAGGCCGCTGCCCCAAAGGGCGCAACGCCGCAAAACAGCGCGGCGCAGCCAGCTATAACAGTTTTGGACCGCAATTTATCCAGAAACGGCATAGGCATCAGCAAATCCCGCTTTCTTGACTTTGTCCAAAATGGTTTTCAATTCGTCTTGCGACGTTGCAGGGCCCACAATCACGCGCCAGAACGGTTTGTCGTTCATTTCCAATTTCTTGATCGTTGGAATTATGCCACGCTGGCGCATGGACTGCGCGGTATTTTTCGCGTTGGCTTCGACCCCGAAAATACCCAGTTGGACATAGGGTTTGGCCACTTTGCCCAACTTGGTGGGTTTTGGCTTAGCCGCAGTTTCAGGGCGCGCTTTGGGGCGGGCCTGTGCCGCGGTGGATGTGGGTTTGGTCGCTGCCTGGCTCGCGGTTCCAACTTGGGTCGCGACGGCAACTGCGGCTGCGGCCACCGCTTCTTCTTCGATCATGTCTGGTTGGGGCACCGCATCTGCCGTTTGTGCAACGGGTTCTGGTGTCACAGACACGGTTTCACGCCGCAGGGCAACCACTGACACCATGGTTGGTTGACCTGCTAAAATTCCCAAGGCATCGGCCGCATCAGATGACAGCTGCAACCGTGGTCCGGCGTATTCGCGCGCCCTGCGGAACAGTGCGCCTATCACAAACTTTCCATTTTTGGGGTTGCGGATGATAACACGTTCGGGATCTGTGACCTCGGGGGCGGCGATCCAAATGCCGCCCAATGATGGGCGACCATCCCAAAGCGCCGTTTCATTCGCTTCAAACACATCGGGTGATTCAACGTCCTTTTCAACCAATTCTAGCCCAGCAGGCTGTGATTTTGGTGTCGATCCTGGCTGTTGTAATTCACAGCCCATCAACCCCAATCCTAAACCAGCCAGCACAGCATATTGTGCCGCCTTTGAAATACCGTATCTATACACCGTCATATCTTACCCCTAGAAACTGCTCTGATACTGCGTCGTTTGCCGCGCAGATGTGATTTTCACTCAGTCTAACGCTAAATTTCTGTTCTGAAAAGAACGAACCAAGTAACTGGCGAAATCTTTCCTAAATTTGGGGGTTTTAGAATCAATTTTACTACACTATAGGGACCCCTGTCGGAGGAGTGGCAGAGTGGTTGAATGCACCGGTCTTGAAAACCGACGTAGGTGAAAGTCTACCGTGGGTTCGAATCCCACCTCCTCCGCCATAATGGCCCTTCAATCGACTGTCTGATTAGGCTTAATCTTCAGATAACGCTCAGTATTTTAACCAAAGCACTCATAGTGCTGCATGGGCTTACTGACCATTATGCTGACCAAATCTGTCCCCTATACCTTTACCCGCAATGGCTACTTCTACTTTTCACGCCGTGTTCCCACTGACTTGCGGCACATATATTCGGAAGACAGGATCGTTGAGGGCCTGCGTACTAAGTGCGCAAAGCAAGCTAAGCTGCAATCTCAGCAGGCTTCCGCCAAATTAGAGGCTTATTGGGCTTCTTTGCGTGTAGCCCATTCTGTCATCCCTGGCGCTAAACATGTTTTAGGGGGTCCAATTCCTAAAGCTTATTCGCCTGCGCCTACCGTACAATCTGACCAACCTGATCTCATACAAGCTCTACAGCTTTACCTGGATCTCAAGGGCAAAAACCGACCCAAATCTTTTGAAGCGGCTGCGACACGCACCTGTAACTACGTTATCGACATTGCAGGAAATAAGCCCCTTGGTAACTACAGCCGTTCTGATGCTTTGCGTTTTAGGGATTGGCTTGTTGATAGAGGTTTGTCTGGATCATCCGTCACAAGGAACTTTTCGTACATCAAAGCCGTGTTTAACTTTGCTGTTTCTGAGTATGCCTTAGATCTTAAAAATCCATTCATTGGTGTTTACCACGATCGTAGTTCAGGTGTGATAAAGCGTAAGCCAATTCCCATTTCTGACTTACTCATCATTCAAGCAGAGTGCAGAAACATTGACGACGACCTACGTTGGCTGATTGCCCTGCTATCAGATACAGGTATGCGTTTGGCTGTGGGTGCGGGCCTCCTAAAGTCTGACATACGTCTTGATGCTAAAAGACCATTTGTGCGCATTCAAAAGCATCCTTGGAGAAACCTTAAAACAAATGCTAGCGAACGTGATGTGCCGCTTTTAGGAGCCTCCCTCTGGGCCACACAGAGACTGTTGGAGGCAGATAACGATACTGCCTTTGCCTTTCAACGCTATAACCAAACAAGCACCACAGCGGCTAATTCAGCCAGTGCAGCACTTAATAAATGGATGAAGGCTTACGTACCGCAGGGATGCACTCTGCACAGCTTCCGTCACTCTATGCGTGACAGGCTGAGGGCAGTCCAATGTCCTGCAGACATCATCGATCAAATCGGTGGTTGGGCAACTGAAGGTGTTGGGCAGAATTACGGGAATGGCCATAAGCTAGACGTGACTCACGCTTGGCTGAGAAAGGCCATTCAGCATAATGGTCAGTAAGCCCATGCAGCACTATGAGTGCTTTGGTTAAAATACTGAGCGTTATCTGAAGATTAAACCTCCTCCGCCATAGTGGCCATAATTGTTCCTCCACCCAAATCTATCGAAATAAACGCTTAGTTACCGATGTGTGATGTGGGCTTCATGTTGTTTCATCAGGTTCAGCAATCCACACAGAGGCATCCCTTTTGACCTGCTCCGTCGGGTAATACGCCTTATGAAACATGGCTCGACGTTCTGGGCGGGCGCGACGACATCACCTTGCAGCTTTCGTCCGGACGTCTGCGGCATCGCGGGTCAGTGCAGCTAAGCGATATAATCCATGAACCATTTTCGAATAGGGCATCATCAGAAACAGGGTGAAAACGACAGCTAGGTGTAGCGGCAACAGAACGTCCGTCACATCACTGTTACCCAGCCAATATAGCGTAAGGCCAGAGGCGCTGACCGCGAACAACAGCACTATAAACGCCATTTCGCCGGCCCATACTTTAGCTGCCCCTAAATTTGGATCTGCTTTGATTTTTAAAAAGGCCAATCCTGCTGTTCCACCGCATAGCAGGATCCCCCCTGGGACACCCAACACTTTGGGCGGGCTAAATGGTCCATACGGGGCGGTCATGTCCAGAATATAATGCATCAACGTGGCCGAGGACGTCGATGCAAAACACAGTAAAAACCCATAGATTGTGAAGTGGTGGAAATATTTGCGCCAGGGTGTAAACGCATCTTCATTTTCGAAATTGCATCCATCCCCATGGCCACCTGACAGGTTTTTCAGTTTGCCAGCAGATGTGATCGCCGCGGCGAAATCACGCAATGTCACGACAGGGGACCCGATAGAGCGCCAATACCCAGTCAGGGATATCCCCATTGCCACCAAGGGGAATAAAAATGCGGGCATAAAAATTGCGACCATCACAGAATGCGAGATATAGGCATAAAACCCATCACCCTGACCAAGGTCAAAATGCATGATCGCATAAAATACCGCAGTCAGCGAAAATACAAAAATGGCAGCGATACCCATTCCGGATCGATTAATCACTGAACCCAGGGCCTGCGGGTATGAGTGTTGGACCCAACTGTCATGACGTACCTCCGCCAAAATTTTGGGCAAGTTCAGATCAAATTCGTGCGGCGCGGTATATTGGCATGCGTAATAACAGCCACGGCAATTATGACACAGATTGGCAAGGTGTGTAATATCGCCGTCGGAAAACGCACGCGACGATGTAATCGCGGGAAAGACAGAACAATACCCTTCGCAAT
>CBFHVU010000076.1:0-10751 GCA_965659465.1 uncultured Paracoccaceae bacterium | reverse complement strand
ATACTGTGTCCTCATGTCCAAAAAATGAAATCAAGATTGCCCACTTGATGCTTGGCTGGCAATAATCTAAACCCGTTCCCATCACATATGGGCGGAGTATAATTAATGTCAAATAATCTTATGGCAGGCAAACGTGGTTTGATCATGGGTCTAGCCAACGATAAATCGATTGCTTGGGGCATTGCCAAGGCTTGCGGCGACGCGGGTGCTGAGATGGTTTTTTCATACCAAGGTGAGGCGTTGAAAAAACGTGTAGCCCCCCTGGCTGCACAGGTTGGCAGCGATTTTTTGGTGGAATGCGATGTCACTGATATGGCATCTGTGGATGCTCTGTTCGCTGAAATTGAACAAAAATGGGGCAAATTGGATTTTGTTGTTCACGCCATTGGATTTTCGGACAAAAACGAATTGCGTGGGCGGTATACAGACACCAGCCGCGACAATTTCATGATGACGATGGATATTTCCGTCTATTCCTTTACCGCAATAACACAGCGCGCGGAAAAGTTGATGACAGACGGCGGGTCAATCCTGACAATGACCTATTACGGTGCAGAACAGGTTATGCCACATTATAATGTCATGGGCGTTGCCAAGGCCGCGCTTGAGGCATCGGTCAAGTATCTGGCCGAAGATCTGGGCAAGAAAAACATCCGCGTTAACGCGATTTCAGCGGGCCCCATCAAAACATTGGCCGCCTCGGGTATTGGTGATTTCCGTTATATCCTGAAATGGAATGAATTGAATTCCCCCCTACGCCGCAATGTAACGATTGAGGATGTGGGCAAATCCGCGCTGTATCTGTTATCTGACCTAGGATCGGGCGTGACCGGTGAAAACCTGCATGTAGATGCTGGTTATCATGTGGTCGGCATGAAGGCTGTGGACGCCCCCGATATCGACGTCGTCACAGGAAGGAAAGACACATGAGCGAACGTTTACCCCATGAAAAAGGGTTCCACGTCAGCTGGGATCAACTGCACCGTGACGCACGTGCATTGGCATGGCGTCTAGATGGTCAGGGCCCTGACAATGGCGCATGGAAAGCCGTTGTCGCGATCACCCGCGGTGGTATGGCCCCTGCGATGATTATCGCGCGTGAATTGGATATTCGTACGGTCGATACGATTTCTGTGAAATCCTATAATCACCAAACACAGGCGGAACCACGCATCATCAAATCCCCGGATATGGATTTGATTGGCGATGGCACCGGTGTTTTGATTATTGACGATTTGGTTGATACGGGCCGCACGCTTGAAGTTGTGCGCAAAGTTATGCCAAACGCCCATGTCGCCACGATTTATGCGAAACCCATGGGGCGTCCTCAGGTCAACAGCTATGTGACCGAGGTCAGCCAAGACACATGGATATTTTTTCCATGGGATATGGCATTGCAATATGTCGAACCCTATCGCGGCAAAGACTAACTTTTCCGCAAATCAATTTCTGGAACGCGTCCTTTCGGGCGCGTTTTTCATTTTTTGCAACTTGGGTGCGTAAAATAACCAATACCACCTTGCCCCCACGCCTTTGCCCGCGTAGACATTGGCAAAGCAGATCATAAGGGGTTTGAACATGGCAATGCGCAGCAAATCGTTATCGAAAGTATTCTCTTGGGTGCTTTTGGGATTGTTGATTTTGGGTCTTGCGGGGTTTGGTGCGGTAAATTTTGGCGGTTCCATCACGTCCATCGGTTCCGTTGGTGATAAAGAGATCAGCACAGACGCCTATGCCCGTGCGTTGCAAAACGAACTGCGCGCGCTTGAGGCGCAGTTTGGTCAAACCGTGACATTAGAACAGGCCAGCGTGTTTGGCGTGCAGCAACGCGTGTTGTCGCAGGTCGTGCTTCAAACCGCGCTTGAGGCCGAGGCCGACCGCATTGGCCTGTCCGTGGGCGATGCCGATGTGGCCAAAGAATTGCAAAATATTCCAGCCTTTGCCGGACCGGATGGACAATTCAGCCGCGACAATTACCGGTTTGCCCTGCAAAATGCCGGATATTCCGAGGCTGAGTTCGAAGAAACCATCCGCGCTGAAACCGCGCGTACCCTTT
Organism: uncultured Paracoccaceae bacterium; assembly: GCA_965659465.1. GTDB lineage: Bacteria > Pseudomonadota > Alphaproteobacteria > Rhodobacterales > Rhodobacteraceae > CAJXSD01. Next base: position 8,695 of record CBFHVU010000076.1, on the reverse strand, counting down.
TGCAAGCCGGCGTGATTTCCGGCAACGCAGCACCCGATGCGATGATTGATCAGCTGCTGTCGTATTACCTTGAGGCGCGTCATTTTGAATTGACCACGCTGACGGCTGATGATGTGGTCCTGACCACCGCCCTGCCCACTGATGACGAATTGCAGGCCCATTATGATGCAAACCTGGACCAATACACCCAGCCAGAGCGTAAAAAAATTACCTATGCAATTTTAACGCCTGAAATGATTTTGGATCAGGTCGAAATTTCGGACGAAACGTTGCAATCATCCTATGATGCGCGGCGCGATGAATTTGAACAGCCCGAACGCCGTCTGTTGGATCGATTGGTCTTTGCCAATGCCGATGCGGCATCCGAAAAATTGGCTGAAATTTCATCGGGACAGACCACATTCGAATCCTTGGTCACCGCCCGCGGGTTGTCATTGCTAGATGTGGATATGGGCGATGTGACGCGCTCTGATTTGTCTGATGGGGCCGATGCAGTCTTTGCCGCCAACTTGGATGATGTGGTCGGTCCGTTTAACACCGACCTTGGCCCTGCCCTTTATCGTCTCAATGGTGTGATCGACGCACAAACAACTACCTTTGACGAAGCGCGCGACATATTGTTTGCGGATTTGGCCGCAGACCGCGCGCGCAGCCAAATTGAAACAACAGCTTTGTCTGTCGATGATGCATTGGCTGCCGGTGCCACGCTTGAGGAATTGAAATCCGAATTCGGCATGCAGGTGGATATTGTGTTCTATCACAGCGGCCTAAGCAATGATGTGACAGGCTATCCCGCGTTTCGCCAAGCGGCCCAATCGGTCACGATTGATGATTTTCCGGCCGTTGAATACCTGTCAGATGGTGGCATCTTTGCCATTCGCATGGATGGTGTCGAACCTGCGGCCCCCATGCCGCTGGATGAAATCCGTGACGATGTGATCAAAGATGTGATGCAGGCCAAAACGATGCAAGCCATCCAAACCTTGGCCCAATCTGTGGTCGAAGGCACCCAACAGGCAGGCACGACCGAAGCGTTTGAAAACATTCTGCGCAATGATGTTGGTCAAATTCTGACGGGCGATATTTTGGAGGCAGGGTTTGATCTGGAACTGGGCGATGCAGCAATCGTTGACCAATCAGATCGTGTGGTGATCGTAAAACCAACCGCGATCCTGCCCGCCGACCTAGACAGTGACCGTGCGACCGAGACCCGCACATCCATCGAGCAGCAATTTGCGACCACCCTTTCCAATGATTTGTTCAACGTCTACGCCACGCAAATTCAAAACCGTTTGGGCATCGAGTTAAACCAACAGGCAATCAACGCGGTTCACGCGAATTTCCAATAAGGATTGATCATGGCTATTTTCCCAGAATACGCCGATTTTGAAGCAGAGTATTCAAAGGGCAAAAACCAGGTGATCTATACCCGTCTGGCGGCGGATTTGGATACGCCTGTTTCCTTGATGATGAAATTGTCTGGTGACCGCAAAGACAGTTTTTTGCTGGAATCGGTGACGGGCGGGGAAATACGCGGGCGGTATTCGATTATTGGCATTAAACCTGATCTGATTTGGAAATGTCAGGGGCACACCAGTTTCATCAATCGCAATGCGCGCTATGACGATCAGGATTTTGTCGAACAGGGCAACGCCCCGCTTGAATCGTTTCGTGATCTATTGGCCGAAAGCCACATAGACCTGCCCCATGACCTGCCACAAGCCTGCGCAGGTGTCTTCGGATATCTGGGCTATGACACCATTCGCTATGTCGAACATTTGCCCAACATCAATCCCGACAACATTGGCCTGCCCGATGCGCTGTTTGTGCGCCCGTCTGTCGTGGCGGTTCTGGATGGTGCCAAGGGCGAAGTGATTTTGGTGGCCCCCGTTTGGCACGCCGATGGTCAAAGCGCGCGTGCCGCCTATGCACAGGCCGCGGAACGGGTTATGGATGCGGTCCGCGACTTGGAACGTTCGGTATCCGATCCCCGTGATTTGGGCGTAGCCGTGGCCGACAGCGAACCGCAATCAAATTTCACCCATCAGGGGTTTTTGGACGCGGTCGAGGCGGCCAAAGATTACATCCGTGCGGGCGATATTTTTCAGGTGGTGTTATCCCAACGCTGGACCCAAGATTTCACCCTGCCACCTTTTGCGCTGTATCGCTCGTTGCGGCGCACGAATCCATCGCCCTTTATGTTCTATTTCAACTTTGGCGATTTTCAGGTGATCGGGGCCAGCCCCGAAATTCTGGTCCGTGTGTTTGGCAATCAGGTCACCGTGCGCCCCATTGCGGGCACCCGCCCCCGTGGCGCCACACCTGAGGAAGATAATGCCCTGGAATTGGACCTGTTGGCCGATAAGAAAGAGTTGGCCGAACATCTGATGCTGTTGGATTTGGGGCGCAATGATGTGGGACGCGTGGCCAAAATTGGCACCGTCAAACCGACCGAAGAATTCGTGGTCGAACGCTATAGCCATGTGATGCACATTGTGTCGAATGTGATTGGTGAATTATCACCCGATCACGATGCACTGTCTGCGTTTTTTGCGGGCATGCCCGCAGGCACCGTGTCAGGTGCGCCCAAGGTGCGTGCCATGGAAATTATCGACGAGTTAGAGCCGCAAAAGCGGGGTGTTTATGCCGGCGGCGTTGGGTATTTCAGCGCAGGTGGCGATATGGATATGTGTATCGCCCTGCGCACCGCCATCGTTAAGGATGAAAAACTGTATATCCAAGCTGGTGCAGGCATCGTTTACGACAGCGTTCCTGAAAGCGAATTCATGGAATGCGTTCATAAATCAAACGCCATCCGTCGCGCCGCAGCGGATGCGGCGATGTTTGTCAAGTCGCGCGGCGGTAACTGATACTGCCGCCGTTGTGGCGCGCTTTGGTCGCCTTAATCTTGGCTAACCAGCGTCAAATACTGTGAAACGGGAACGAATTGAACGCGTTGTGCGCGGTCTTGGGCGCTCCAATCACTGATCAATTGCAGAACTGGGCCCGAGATTGGTGCCACAATTAATGCGCCCTTGGTGCCTTCTTTTGTTGCCTCTAATAATACACGGTCCAGTCGGCGCTGCATATCCGCGGGCGATAAACCGGTCAGGTTTTCGGCCACAATTGCGGAAAACAAATTCACGTTTCGGGCGTTTTTCTGGATGGAATTCAAACCATTGCGGTATGTAATTAATCCATGACCGCTACGCGACAAAATATCAGGCACCGCTTGATTTTGGGTCCGCGACTGTTGCAACCCACCGCGCGATTGTTCCATCACAGCCACGGTTTTTTTCAGTTTCGACAGGATTGCGGTCAGGTTGGTTTCAATATCTTTGACCGTAGCATCGCCGGCGAGGTCCAGTGTGATTGCCACCTCTTGATCGCGTCGCCTCAGGGCTTCGATCCAGTTGACGGCATCGGGATGATCGGCAGCAATGGCGACTGTTACGGGATAATACAGCTCGTCAAGCTGTGTCAGGTTTATGCTGTCCGTTGCAACCAAGGCCAATGCAACCAATGGCCGTCCATCCACCGCTTCTGTGTCTGAGGCATAGAGCTGTATCGCGCGCCCGATGTCCAATGGGTTGTCGGCAAGCGGTTCAGTGATTTCAGGCGCAATCACCACAGGCGTTTCAATTGCGGCATAGTCGCGTGTTAAATCCGTGCCGTTGTTTTCCGTGCTAGATGGCAATTCTTGCGCCGAAGGCGTCAAAGGTAACACCGGCGTTTGCGGTTCTGATGTATTGGGCAATATGGGTTCAGTTTGGGGAACCGTGTTATTTGGTTCAATGATAAACAGCTGACCAAATTCTGGCAATGCGTTGATGTCTTGGTCAGGGTCGCTGGGCAACGCGACAGATTGAATAGATGGCGCATCAGCCTGTGGGGTGGGTACATTCGTCAAATCGGGCTGGTCAAATTCTGTCTGGGTGTTTGGGATTTGTGCAATGATTGGTTCATCAGGCAGATTCGCAACTTGGGATTGATCATCTTGCACTTGTCCAGCCTCTGCATCATCCGACGATGAATTTTGCGCAACTGGCGGTGTGTCTTGGGATACGGATCCAGCATCAGTGCCGGTATCACCTTGTGCGGAAGTGTCATTACCTATTGTGCGCTCTGGCACGGGGTCAGCGACACTTGGGGTGGGCTCGGTTTGCACCATGGGTTGTGATGACACACCTTGGTCTGGTTCGTCCAAGCCAGCGGTTTTTGTGTCGTCTTGCGCGTTCATCCCAACATAGATAGACAATCCAGATAGTAAAACCGCACCCGCACCAAGTCCGCGAAGAAAGCCACGTATGAATCCCTGTGCCATGTATGATCCCCTTGGACATGTTTTTTTACTAAAATTATCCCAGACCCTTGACGGTTCGACCGATCCCTGAACATGTATAACGCGACCTAGGTGCACGGGGCTAGCCCCGATCGACAAAATAAGGAAAGTTTTCATGCTGCTTTTGATCGATAACTACGACAGCTTTACCTATAATCTGGTGCATTACATTGGCGAACTGGACGTCGATGTGGTGGTCAAACGAAATGACGCGATCACCGTCGATCAGGCAATGGCAATGAACCCTGCCGGCATTTTGTTGTCGCCCGGCCCCTGTGACCCCGACCAGGCGGGGATCTGTCTGGACCTGACACGCGCCGCAGCCGATACGAAAACGCCGCTGATGGGCGTGTGTTTGGGGCATCAGACCATTGGTCAGGCCTTTGGTGGCGATGTTGTGCGCTGTCATGAAATTGTGCACGGTAAAATGGGCACGATGCACCACAACAACGGCGGCTGCTTTGCAGGCCTGCCCATACCGTTTCAGGCAACGCGCTATCATTCGCTGGTCGTGGATCGTGCAACCCTGCCCGATTGCCTTGAGGTCACAGCATGGCTAGAGGATGGCACAATCATGGGATTGCAACACCGCGACTTGCCCATTCAGGGCGTGCAATTCCATCCCGAATCCATTGCATCCGAACACGGCCACGCCCTGTTGCGTAATTTCACCAATATGATGAAGGAACCCACATGAGCGATCACATGAAACCTCTGATCTTTGCAGCCTCCGAAGGTCCGCTAAGCCGATCACAGGCCAAGCAGGCATTCGAACATCTGTTTAATGGTGATGCTACACCGGCCCAAATGGGTGGATTGCTGATGGCCATGCGCGCGCGGGGGGAATCGGTGGCCGAATATGCCGCCGCTGCCGCCGTTATGCGCGAAAAATGCGTGCCAGTCAGTGCGCCCGAGGGGGCAATGGATATTGTTGGCACCGGCGGCGACGGCGTGGGGACATTGAACATTTCTACCGCCACCGCCTTTGTTGTGGCGGGGGCTGGTGTGCCCGTGGCCAAACATGGCAACCGCAACCTGTCGTCGAAATCTGGCGCGGCAGATGCGTTGGGCATGTTGGGGATCAATGTCATGGTGGGCGCAGACGTCGTCGAACGCGCCATTGAACAGGCGGGCATCGGGTTCATGATGGCCCCCATGCACCATCCTGCGGTCAAACATGTCATGCCCGTGCGTCAAGAATTGGGGTGCAAAACGATTTTCAACATTTTGGGCCCTCTGACCAATCCCGCGGGTGTGAAACGGCAATTAACCGGTGCCTTTGCCCCTGATTTGATTTTCCCGATGGCGGAAACATTACAAATGCTGGGTACCGAAAAGGCATGGTTGGTTCACGGGTCTGACGGGTCCGACGAAATCACCATCACCGGCCCGACCGAGGTCGCGGTATTGGATGGCGACGATATCCATTCCATGACCGTCCACCCCGAGGATGCAGGCCTGCCCGTGCATAAATTGGCGGATATCCTTGGTGGCAGCCCTGCGGAAAATGCCGCCGCCTTGCGGGCATTGATGGCGGGGGAACGCGGTGCCTACCGCGATGCGGTGTTGTTAAATGCTGCCGCCGCATTGATGATTGCAGATCGCGCAACAACCCTATCCCAAGGGGTCGAAATCGCGGTCGAATCTATTGACAGCGGCCGTGCCGCACAGGCCATCGACACCCTATCCCGCATCACATCGGAGGCCGAATGACCCAGACCGTATTAGACAAAATCAAAGCCTACAAACTACAAGAAGTCGCCGCTGATAAGGCCGCCACACCGCTAAGCGTGATCGAAGATCGCGCGCGCGCCGCATCGCCCACGCGTGGCTTTGCCGCGTCGCTGATTGCGGCGGCCAAAACTGGGTATGGCCTGATTGCCGAGGTCAAGAAAGCATCACCCTCCAAGGGATTGATCCGACCCGATTTTGATCCAACCGCGATTGCGCAGGCCTATCAATCGGGCGGTGCGGCCTGTTTGTCTGTTCTGACGGATACGCCCAGTTTCCAAGGGGCCAAATCCTATCTGAACCAAGCCCGCGATGCGACCACCCTGCCCGCATTGCGCAAAGATTTCATGTATGACACTTACCAAGTGGCCGAGGCACGCGCCTTAGGTGCCGATTGTATCTTGATCATCATGGCGTCCGTCAGCGATGCACAGGCGGCGGAATTGGAACATGCGGCCTTTGATTGGGACATGGATGTCTTGATCGAGGTCCACGACGCCCCCGAATTGGAACGCGCGATGGATTTGAAGTCACCGCTGTTGGGCGTCAATAACCGCAATTTGAAAACCTTTGAAACATCGTTGGACACCACCCGTGACTTGGCGCGTTTGGCCCCAGCAGACCGTATCTTGATTTCTGAAAGTGGGCTCAGCACGCCGCAGGATTTGGCAGGTATGGCGGCCCATGGTGCGCGCTGTTTTCTGATTGGCGAAAGCCTGATGCGCCACGATGATGTGGAACAGGCCACGCGCACGTTATTGGCCAATCCCGTCCAAGGGGGTGCATGATGGCGGGGCTGTCGCATTTTGATGCCAACGGTCAGGCGCATATGGTGGATGTGTCGGACAAAGACCACACCGCCCGCATTGCCACGGCCCGCGGCTGGGTCAAAATGCAAATGGCCACCTATGACATCATTTCGCAAAAGGGCGCGAAAAAGGGCGACGTTTTGGCCATTTCGCAACTGGCGGGCATCATGGGGGCGAAAAAAACGCCTGACCTGATCCCGTTGTGCCACCCACTGCCCATCACCAAGGTATCGGTTGATTTAACCTTGGACCCCGAATTGCCAGGTGTGCAGATCGAGGCCACAGTAAAAACGACAAGCCAGACAGGCGTCGAAATGGAGGCATTGACCGCCGTATCCACTGCGGCCCTGACCGTCTATGACATGTCCAAGGCCGTGGATAAAACCATGGAAATTGGCGGCATTCGCGTTGTGTTGAAAGATGGCGGAAAATCTGGACGGTATCAGGCACAATGATTTCTGTTGAACAGGCCCTGACACATTTGTTTGAATTGGCCCCCCGCATGGGAACCGAATGCGTGCCCTTGGATCAGGCCAATGGCCGCGTTTTGGTCCGTGATGTAACTGCGCAGCGAGATCAGCCGCCCTTTGCCGCCTCGGCAATGGATGGCTATGCGGTGCAATCGGGTGATGTGTGTGCGGCGCGGCAGTTGACCGTGATTGGCGAAAGTGCGGCAGGCCATCGGTATCACGGTGTGGTCCAACAGGGACAGGCTGTGCGCATATTTACAGGGGCCCCCGTCCCACTGGGCGCTGATTTCGTCGTGATCCAAGAGGATGTGACGCGCGACGGTGATGTCATTACGCTGGGTGATGCGATGGGATCATCGTCAAACATACGTGCGCAGGGTGCCGATTTTGACGCCAATCTGGTGGTAACCGCGCCGCGCCGTTTGGGACCCAAGGACTTGGCCCTGTTGGCCGCCATGAATGTCGCAACGGTTGAGGTGTCGTTAAAACCGATCGTCGCCGTAATTTCTACGGGTGATGAACTGGTCTATCCCGGACAATCGCCCAATGACGATCAAATCATCGCATCCAACCCTTTTGGCTTGGCCGCCATGGTGGCCGATATCGGTGGAACGGCGCGCATTTTGCCCATTGCGGCCGATCGCATGGATGTGCTGCTCACTGCCTTTGATTTGGCGGCGGGCGCAGATGTGATTGTGACCATTGGTGGGGCGTCCGTGGGCGACCATGATCTGGTCGCTAAAGCGCTGCAGGAATATGGCGCCAGCCAAAGTTTTTACAAAGTGGCCATGCGCCCCGGTAAACCGCTGATGGCCGGTAAATTGGGATCAGCGGGAATGGTCGGGCTGCCCGGAAATCCGGTGTCATCCATGGTCTGTGGCAAGATTTTCTTGGAACCAATGCTGCGGTATATGATGGGGTTTGATGCAGGTCCATTGCCACGCATGACAGCGCCCTTGGCCCATGACGTTCCCGAAAACGGACCGCGCGAACATTACATGCGCGCGCAGTTGGACAATGGTCAAATCACCCTAGCCGATCGGCAAGACAGTGCATTGTTATCTGTCTTGGGGTCTGCGAATGCACTGGTTGTACGACCGCCCCACGCGCCGGCAATTCGCGCGGGACAATTCGTCGAATACATTTCATTTTAACAATGGCTTGACACAAAAGCGGAACACATGTAGAACATAGGGACAACGGTGGCTATTGGGGGATCCTATGTTAACACGCAAACAGCTGGATTTGTTGGAATTTATCAATAAACGCGTCCAACGCAATGGTGTTCCCCCTTCGTTCGATGAAATGAAAGAGGCGCTGGATCTGCGATCCAAATCAGGCAT
>CBFHVU010000075.1:0-10837 GCA_965659465.1 uncultured Paracoccaceae bacterium | reverse complement strand
CCATAATTTCGCCAGCGGCCCATAGGTTTTCAATGGCGCCGCTACGCGATTGAACTTGGGCCGTTTCATCGACTTTTAGCCCCAGATAGGTAAAGGTAACGCCGGGCCGCAGTTCATAGGCGTAAAAGGGTGGCTGTGAAATCGCCCGCGCCCAGTTGGTTTTGGCAGGCGTAATCCCCGTTGTTGCCAAGCCATCCAATTCAGTTGGTGTGAACGCCCCGTCCTGGCAGGCAGCGTTAAAGCCGTCGATTGTTTTGCGCAATTCGGTTGTATTCAAACCCAGCTGCTGACCCAGCCCTTCGATGGTGTCGGCTTGTATTGGGGGGAAAACGGATGGCATAAATAAATTCAAAGATCGCGCATCAATAATGGCGTAAGCCACCTGATCGCGCTCAGAGGCAACCAATCGCCCCCAAATGGCGTATCGCTTGGGCCAGACGTCTTCTCCTTCGTCGTAAAAACGTTGCGCATCTTTGTTCACGACAATAGAAAAGGGAACGCAATCCAGTCGTGTTACTATGCCGCCGTCGTATTTTGGCGCGCGTCCATCAATTGCAACCGCATGGCATTGGGTTGGATCACCCACGCTGTCAACGTCCTGGTCCAACAGATCCTTTAAGACTACGCCACGATTATAGGGCGTCCCACGGATCAAGAAATTCTGGGCTGCGGGACCCCATGCGCGGGCCAGCCAATCCAAATCGGCCTGAAACCCACCCGAGGCCACAACCACGGAATGCGGCGTAAATACATGTGTCTTGCCGGACATTGTTGCCGTAACCGTTTCAATTTTATTGTCCATTCGATCCAAATGATCAACATGTGCGTCATAGTGAATGTCTACGCCCAAGCTTTCAGCAGTGCGATACAGTGCATTCACCAATGCCTTGCCCCCGCCCAAGAAAAACGCATTCGTGCGTCCAAGCGACAGCGTTCCAGACAGAGACGGTTGAAACCGAACGCCCTGCTGTTGCATCCATTCATAGCAGTCAGGGGAATGTGCGATTGTCATTTTTGCCAGCGTTTCGTCGGTGTTGCCTTTAGTCACCTTTAGTAAATCTTGGTAATATTCGTCCAAGTCATAGCTGTCTGACAACACGCCCAAGGGGCCGTCATGCATACACCTGAAATTCCGTGTGTGGCGGGAATTTCCGCCGCGATATGTTTTGGGTGCGGCTTCTAAAATAACGACGGATGCGCCCGTTATGCGCGCGGTGATGGCGGCGCAGAGGGCTGCGTTTCCCCCCCCTATGACCAACACATCTGGCGATAAATTTACAGAGGGATTGTTTTTCATCTATCTATCTACCTTGATCGCGGTTGGCGTTGATTTTTTGTGCTTGTTAAAATTGTATCCACGTGTATACAATTTGGTTAGATACTTCAAGGTTACAAAATGTCAAATTCACAGACAGCTTACGATAAATTGATTCAAGCGATTGAAAACGGTCAAATCGAACCCGGGACACGGCTGTTGGAAACAGAATTGGCTGCCAGATTTGGTGTCAGCCGCACCCCAATACGCGAAGCAATCCGCAAGCTTGAGGCCGAAGGCATCGTTCGCCACATGCCGCGTGTTGGCGCAGTTGTCAGACAGTTGGGCCAGCAGGAAATGGTCGAACTGTATGAAATGCGCATTGTTTTGGAAACGACGGCGGCCGAAATGGCGGCGCAGCATGCGTCTGTTGCTGAAATTTCCACTCTGGATGCATTGAACCATGATATGGCCGCATCAGACGACATTTTCAACGTGGCCCAGATCAATCGCCAGTTTCATTTGTGCATTGTGGATGCTGCAAGAAATCAGTTTTTGACCCATTGTTATAATGATTTATCCAATACGCTGATGTTATTGGGCAAAACGACACTTGAATCAAAACAACGCATCGAAATTGTTTATAAACAGCACGTGGAAATTATTCAGGCCCTGCGTGATCGCGATGGCTTAGGCGCTGCATCGGCGATGCGGGTCCATATGCAAACATCTCTGGCACATCGCCTAAAGGCTTATCGTGATATTGCGTAGGTTCATATTTTCGCACATCGTGGCCCTCAGTGGGGCAGGGGTGTTTTTGATGCTGGCCTTGCCATTGCCATGGTTGTTTGGCCCTATTTTTTCATCACTATTGGCGGCGCTGTTGGGGGCAAATTTATTTGCCTTTAAACCGCTTAGCAATGGAATGCGCACAATCTTGGGTGTGGCCGTCGGTGCCGCCGTGACTCCGGCATTTTTTTGGTCCTTGTCTGGCATGGCGTCAACGCTGGTGATTGTTCCGATCCTGACGATGTCCATCGGGGTGATTGGTGTGATCTATTTCAAAAAACTCTTGGGGTATGATTTTCCGACCGCCTATTACGCATCTATGCCAGGTGGTCTGCAAGATATGATCCTGTTCGGAGAAGAGGCAGGCGCCAACGTTCGATCCATTTCGCTGATCCATGCAACGCGTGTTTTGGTGATTGTTGTGACACTGCCTGCGATTTTAACCACATTTTGGAACGCGAACCTTATGACGGCACCGGGTGCCCCAATCGCTACGTTTGAAATGGACCAACTAGCGATCTTGGTTTTTTGTGGTTTGTGTGGGTGGCAGACAGCAAAACGGATTGGGATGTTTGGGGCATCTATTTTGGGCCCGCTCATATTCGCCGCTGTGGCGACCCTTTTGGGGTTTTTACATACACGTCCCCCCGCAGAGGCCATTTGGGCCGCACAATATTTTGTGGCCATGGGGATTGGTGCGAAATATGTGGGTATCACTGGGTCTGAAATAAAACGTGACGTTTTGGCGGCACTTGGGTTTTGCGTGATCTTGTTGCTCTTGACAGCGTCTGTGGTCGAGTTTGTGGCCTTTTTTGAAATGGCCCCACCGATTGAGGCACTGTTGTCGTTGACACCTGGTGGGCAAGCCGAATTGGTTGTTTTGGCATTGATCGTGGGTGCCGACATGACGTTTGTCGTGGCGCACCATTTATTACGGATTTTTGTGGTTATCCTAGGTGCCCCAATTGTTGCGGCACTTATCCCTGCAAAGCTTCGGGATTGATCATGTGGATGGGATTGCCTGCGGCAAAGGCTGTCACCTGATCAAAAATATCTGCAAATTGCAGGTCCAGTTCGTCCTCGGTGACGAAACCAATATGCGGTGTGCAAACGATATTTGGGTGATTGATCAATGGATCGTTTGCATCTGTGATCGGCTCGACATCAAACACGTCGATCGCAGCCATGCCCGGCCGCCCGGCGTTTAATGCATTTAGCAATGCGTTGGGTTCGATCAAACCTGCCCTTGATGTGTTTACAAACACAGATCCCGTTTGCATGGCACTGAAATCATCGGCGGTAATGATGGATCGGGTTTCTGGAACCAAACGGACGTGGACTGAAACCACGTCTGCATTCGCAAAAAATGCTGCACGACTGGGGGCAACGGTTTTACCGTCTGCTTGCGCGCGCGCGCGGCCGGCATCAGACCCCCACCAAATGACATTCATACCAAAGGCTTGGGCATAGGTTTCAACGCGCTTTGCGATCCGTCCATACCCATAAAGCCCAAGTGTGCGGCCATAAAGGGATTTGCCAACACCCATTTGCCACTGGCCGGCCCGCATATTGGACATCTGTTGGGGAATTTGACGCATCGCGGCCATGATCAACGCCCATGTGTGTTCGGGCGCGGCAAAGCTTGGGGCGCTGCCTTTGTTCAGGTTGGAACATAATAGCGTGCCGTTTTGTGTACAGGCGGCAACATCAACATGCGGATAAACGCCACGCTGTGAAATCAGTCGTAAATTTGGCAGATTTTTCAACAATTCCGCAGTAATTGGCGTGCGTTCACGAAACAATGTGACGGCGTCGAAACCGGACAGCCTGTAGGCCAATGCACTTTCATCATCAAGGTGATCATTGAAAACAGTCACGTCCAGATCAGCCAATTTTTCGAAACATGGCAAATGCCGCAAAGTATCAAACCAATCATCAAGGATCGCGATTTTCATGACTGACCGTCCCAAATGTTTGCGGGAACAAAAATATTACCCGCAGTCAGCTTGCGACATGTGCGCAGCAGGCCTGCGGATTTATGTTCAAATCCTTGGTCGGTAATGTCAAAATCAATGATGACATCCATCGATCCCATCGCATGTTCCAAGGTGACCTTGACCGGACCTTGATCTGGCACGTTTGCCAACCCGTCCGCCACCGTTCCCGGTGTCAAGACACACGATGCAAGGCATTGGCTGCCCGTCACAGCCATTGTGGGATGTGATTTCCACGGCATAAAATATCGTGTCGCGATTGTCCCACCATCGCGGGCAGGGGCCAAAATGCCAAACTTTGGCGTGACTGATTTGGTCACATCCCCCATGCCCATTGCGGCACCTGCCTGAATGCGGATCTGTTCCATACGGGCAAAAAATTTGGTGTTTCCGTCCAGTTCCTGACAGGTTTCGTATCCTGTCAGGCCAAAGTCGGCGGCGCGTGCAATGACCATAGGCATAGCAACATCCATACAGGTCACATCAATACCATCGAACCGATCGACCATATTACCTGTCGGTAAAAATTTCCCAGTTGATGACCCTGCAACCTGCATGAAATTCAGTTCAACAGGGGCCGCCGTGCCCGGAACGCCATCGATTGCAACATCGCCCGAATACAGAACTTGGCTGCCATCTGTTTTGACGCGTGCCACCACACGTGCGCCTGTGTTCACAGCGCGGATTTTAACCGTTGTTTCACCCTGCTCCGCAGGGAACAGCCCCATTTCGATTGCCGCTGAAGCGACACCAGACAAAATATTGCCACAGGTCGGTTTGAAATCAACGGTTTGATCGTCGACAGATACTTGGGCAAAGAAATAGTCAATATCGGCCCAGTCATCATTCGATTTTGACAACATCGCCACTTTGGTTGTCACAGCGTTACCTCCACCGATCCCATCAATGTTTAACGGGTGCCCTGACCCGACCGCTGCAACCAGCACTTTGGCCAGTGTATCACGATCGGTTGGCAAATCCGCCTGATTGAAATAGGGGCCACGCGATGTGCCACCGCGCATAAAGATAAAGGGTATAGATGTCTGTGTCATGAAAGCGGCCATGGAAGGTTGACGTAAGATTGCAAAAGCCCAGCAGGGAAGTCACGGTTTAGCACCCATGCCATTGCAAGCATGAATGTAATTCCGAACGCTGAGAGTAGGGCGGTTTTGACCCAATTCAATCCCGCGCGGATTTTTAAGAATGACACCAAGAACACAGCAAGTGCGATGATAAACCCAGTCAGGTATGTTAAAATCAGCAAAAACGCGAACCAAGCCAGCGTGGGCCAAAGGGCAAATTCGGATTCCGCCGCTTCTGATGATTTTTCACGATCTGCGAAAATGATATGTGTTTCGGGTGCCAGCATCATTTGTATCAGCAATACCAGCGCGCCGATCATGGAAATGCTGGCCACGAAAAATGGGAACACACGGTCGGTTGCGGCATAATCAGGGATGGATCCCACATTCCACAGCGCATAACCAATAAACCCGATGATGACCAACAAAAATACCAGTGGTGCGCGCTTGCCGCCTGATGGAACTTCGCCCTCAGCAAGGATGTTTTTGGCTTGCCGCAGCCCCACGACAATCGATACGATTGTCAGCGCCAGCAGGATCATGACGATTGGTGAAAAGACGTATGCCAGACCATTTTCCCAACCTGCTCTGAACCGGATGTTTGCGATTTGGGTCGCATTGTTTGAATAATTTTCCACAGGCGTTGCCAGAACAAAACCGATCAAAAATGCCGGACGCGACCAATCAAATCGGCGCATCATTATCCCCAAGAAACCAATCCCGAACAGGACAACCAAATCCATCAAGTCTTGGCCGCTTTGAAATGCGGCAAATGAGATCACCATAAAGATGAAAGGCGCCAATAATGCAAAGCGGATGTTGGTTAATTTGGAAATTCCACCCGACAGCGCGATGCATAGGACCGTGCCGATTACATTTGCCAAAGCCAAGAGCCAGACAATCGAATATGTAAAATCAAGGTTGTTTTCCAAAAGCATCGGCCCCACGTCAATGCCATTGCCCAGCAACGCCAATGCGCCGATGAAAATGGCCATTGATCCTGATCCTGGGATACCAAACAACAGTGTTGGAACTAATCCGCCACCTTCTTTTGCGTTGTTTGAACTTTCTGGTCCGATAACACCGCGCACATCGCCTTTGCCAAAATTTTGCTTGTCCTTGGCGGTTTGAACCGTATGGCCATAGGCAATCCAATCAACAACCGACCCACCAAGCCCAGGGATGACACCGACAACAACACCAATAATGGAACACCGCATTGATAGCCATTTGTTGGCCCACCAATCTTTGATCCCTAGGATCCAGCCGCCCCCCAAGTTTTGGGTGTTTGAAATGGCTTTATCTTTGCGCAGTAATGCGATGACCTCGGGGATCGCAAAGATGCCCAAACCGACAATGACCAATTTCAGCCCATCCGTAAAATAAGGGTAATCATAGCTGGACATGCGCAGGGCGCCGCTAAATGGGCCTTCGCCGATGATGCCAACCAGCAATCCTAACCCTGCGGCAACGACACCTTTGATCGCGATACGACCGGCTAGAATGCCCACCATAGACAACCCAAAGACAGACACCATCAGCAATTCTGGGCTTTTGAACATTAACACGATGGGGCGTGCAACCAAGATAAAGATCGTTAAAAACGCAGCGCCAACCAGTCCACCAAACAATGATGATGCGAATGCTGCGGAAAGGGCGCGGGCGGCTTGGCCCTTTTTGGCCATTGGGAAACCATCCAAAACGGTGGCCTGTGACGCCGACGATCCCGGAATCCCCATCAATACAGATGCAAAGGTGTCAGATGTTGGGATCACCGCAATCATGCCAATCATCAATGCCAGCCCTAGGACAGGATCCATGCCAAACATAAATGGCAGTAATAATGACAGGCCGGCAATTCCACCGAGGCCCGGGAATATCCCCACGGCTAGACCCATCATAACGCCCAAAGCAAGATATCCTAACACGATCGGTTGAAGGATTTGTGCCCAAGCAGATGTCAACGCTGGGATGGCATCTAGAAAAATTTCCATGATTTCCCCACTTCAAAAATTACAAAAGCACCCCCAAGCGGGGGTGCTCATAAATCTTTGAAGTTATTGCAGATCGACGCCGAAATCTTTTTTCAGCCAGCCTTTGACGAATGTCTTGGCATCGGCTTCGACGGTGATGGCATCGCTTAGAGCGTTTTTAGCCTTTACACCTGTGTGCATTGGGTATTTACCCAAACGCTTGGCCGAAATTTCAGCAAAATCTGGGCGCGCTTTGATTTTAGCAAATGCGTTGCTAAAGGTGTCGATGATTTCTTGATCCGTACCCTTTGGCAAGAATGCGATTTTCTGTAGTGGGAAGCCGGTCACAAAGAATGCTTTCCATGTATCCCATTTTACCCCAGATGTTTCACATCCGTCTGTTGCTTCGCAGACTTCTTTGAATGTGGGCAGATCGGGGAATGTTGGGTCACGCACAATATTGCCATCGTCATCCAGCGCACCCCAAGTCATCATTGGTACCGCTTGGCCAGCTTCGACCAAGGGCATCGAACCGCTCAGATATGATGAGGATGTTTGATAATCGATTGTTGCTTCGCCGCTTTCGAACATTTTGCGTCCGTCACCACGGCCTTTGATGCCCAAAACGTGTTCAACATTCATGCCCAGCATGTCCCATGCCAAGGATGGGATCAGATCCAGACCTGTAGCGCCTTGGTTGCCATAGATGAACGTCATGTCTTTAAGATTGTTTGCAGAACCGTCAAATTTTGCGCCAGCTTCTGCATTCAGATATGCAACGCCGCCGGTGCCGGATGCCATGACTGGATTCCAGTCTTTGTATTCATAACGAACGCGCGGGTCATCTAGCAAATATGGAAATTGTGTTGACCCTGATGATCCAAACATGACGGTGCCGTCACCGTTGGTTTGTTCTTGGAACCAGTTGGCGCCTTTGGTCGATCCTGCGCCTGGCATGAACTTGACCACGACTGTTGGGTTGCCTGGTAATGCTTCAGACAATAGGGGCGCAAAGAAGTTTGCCCATTTTGCAGAGCCGCCAGTTTCGGAAAATGGAATGATCCATTCAACTGTTTTTCCTGACATATCGATGTCAGCAGCAGCGGGTGCTGCGATTGACAATGATGCCGCCAATGCGATTGCAGCGCGACGTGTTAATTTTGTGTTAAACATTGGTCTCTCCTCCCAAGTCCGATCATGTGGTCGAAAGATATCGATACACATAATCGGTGTGTTGATTCTTGCACTGTGATCGATCAAACTTGCGTGAAACTTTCATAAGGTCAAAAAAATGCGAATTACGGTGATCGAGGACAATGTTGGTCTGGCAAATGGTATTGCGCATTGTTTTGTGGATCAGGGTCACGCCGTGAACCTTTTGCATGATGGTCAGGCGGGATTGGACTTCTTATTACAAGAAGATACAGACATCATTGTGCTGGACATCAACTTGCCAACCGTTGATGGGCTGACGGTATTGCAACGATTGCGCAAATCAAAAATTATGACGCCGGTTATTTTATTAACGGCGCGCGGTGAAGTGGCCGATCGCGTGCGTGGGTTGGATGCGGGCGCAGATGATTATCTGGTCAAGCCATTTGAAATGGATGAATTGGACGCACGCATTCGCGCCATTTCACGCCGTAAATCCAAGGTCGAAGGGGAACGTTTCGAATTCGGGGAATTAACCTATGATAAATCGACGCGACAACTGTTCGCCAATGACCAAAATATTTCATTGCCGCGACGCGAACTGGCCGTGTTTGAATGTTTGTTTGATCGTCAAAACACCTTGGTTACGAAATCACAGTTGGCAGATTTTGTTTATGGTGTTGGTGCAGACGTTGACGAAAAGGTGGTCGAAGTATACGTGTCACGGCTGCGCAAAAAACTGGCTGACTTTGATGTTGTCATCCGATCTGCGCGGGGGTTGGGGTATATGATGGATCTGCCGAAATGACGTTGCTGAACGGATCATTGCGGGCCAGATTGCTGATTTTAATTTTAGTGCCGCTGATCGTGGTGTCGATGGTCGCTGTCTATTTGCGGTTTGAATCCGCGCGTAAAACAGCCGAGGATATTTTTGATCGTAATTTGATGATGCTGTGTTTGGCCGTTTCACGCGATGTCGCAAATTCAGGCGGGGACAGCCTATCGCAAACGACAGTGAATTTACTGAAAAATGCGTCGGGCGGTGATTTGTATTATCACGTCTATGGTCCGGACGGCAGTTTTGTGACGGGGTATTCATCCCCGCCTGTGGTGCGTGATGCAAATTCTTTGAACTTTGACATCCCGATTGTTTTTGATGCTACACACCTTGGTCGCACGGTGCGGGCCGCACGGCTGGCGGAAAATGTGTTGATCGGTGGGATTTCAGGGACATCGGTTGTCACGGTTTGGCAACCTCTTGAACCACGTCAAGCGTTTGCCAGACGCATGGCAAGTCAGGCCGGCATTTTAACTGGACTGATTGTCTTAAGTGTGGCTGGGCTGGTTTTTTTCGGTGTCCGATTTGGTTTGCGACCATTGCAAGATCTAGAGGCCGCAATTACGAAACGATCAAATTTGGATCTGCGTCCCATTGAACGACGCATCCCCTTTGAGGCGCAGGGTATTGTGGCACGACTAAACGATTTGTTTTTTCAATTGAATGAGGCAAATCGGTCCAAGGACAATTTGATTTCGAATACGGCCCATCAATTGCGCAATCCCATCGCTGCAATGCACTCGATGGCTTATGCGATTGCTCATGCGAAAAATGAAACAGATACCAAAGAACGCGCAGATGAATTGTTGGGTGAAATCCGTCGGGTTGCACGGTTGACGGATCAAATGCTGTCCTATGAACGCATTAAAGGCGTCGAGCATAAATTACGGCTGATTGACCTACACAGCGTTTTGCCCAGCATAATCGAACCGGCGGCATTAAAAACAATGCAGCACGATGTGACGTTTGAATTTTTGCCAGATGACGCGCAAGCATTTGTCGAAATCGATGATATTCTGATCCAAGAGGCAATCTATAATCTGGTCGCCAACGCCTTGGATCATGGCGGGCAACAGTTAACGATGATTACGCTGCGCACTAAGGTCCGCGAAAATCACGTGGAAATACGTGTGGAAAATAATGGCGCGCCTATTCCAGCGCATGAAACAGCGTCTATTTTTGACAGATTTGCACAGTGTATCAACAGTAAAGGCGCCGGTTTAGGGTTGTCCATTGTTGCCGAAATCATGTCTATTCACCGCGGATCCGCCACTTTGATTCAAAACGGTTCTGTGGCATTTCATTTGTCCCTGCCCATGGCTGCAAAACAGGCCTGAAACTGGACCTTTGTGTAAGCACGTTAGTTTTCATACCGTGTTGCGCCGCGGCGATGTGGGTCAAAGCTGAGGCGGACATGAACGGGGTGGTGGGCCCGTTGTGCGCACCTTTGTAATGCGCAGGTCTGACAGCTTAGACCAATTGGTGTTGTCTTATAGTCCGAGGCCGCCTTTGCGGGATCAAAATATGTAATATCTTTCGCAAAATTGATATCGCACCCCAACACAACAATCATGCGCCGGTCTTGGGTTTTTCGCGAATAAACTGACCTGTGTGTGGTCCGCGCCAATGTGGCGTATCGGGTTCCATCTGCCAATTCTACCATTTGTGTGGTCACAACATCTGGGTTTTGATAGGCGCTATGGATGTTCCAAACGGCACAGCGCCCGCCCAAGTCCGCCAAAGCGGCGTTGATT
>CBFHVU010000074.1:0-10934 GCA_965659465.1 uncultured Paracoccaceae bacterium | reverse complement strand
CGCGTAATAATCACTATATGACGCATAAGACATGGCTGAGTGAAAGATTTTTTTTTCGCGATCAGGTTGTGATGGTTAAGTAAATATAAATTTGTTTTGAAAGGTTTATGTAAGAGACATGGCCAAGAGTGTAATTATTCCGGTGCTTGTTGTTGCTAGCCTGTCGATTGGGGGTGTTGGTTGCACGCAACGCGAAGCTGGGGTCGAATTTACCGATCCTTACGAAGACACAAACCGCCGCGCGCATGAGTTCAACAAAGAGTTGGATCGCGCGATACTAAAACCTGCGGCGCTGGCCTATACTGACCTGACACCTAAACCTGTGCAACGGGGCGTGTCCAATTTTGCCACCAACCTGTCACAGCCTGCAAATGTTGTGAACTACATGATGCAGGGCAATGTGGCCGAGGCAATCAACACCACAGGAATATTTCTGGTCAACAGTCTGATCGGCGTTGGCGGTATTTTCGACATCGCGGGCCGCGAAGGTCATTTTGCGCGTGATACAGATTTTGGTGAAACGCTGTCCACTTGGGGCGTCAAAGAAGGGGCCTATGTCGAATTGACAGGTCTTGGTCCGACCACCGAACGCGGGGCCGTGGGTAAAGTAGTTGATTTTGTTATGGACCCATTAACCAGTGTACTAAGCGTATCACAAAGTAAGCTATTGCGCGTTGCATCGGTATCCAAGGTTTTGGAAACCCGCGTCGAATATGGCGATGCATTGGACAGTGTGCTGTATGATAGTGCCGATAGTTATACGCAGACCCGTTTGTACTATTTGCAAAGCAGACGTTATGAATTAGGAACGCAACCACAAGATATTATCGATCCCTTTGAGGAAATGTATGGAACCGAATAAATTTTCCCGCCGCAGCATATTTGCCATCGGGGCAGGTGCCGTCGTGGCGTTTTCGTCCCCACTTTGGGCCGCCAGCAGCGCCCAGGCCGAGGCATTGGTTGGTAAATTGGTGGATGACATCAATGATGTGATCGCCTCTGGAATGTCCGAAGCCCAGATGATTGCGCGGTTTGAAAAAATCTTTATCCGCTATGCAGATGTGCCAACGATTGCGCGGTATGCAATGGGGCGTGATTCCCGCGCGGCCAGTGCGGCGCAGATGAAACGCTTTACCAACGAATTTACCGCGTATTTGGCGCGTAAATACGGCAAGCAGTTCCGCAAATTCATCGGTGGCAAGATTGAAATGCAAGGTTCGCGCGCTGTCAAAAGTTATTATGAAGTGTCCACTTTGGCCAAGCTAAAAGGCGAGGCCCCGTTTGAGGTGCAGTTTTTGGTGACCGATCGATCAGGTGAATTGTTGTTTTTCAACATGTTCATCGAGGGCATCAATATGCTGTTGGCGGAACGGTCTGAAATTGGCGCATTGTTGGACCGCAACGGCGGCAATATCGACGCAATGATCAAGGATCTGGCGAAAATCGCCTGATCCTAAATCTCGCCCTAGTTTCCTAACAACTGCTCTAGCAGGTTGTCCATAAATCCCCCGTTGCCGGCATCGGTTGGGGTGGCAATGGGCTGCGCCGATGCGGGCCGTTGGATGTTGCGTGCCATGGGCAATGGCACGGGTGCGGATTTTTCCGTAACCCGCATCATTGTTTCGCGCCAAATATCCGCGGGCAAACCGCCGCCGGTCACCCCACGCAGACGTGTGTTGTCGTCATAGCCCATCCAGACGCCCGTAACATAATCTGCGGTAAAGCCCACAAACCACGCATCCCGCGCGCCTTGGGTGGTGCCCGTTTTGCCCGCAATTTCCCAGTTGGGAATTTTTGCACGCGCGCCAGTGCCGTTTTCAACGACCTGTGACATCATATAAATCAATTCTTGCGCCGCGCGTTCACGGATGACGCGTTCGCCAATACCGCCATTTGATCCCATGATTGCCATGTCATCGCCCAGCAATTTCAACTCGATCAACCCATAGGGCGTGACCGACGATCCGCCGTTCAAGATACCGGCATAGGCCCCCACCATTTCGATCAATGTTGATTCGGATGCCCCTAAGGCAATCGCGGGACCTTGGGCCAAATCTGTGCTTAGGCCGAAATCTGATGCGATTTTGCGCACGTTTTCGCGGCCAACTGCCTCAGACAATTTCACGGCGGGTATGTTTAGGCTGTCTTGTATCGCTTGGGTCAGGGTGACGGGCCCCTTGAAATCATCGGTATAGTTTTTGGGCGACCATGGACCCGATCCGGGAATGTTCAGCGTCAACGGTTCATCGAAAATGGTGTCATAGGGTGAATACCCCAATTCCAGCGCCGCCGCATAGACAAAGGGTTTAAAGGCCGAGCCTGTTTGCCGCAACGCTTGGGTGGCGCGGTTAAAGGCACCGGATACCTTGGTTTTGCGGCCCCCCACCATGGCACGCACCGCCCCATCGGCGGACATCACAAGAATCGCGGCTTGTGCCTTGGATTCGGGGCTGACGCGTTCTTGGAACACGAATTTCAACGCCTCTTCTGCGGATTTCTGGATCCGCTGATCAAGGGTGGTTTTGATGATGACATCTTCGGTCGTGTTGCGGGTGAAAAATTCGGGGCCAGATTGCATCACCCAATCGGCGAAATATCCACCGGCTTTCGCTTGGGCGGCGTCGGATAACTCGGCGGGGGTCTCGCGTGACATCTGTGCGGTTGTCGCGCTGATGTAGCCTTGATCCTTCATCAGGCTGATGATTAAATTCGCCCGTTCTTGGGATCGCGACAGGTTGTTTGTGGGCGCGTATCGTGATGGGGCCACCAGCAGGCCGGCCAACATGGCCGCCTGGGGTGGGCTGACGTTGGCGGCAGATATGCCGAAATAGCGTTGCGATGCGGCCTCAAACCCGCGCGCACCTGCACCCAGAAAGGCGCGGTTAAGATAAATGGTCAGAATGTCGTCCTTGGTGTATTTGACCTCCATCGCTAGGGCATAGGTGGCCTCTTTCACTTTGCGCCACAACGAACTTTCGCGGCAGTCGGTCTCATAATCGGCCTCGGATTTCCAGCGTTTGGGATCAAAGGGTACGCCAAGGCATAGCAGTTTTGCCGTCTGCTGCGTAATCGTGGATCCGCCATGACCTGACATTGGTCCGCGGCCTTCGCGCAGGTTGATGCGGACGGCGCTGGCGACACCGCGTGGGCTGACGCCAAAGTGGGAATAAAATCTGCGATCCTCTGTTGCAATGATCGCGTTTTTCAAATGGGGCGATACGGTATCGGCCGTGATGATCCCGCCAAATTGATCGCCGCGCCAGGCAAAGACATCGCCATTGCGGTCCAGCAATGTTACCGATCCGCGCGCGCGTCCATCCAGCATGTCATCCAGCGGGGGCATTTGCGATGCGAAATATCCAACCCCAAGTGCCAAAATTAAACAGCTGATCACAAAGCCACGCCAGAAAATACCGAAAACCACGGTGCAAATCGCGCCCAAGACCCGTTTTACAAAGCGCACCACGATATTACCCGATGCGGGTTTTGGGGTGTGGGTTTTTTTCGTTTTTCGTTTCGATGGCGTTTTAGGTTTCGAACGTGGCGTTTGCGCCGCGTTGAATCGTTTGTCAGCGACGAGTCGCTTTTTACCATTTTGTCTCGTCATTGTGCCTGCCCACACCCTTTTGTACGTATGTTACCCAAGTTTGCGGGGATTGTTTAGGGACAAAAATCAGCTTAGATTGCATATTTTTTGATTAATTTGTGTGCAAAAAGATATATACGGTTAAAAATTAGGCAAAAATTTTGGAAAAATTACCCCTGATCGGCCAAAACCATTCCCATCCCGCTGTTTTTTCACTTTGCTGCAAGTGCAATCAAAATTTGACGCTCACGAAAGGAAACCAAGGTGAAACTGATTATAGCAACGATCAAGCCTTTCAAGCTTGAAGACGTCCGGCAGGCTCTGACCGACATCGGCGTCAAGGGCATGATGGTGACCGAAATTAAGGGGTTCGGATCACAGTCGGGACATACGGAAATCTATCGTGGGGCAGAATATGCGGTGAATTTTGTGCCCAAGGTAAAACTGGAATTGGTTGTCGATGCAGGCATGGCCGATCAGGTGGTGGAAACCATCACGACCGCCGCCCGCACTGGCAAAATTGGCGATGGTAAAATCTTTGTGCTGGACGTGGAACAGACGGTCCGCGTACGCACAGGTGAAACCGGCATCGACGCAATCTGATAAAGGATCAAGACACATGACTAAAACATTACTTAAATCGGCAGGCTTTGGCGCGATCGCCACAGCACTGATGCCAAGTTTCGCCGCAGCCCAAGATGCTGCCGCTGTGGCAGTTCCAACAGACAGCGTGTTTATCCTAAATTCACTGTTGTTCCTGATCGGCGGGTTCCTAGTGTTCTGGATGGCGGCAGGCTTTGCCATGCTAGAGGCCGGTTTGGTGCGGTCGAAAAACGTGACCATGCAGCTGACAAAAAACGTAGCGCTGTTTTCACTGGCCGCAATTTTTTATTATCTGATCGGCTATAATCTGATGTACCCACTGGGAACATGGTCGGTTGATGGCGTATTATCCGGCGTCTTTGGCCCCGGCGTGTTAGAGGCCGTGGGCATTACCGCTGAAAATGCAGACGACTATGGCTATGCCTCAACCGGATCGGATTTCTTTTTCCAGTTGATGTTCTGTGCGGCGACAGCGTCGATTGTATCGGGTGCCTTGGCAGAACGGATCAAGCTGTGGCCATTTCTGATCTTTACTATTGTTTTGACAGCTGTGATCTATCCAATTCAGGCCAGCTGGAAATGGGGTGGCGGTTTTTTGGATGAAATGGGCTTTCTGGATTTTGCGGGATCCACTGTCGTCCACTCGGTCGGGGGCTGGGCTGCGCTGACGGGTGCGCTGATCTTGGGTCCACGTATCGGTAAATATGCCAAGGGCGGCCGCGTCGTGCCAATTCCTGGTTCAAACCTGACACTGGCAACCTTGGGTACATTTATCCTGTGGATGGGCTGGTTCGGATTTAACGGTGGATCACAGTTGGCCATGGGATCCGTTGGCGATGTTGCCGATATCTCGCGCATTTTTTCAAACACAAATGCCGCTGCAGCGGGTGGTGCGGTTGCGGTCCTGTTGCTGACACAGCTGCTGTATAAAAAACCGGATTTGACCATGATCCTGAACGGTGCCTTGGCGGGCTTGGTGGCCATCACGGCGGAACCGCTGACGCCAACGTTGGGTCAGGCGACCATCATTGGGGCCATCGGCGGTGCGATTGTTGTGTTCGCTGTGCCATTCTTGGACAAATTGAAAATCGACGATGTTGTGGGTGCCATCCCTGTCCACCTGATGTCAGGTATCTGGGGAACTATGGTGGTTCCATTCACAAACTCTGACGCGAGCTATGGAACACAGTTCATTTCGATCGTGATTGTCGGTTCCTTTGTTGTGGTGACATCGGGCGTGTTGTGGTTCGTACTTAAGGCGACATTGGGGATCCGTGTCGCGGAAGAGGATGAAATCAACGGTTTGGACATGTCCGAATTGGGTATGGAGGCCTATCCAGAATTTTCACGCCGCTAAGGCGCTGGATCAAGACAAAAAAATGGGCGCGAAAGCGCCCTTTTTCGTTTGGTATCTGTGCCGATTATTCTGGCAGATAGGGGGTGTCGTCCCCTTCGCGTGGGGGGCGTCCGACAACGTCGCGCAACCCATCGAGTTCGATAAAGTTATCGGCTTGGCGGCGAAGCTCATCGGAAATCATCGGGGGCTGGGTACGGATTGTTGATACGACCGACACGCGCACACCTTGGCGTTGCAGGCTTTCGATCAGGGGGCGGTAATCGCCGTCGCCTGAGAACAAAACGATGTGATCCACGTGCGGGGCCAGCTCCATCGCGTTCACGGTCAATTCGATGTCCATATTCCCTTTGACTTTGCGGCGGCCTTGGCTGTCGGTATATTCCTTGGCTGCTTTGGTGACCATTGTGAACCCGTTATAGTTCAACCAGTCAACAAGGGGGCGAATCGGTGAATATTCTTCGTTATCCAACAGGGCCGTGTAATAAAACGCCCGCAATAATTTTCCCCGACGCATAAATTCTGTTCGTAACAATTTATAGTCTATGTCAAAGCCCAAAGCCTTGGCTGCTGCGTAAAGGTTCGATCCGTCAATAAACAGCGCAAGCCGTTCGTCCTTGTAAAACATTTAATTTCCTTCCAACTATATCTTGACCGCAAAATTGCCCCGTGAGTAAAGGCTGCTCCCAAGTATGACGCTTATGTAAAAAAAAACCATCTGACTGCAAGTATAGGATTACATGAATATGGGTACGGATATTATGCGTTTGGGTATAAGTTGTATAGTGGCAGTTGGTAGCAACCAAGAGTGGCTATTTAACAACTCTTTGATTATATTAACAGAAATGTTCAACAACTTAAAGGATAATTACGTTAACGTTACGTCAATTAGTAGGTTTTATCAAACCCCCGCATTTCCGGCGGACTCCGGCCCAGATTTCGTAAACGCAGCGCTAGTGATTCGCACAAATTTGCCGCATAATGACCTCTTGGCGCTGTTTCATCGGATCGAACATGATATGGGCCGTGTGCGCGACCGCCGCTGGGGGCAGCGCACGATTGATATCGATTTGATCAGCTATGGTAATAAGGTCTTGCCTGATGTCGAAACGCAAGCTTATTGGATGGAATTACCGCTTTCAGAACAAATGACTATGGCCCCCGATCAACCCATTGTGCCGCATCCCAGATTGCAAGATCGCGCCTTTGTTCTGGGGCCGCTGATGGACATTGCACCGCAGTGGTGCCACCCCGTGTTGGGGCAGACAATTGCCGAAATATATGCCGCAACGCCGCAAAATTTGAAAGATGAGGTTAAACCCCTATAATGGCCTTGTAATTTTGGGATATCGCGCGTATTAGACGCGTTCTGTATCGATCGAACATCTAGGAGATTATTATGGCCCGCGTCACAGTAGAAGATTGCGTCGACAAAGTATCCAACCGGTTTGAACTGGTGATGCTGGCAGCGCACCGCGCCCGCGAAATTTCGGCTGGATCCCCTTTGACTGTGGATCGTGACAACGACAAAAACCCAGTTGTGTCGCTGCGCGAAATCGCCGAGGAAACACAGACCGTCGTCGAATTGCGTGAACGTCTGATCGAATCGAACCAAACCCAGATCGAGGTTGATGAGCCAGAGGATGATTCCATGGCTTTGTTGATGTCTGGCGAAGCGGACAAACCAGAAGAAGACGACATGTCAGAAGAAAAGTTGCTACGCGCATTAATGGCGGCGCAGGGTCAGGAATAATCACATTTGCCAGGGTTATGTAAATGCTAAGCGCAGAAAACCTGGCTGATCTGGTTTCATCCTACAATCCAAAATCGAACAGGTCGCAAATCATTGCAGCCTATCATTATGGCCAGCGTATGCACGATGGCCAATTTCGCAAATCTGGCGAACCGTATTTTTCGCACCCAGTGGCCGTTGCTGAAATCCTAGCACGACAAAAACTGGATGATGCAACGATCATCACGGCCCTTTTGCACGACACGATCGAAGACACCCCCGCTTCCAAAGCCGAGGTGGCTGAATTGTTTTCACCCCAAGTTGCCGATTTGGTCGATGGCGTGACCAAGCTGACCAACGTGCAGCTATCATCGATCGAAACGAAAGAGGCCGAAAACGCCCGCAAATTGTTTATGGCAATTGCCAAGGATGTGCGCGTTATTTTGGTCAAGCTTGCCGACCGTTTACACAACATGCGCACTATCGGGTCTATGCGTCCTGAAAAACAGATGCAAAAGGCGCGTGAAACCATGGACTTATACGCGCCGCTTGCGGGGCGCATGGGGATGCAATCCATGCGCGAAGACCTAGAGGATCTGGCGTTCCTCGTGCTAAATCCCAAGGCGCGCGAATCAATCCGTGTTCGGTTCGAAAATCTGCGCGCCGCATCGGGCGATGTGGTCGAACGCATTACGGGCGATATGCGTTTGGAATTGGAAAAGGCGGAAATTTCTGCGCATGTATATGGCCGCCAGAAAAAACCCTATTCGATTTGGCGCAAAATGCAGGAAAAGGATCTGCCATTTTCGCGTCTGTCCGACATTTACGGGTTCCGCATTTTGTGCGCCACTGACGCTGATTGTTACCGTATTCTCGGCGTCATTCACCAACGTTGGCGTGCGGTTCCGGGTCGGTTCAAAGATTACATCAGCCAGCCCAAGACCAACGGATACCGGTCGATCCACACCACTGTATCGGGCCGCGATGGCAAACGCGTTGAGGTGCAAATCAGAACCTTCCAAATGCACGAAGTGGCCGAGGCCGGCGTCGCCGCGCATTGGTCCTATCGTGATGGTGTGCGGTCGGAAAACCCATTCACGGTTGATCCGGTCAAATGGATCACGAAACTGGTCAACGAAGTTGGCGACGACGATGATGAGGCATTCCTTGAGACCGTCAAACTGGAAATGTTTGCAGATCAGGTGTTTTGTTTTACCCCCAAAGGGGACGTGATCAAATTGCCTAAAGGAGCCTGTCCGATTGATTTTGCCTATGCCATTCATACCCGCATTGGTAATTCCTGTGTTGGGGTCAAGGTGGACGGCATGCGCGTGCCTATCTGGACCACGCTGCGCAATGGCCAGTCGGTTGAAATCATCACAGCCGAGGGGCAGCATCCCGTGTCCTATTGGTTGGATCTGGTTGAAACGGGCAAGGCCAAAACCGCGATTCGCCGTGCCTTGCGCGAAATGAATCGGGGACGCCATGTGACGCTGGGTCGGGAATTGCTGCGGTCTGCATTTGATCATTATGATAAAAAAATGACGGACAAGCTGATCGAAACGGCAGCCAAAAAATTGCGCCTGGATTCGGGCGAAGAACTGTTGGCGCGGCTTGGCAGCGCAGAACAAAGCGCGCGCGAAACAGTACGCATTCTGTTCCCAGATATTAAGGATGACAAAAATACCCATGTGGATCATCAACGCGCGGTGATTGGTTTGAACACGGGCCAATCCTTTACCCGTAGGCCGTGCTGCGAACCCTTGCCTGGGGAACGCATTGTTGGGATTTTAACAGCCGGATCAGGGGTTTCGGTGCATGCCATCAATTGTGACAGCCTAGAGCGTTTCGAAGAAAAACCCGAACTGTGGGTCGATCTGCATTGGCACGATGGCAAGCATGCGGCAATTTATCCCGTGACATTGCAACTGACGATCAGCAATGATGCAGGCGTTCTGGGTCGTGTGTGTACGGTTGTCGGCGAAGCGGGTGCGAATATCTCGGACCTGAAATTTGTCGATCGGAAGCCGGATTTTTACAAAATTGACATTTCTGTCGATCTAAGTGATGTGGAACACTTGGTGTCGGTTCTTAGCCGCCTAGAAGCGGAACCAGAGGTGGCCACCATCAAACGTCTGCGGCGGACAGACAAAACCTGAAACCTGTAACCCGACGGGACATAACCTGTGGTCTTTAAGAGACGTGACAAAAGACCGGTTCTGAAAATCCTCTTTGAGCTGTTGTGGCCCAAGGGTGGCTGGGCACGCGCGTTTTATTACGTGCGGCATCGATTGCATCGTTTGCCCGACACGCCCCAACGGATTGCGCGGGGGGTGGCCGCGGGTGTTTTTACAACCTTTACCCCGTTTTATGGGTTCCATTTTATTGTGGCGGCGCTGGCGTCGCGCCTATTGAATGGAAATATATTGGCCGCGCTGCTTGGCACATTCTTTGGCAACCCGTTGACCTATGTCCCGATTGGCGTTGTGTCGCTGAAAACGGGCCATTTTTTGCTGGGAACGGAATTCGATCATTCTGGCGACCATACGCCCACATTTGTCGGGAAATTCGTGAACGCCAGTCATGATTTGAAACACAATTTCTTTGCTATGTTTACCGACGAACGGGCCGATTGGACGAATTTACATCTTTTCTATGACGAGGTGTTTTTGCCATATCTGGTGGGCGGTCTGATCCCTGGGATAATTACGGGGGTCGTGTTTTATTATTTGTCTTTGCCGTTGATTATTGCCTATCAAAATCGCAGACGCGGCGCGTTGCGTAAAAAATTGCTATCAATTCAGGCGAAAAAGCGGGAAAAAGATCTATATTAGCATCATTGCTATAGGAGAGTGCAATGTCCAAATTACGTCTGGGTGTGAATATTGATCATATTGCCACGGTGCGCAATGCGCGTGGGTCGGCCTATCCTGATCCCATGCGGGCGGCTTTGCTGGCGCAGCAGGCAGGCGCAGATGGGATCACCGCCCACCTGCGCGAAGACCGCCGTCATATTCGCGATGCGGACATTGATACACTTGCCACGGATCTGACCGTTCCGCTGAATTTTGAAATGGCGGCAACGGC
Source organism: uncultured Paracoccaceae bacterium (assembly GCA_965659465.1). Classification (GTDB taxonomy): domain Bacteria; phylum Pseudomonadota; class Alphaproteobacteria; order Rhodobacterales; family Rhodobacteraceae; genus CAJXSD01. Next base: position 572 of record CBFHVU010000074.1, on the reverse strand, counting down.
TGAAATGCAGGCGATTGCGCTGCGTCATACACCGCATGCGGTCTGCATTGTTCCAGAAAAGCGCGAAGAGCGCACGACCGAGGGCGGCCTAGACGTGCTGCGCGATGACAATTACTTGGCCAATTTTATCGAGCCCCTGCGTGATGCGGGATCACGGGTCTCGATATTCATCGGGCCTGACGCGGATCAAATCCGTGCGGCCCATCGCATTGGCGCGCAAGTGGTCGAATTGCACACGGGCGCCTATTGCGATTTCCACTATGAGGGCAATTTTGCCGAACGCGACGCTGAATTGGCCCGTTTGCGCGATATGGCCACATTTGCCCATTCGCTGGGGCTTGAGGTACACGCAGGCCATGGTTTGACCTATGAAACCGTCCAACCGATCGCAGCCCTGCCCGAGGTGGTCGAACTAAACATCGGTCATTTCCTAATGGCCGAGGCGATGTTTGTGGGGTTGGATGCCGCGATCCGCGAAATGCGCCGTTTGATGGATGATGCGCGCGCATGATTTTGGGTATCGGCACAGATCTGGCCAATATTGATCGGATCAAGGCCGTATTGGACCGCCA
>CBFHVU010000073.1:0-10936 GCA_965659465.1 uncultured Paracoccaceae bacterium | reverse complement strand
TGATGCGCCGTGGCGTTGCACATTTTCGCACAACCATGCGCGTGCGCGGGTTGTATCACCTTGGGCCAGATCGTGGCGCAGATTTGGATCATCTTGGGTCATTTTGGCCCATAGGTTGCCGGCATAAATATTGCCAATCGAATAGGTCGGGAAATATCCCAACAGCCCCTCGGACCAATGGATATCCTGCAACATCCCGTTGGACGGTTTATCCACACGATAACCAAAATCCGAGGCAAAGCGATCGTTCCAGGCGGCCTCGACATCTGTGACGGCCAGATCACCCGAAATCATTGCGCGTTCTAGATCAAAGCGCAGCATGATATGCAGGTTATATTGCAGCTCGTCCGCTTCGGTCCGAATGAAACCGCGCGACACAGCATTCACAGCACGATAAAAATCAAATTCTGTGGTCACGCCAATGTCGCCAAACAGATCGCGCATCCGGCCAAACAGCCATCCGCAAAATTCACGCGACCGCGCCAGTTGGTTTTCGTACATGCGGCTTTGGCTTTCGTGCACGCCCAGCGATGTGCCCTGCCCCAAAATGGTAAAGTTATAGCCCGCGTCTATGTTTTGTTCATAGGTGGCATGGCCCACTTCGTGAATGGTGGAATACAGGCTATCAAAGGGGCGTTCGTCGTCAAAGCGCGTGGTAATACGCACGTCGTTGCCCCCGCCCGTGCTAAAGGGATGTAGTGCCACATCAATGCGACCACGGGTCAGATCATAACCGAAAATGCCTGCAATTTCATTGGTCAAGGCCAGTTGTGTTTCACGCGGAAACACACCGCTCAGCTGCGGCGCAGGGGCGGCCTGCAACACAGCTGCACGCAAATCCACCAGTGCAGGGCGCAGTGCATCAAACATCGCGGCTACATCGGCCACACGGCCATCTGGTTCATATTCACGAAACAGCGCGTCATAGGGCGTCATGTCGGTGCCTTGGGCAATGGCTGCGGCCTTTTGCTTGGACAGATCAACAACCTCGGACAACAGCGGCAAAAATATCGCGGTGTCATTTTCGGATTTCGCCTGTGCCCACGCGGCATGGGAACGCGCCGTGATACGGGCCAAGGCCACACTCAGATCCGCGGGAATTTTTTTGGTTTTGTCGAAACTGCGCTGGATCAATTCATATTGACGCCGTTCAACGGGGGCCAATTCGGACACAGGAACGGCCGCCAATAAATCGCCCAATTCTGCGGATGTATTTCTCGCATGGACTGTCGCCTCAAGCGCGGCCATTTCTTCGGATCGGTCGCCTGCGCCGCCCTTGGGCATGACGGTTTCATGATCCCATCCCAACCGTTGCGCAATGCGCCCCAAGGCTTCGGTTTGGCGTTGATAGGATTGTAATGCGTCAAATGCTTGCGTCATCGCCTCATGCCCCCCGTACAGATTGCACCGCGGGATAGCCGGCCATAAACCGCGCGCGCAGGATCAAAACCCATGTCACAACTGCGCCCAACTGATGCACAATCGCAATCTGCCATGGGGCCGAATACATGACTGTGACAATGCCCAGCACCATTTGGAAAAACACCATGGCCAAAACCGCATTGAACCCAAAGCGCACCTGCGTATTGCCCGATTTACGCGCCACGCGCCACACAACGATTGCAAAGATCATCAGCACATAACCGGCCATACGGTGGATGAATTGCACCAAACCATCGTTTTCAAAGAAATTGCGCCACCACGGGGTCAGCGAAAACATATCGGGTGGGAAAAATCCGCCCGCCATCAGCGGCCAATCAATATAATTGCGACCTGCGTCAATCCCCGCGACCAAGGCGCCCAGCAATATTTGCAAAAATGCCAAATGCATCAGGCCCGTGCCCATTGAAAACAGACGCGTTTCGCGCATGCGGCGGCGCTGGATCAGATCCTTTTCGCTTTGGCCCAATTGGAACACAAACCACGAAATGAACCCCAATATGACAAAGGCCAAGCCCAAATGCGTTGCCAAACGATAGCTGGCCACATCCAACATAGTGCCGGTCAAACCGCTGGACACCATCCACCAGCCCACCGCGCCCTGCAAACCGCCCAAGGCCCCCAGCAACACCATGCGCGATGTCCAACCTGTTGGAATTTTGCGCGCCACCCAGAATCCCAAAAACCCAATGGCCCAGACCAAACCAATCACGCGACCCAACTGGCGATGTCCCCATTCCCACCAGTAAATGAACTGGAATTCGGACATAGACATGCCTTTGTTTTGTAACTGATATTCTGGAATGGCACGGTATTTGTCGAATTCAGATTGCCATGCGGCCTCGGACATTGGCGGCAAGGCACCAGTGAGAGGCCGCCATTCGGTGATCGACAAACCGCTGTCGGTCAGGCGCGTCAAACCACCCACTGCAATCATGACAACGACCAAAGCAAACAGGATCATCATCCAGATACGGATCCCAGCGCGTGCGCCTGCGCTGCCGCCGCGATCAATCACACCTTGGGCGGATGTCACAGGGGTTGTAGATTTATCTGTGCCAACCTCTTGGAAAATAGCGCGTTTGCCTTGGGTCATTTGAACTGCCTATCTGTATGTTTTGCTTAAGGCATACATAGAATGGCCTGGTCCTTGAAACAAGTCACTGATGCGGTGTTTTACTACGTAGCAATTGTCGCAGTATGCCATGGAACATTTGAACATCACTGCGTGTCAGTGGCAGGCGCGACCATAAATTGCGCAGATTGGTTTTCATCCCTGCTGATTTTTCAACCGGAAAGAAAAATCCAGCCTCGTCCAAACGCTGTTCGTAATGATCCGCCAATTTTTCAATTTCGATATGTTCGGCGAATTCCGTTTTCGCCATTTCCATCGTCATATCGGCAATTTCTGTCGTGGCACGGCGCCATTCATAGGCCACCAGCAACACACATTGCGCCAGGTTCAGCGATGGAAAATCTGGGTTCACCGGCACGGAAATGATCGCATTTGCCTGTGCCACATCATCATTTTCCAAACCTGATCGTTCAGGTCCAAACATAACGGCCACCTGTTCCCCACCCGCAATTTTTTCTGCGGCCAACTGCATGGCTGCCTGTGGCGAATAAACCGGTTTGGTCAGGCCCCGCGCACGTGCTGTTGTTGCGAATGTAAAATGACGGTCTGTCAGGGCATCGGGGACGGTATCAAAATGGCCTGCCTCGTCCAACAATCGCCCCGCGCCACTTGCCATCGCGACCGCCTTAGAGCTGGGCCAACCATCGCGTGGGGCCACAACGCGCATCCGGTCCAAACCGAAATTCCACATACCCCGCGCCGCGGCACCAATGTTTTCGCCCATCTGTGGACGGACCAAGACAAATGAAGGCTGTGGCGTATCTGTTGGCATTTCCGATCCTTTCGTTTGGGCGTGATGTAAGTTAGTTTGTTCCACAAGAAAAGCCCAAATGCCCAATTCCAGCATGGTCAAACACAAAAATCCGCGCTATGACATCGACAAGATGAAACAAGGACACGCACATGTCAGATCAAGAACATCCCCAACTGTATTTGGTGACACCATCTGAATTTGAACCGGCTGAATTTTCCCTAATTTTGGCCGATCTGCTTGATGAATTCGACATTGCCTGTGTACGGGTCGCATTGGGAACACGGGACGAAACGCGCATCATTAAATGCGCAGATTCGGTTCGCGAAATCTGTCACGCGCGCGATGTGGCGGTGGTGATCCAAGACCATGTGTTGATGGTTGAACGGTTGGGGCTGGACGGCGTTCATTTCAGTGACGGATCGCGCCACGTGCGCAAAACACGCAAAGATTTAGGCGATGACGCCATCGTGGGAACATTCTGCGGGGCATCGCGTCATGACGGCATGAGCGCAGGCGAACAAGGCGCAGATTACGTCAGCCTAGGCCCCATCAGCGGGGCGAATTTGGGTGATGGTACCTTGGCGGAATTTGACACGTTCCAGTGGTGGTCCGAACTAATCGAAGTGCCCATAATTGCCGAAGGTGGGCTAACAACTGAATTGATCGCCAAGCTGACCCCGGTCAGCGATTTTTTCGCTATTGGCGATGAAATCTGGACCCAAGACGACCCCAAGGCCGCCCTGTCAGCCTTGATCGCGGCAATGGGCTAGCTCTGTTGTGACAGATGCGCGGCGCGAACATCGGTTTCCAGCGCCGCGGCAATCGCTTTGCGGGATGGAAAATCGGATACCTTGCGTTCAGGGTGATAAATGACATCCACGCGGCCTTGGCGGAACTTGGCTAGGGTATGGATCAGATGCGTTCCGAAATCCATATCACCCCACCACCCATAAAATCGCGGATCTACGCCACTGGGCGCGTGAAAATTAACGGTCACGGGTTGGATGTACATATCATCGTGTAATTCGGGCGCAAAAAATGCCGCAAACAGGGTTGTTTTAAACGGCAACACACGCAGCCCATCGGTTGATGTGCCTTCTGGGAAAAACAGCAGGCGATGATTGTGTTTTAACCGATATTCAAAGGTTTCCTTTTGCGCCTTGGCCTGTCGCGGGTCGCGTTTGATAAACACCGTTCCCGTGGCGCGGGCCAGCCATCCGATGCCTGGCCATGCGGCCACTTCGGATTTGGATACGAAATAAACCCGTTGCGCGGCGTTTAGGGTGAAAATATCCAGCCAAGACGAATGGTTTGCCACGATCGCCCCAGTGTGGCGCATGGGTTTTCCAATCGTGCGATACCGGATGCCCATCAGGATCAGCGCAGTACGACAGACCGCTTGGGTCAGAAATGGGGTTACGGGCCTTTTCAAACCAAACATTGGCCGTTCGATCAGGCGTAGCAGTAACAACAGACCCAATCCGCCAAAAACAACAACCGCAATGGGGATCGCCCGTAAAATTGCGGTGACCCAGCCCAAAGCAGAAATGTCTTTTAAATCGGGCTCTGGCCCTTCATCCCAAGTGAGCGACATCAAAAACGATCCTTTCGAAACAGGGCACTTTGTTTTTCGTGCATATTTTGAATATCCAAAATCATACAAATGTCGGTTGTATTAAACCCGTGATCTAAATAGGCATCCTGCCCGATCACGCCCCCCAGTCGCAGATAGGCTTTGATCAGCGCAGGCACCTGACGCATGGCGGACAAACGATCCATTGTATTAACATCCATTAAATCCATGGGCTGATTGTTCGGCGGCTTGGCGGTCACACGCAGATGCGGCGGGGCCAAGTGTTTGTGATGTAATGCGCTCAGTGCAGGTGCAAGCTGCGCAATATCGGTGCCGGCAAAACTGGCAACGCCAAACAAAATCTGGATATCATGCGCCGTGACATATTCGGCCAAGGCCTGCCACAGCACAAACATACCCATCCCATTGCGATAGCGTGGATCCAAACAGGACCGCCCCAATTCCAACAACCGCCGTTCAGACTGCAGTAGCCGCGTCAAATCATATTCATGTTCAGAATAAAACTGCCCCACTTGGGCACGGTTTTCCCCGCGCAGCAATCGGTATACACCTACAACACCCAGCGGGACATCCTGCGGCGCATGGTCGTCGATCAACAATAAATGATCATAGTGCGGATCGAACTGATCGCATTCCAACATTCGTTCATGATCAACCTGATCGCCACTGCCCCCCAATTCTTGTACAAATACTCGATAACGTAAGCGCTGTGCCGCATACAGCTCATCATCTGTCTGCGCCAATTTGGTTCGAAAATTTGGGGACGTGTTCGACATTTATGGTCTCGGTTCCTGCGTCAAAGCCATCCCAGCATGACACAATTTGATGCAATGCGTTACAAAATCATCTGTGTAAGTTTCTGTTTCCCAACTGTATTATTCCACGGAATAAATAACCTCTAACAACACCTGTGATCCATCGATGACAACCTTGCCCTGTTCGGTAAAATTAACTGTAACCTTACCATTTACGCGCGATTGTACTTGCCCCAAGCCCCAGTCGGGTTGTTGGGGATGCCGCACAAACATGCCCGGTTCCAAAAATTCGTTCAGATCACTCATTCTAACCTCATAGGAGTTCGCGTTGAAACATTCCACACTGGCCAATTTGGTGGCCTCTCGGATCTGCCATGATCTGATAAACCCAATTGGCGCAACACACAATGGTATCGAATTATTGGCACTGGATCCCAATGTGCCCAAAGGCATGGAATTCGAACTGATCACAGCCAGTTTGAATGACGCCAGAGCGCGGGTCGAATTTTGTAGGATGGTATTTGGGGCCGCAGCGCAGGACATGACGGTGGATACCGCCACATTTCGCAGCCTGATGTCAAAAATATTTGATCAAAAACGATATGACATTACTTGGGATTTGCCCGATACGATTGATCGCGCCTTGGCCAAGCGGTTGGGCCTGTCGATGCTGTGCATCGAACAGCAGATGCCGCGCGGTGCCAGTATCACGATATCCCCCGACCATATCAGCGCCGATACACAACATTCGCGCGATATTTTGCCCCAATGGGACCATGTATCAGATGCCCAAGCCAGCCCAATGTTACAGGGCCGTGACGTGCAATTTGCCGTCTTGGGGGATACCGTAGGCTATGATCCGGCGGTTATCGCCGATTTGCGCCCCCAGCGCATTGAATTGCGCCTAGGCTAACGGCGGGTGGTGCCGTTGCCCAGAACCTGATATTTAAAACTGGTCAATTGCTGCGCCCCCACTGGGCCGCGGGCGTGCAATTTGCCAGTCGCGATCCCAATTTCCGCGCCCAAACCAAATTCACCACCGTCGGCAAATTGGGTGGATGCGTTGTGCATCAAAATGGCGCTGTCGACACGTTCAAAAAACCGATCCCGGGTTGTGATATTTTCGGTCATGATGCAATCCGTATGATTGGACCCATAGGTCGCGATATGGGCAATGGCCATATCCACATCATCGACCACCCGTGCCGCAATAATGCTGTCAAGGTATTCACAGCCCCAATCACGGTCGGTGGCGGGGACGGTGCCCGCAATGGATTGCAGGGCAGCATCTGCGCGCACCTCGACGCCCGCATTCACCAACATGGTGATCACATCTTGCCCCAAACCTTGAATGATATCGCGATGGATCAACAAACACTCCGCCGATCCACAAATCCCAGTGCGACGGGTTTTTGAATTTAACACAACATCCAATGTTTTTTGCACATCTGCGTCGCGGTCGATGTAAATGTGAACAATACCCTCTAAGTGGGCGAACACAGGAACTCGCGCTTCGCGTTGGACCAATCCAACCAAACCCTTGCCACCACGAGGCACAATAACATCCACATAATCAACCATAGTCAACAATTCTGTGACGGCGGCGCGATCCCGCGTTGGCACCAATTGGATGGCATGTTCTGGCAATCCTGCCGCGCGTAATCCATCAACCAAACAGGCATGCAAAATGGAGGCGCTGTGAAAACTCTCAGATCCGCCGCGTAAAATGACGGCATTCCCTGCCTTAAGACATAATGCACCCGCATCCGCAGTCACATTTGGCCGGCTTTCATAAATGACGCCAATCACGCCTAGGGGTGTGCTGACCTTTTGAATATTCAGCCCATTGGGGCGATCCCATGCGTCCATAACACGCCCGACTGGGTCATTCTGGGCCGCAATTGTATCCAAGGCATCGGCAATGGCATTGACGCGATCTGCATCCAGTAACAAACGATCCAACATCGCTGCACTTAAACCTTTGGATCGACCAAATTCCATATCCTTGGCGTTTTCCACCAAAATTTTGGCAACACGATCGCGCATGCACTGCGCCGCAACCGTCAGGGCCTGTGATTTCGATTGCGCCGAGGCAAAGGCCAATTGCGCCGCAGCCTGACGCGCCTGCTGGCCCAAGGTTACCATTGTTGTGTGAATATCAGTCATAGTCGCCCCCTACCCTATATGGCCATATCATCGCGATGCACCAAAGCGGACCGCCCCGCATAGCCCAATATTTTTTCAATTTGTGATGAATTGCACCCAATCAAAGCCTTGGCCTCTTGTGCAGCATAGGCGGCTAACCCCTGCCCCACATCGCGGCCCGATTTATCAAGGATGGTAACCATATCCCCGCGCCGAAATTGCCCAGACACGGCAATAACACCCGCTGGCAACAGGCTTTTGCCCTGCATCAAGGCACGAACAGCGCCGTCATCAATTGTGATCGATCCCATCGGTTTCATGGATGAAATCCACCGTTTACGCGCATCATGCGGATTGCCCATCGCCATAAACCACGTGCAATTTGCACCCTTCTGCAATGCGCGCAAGGGAGATAAAACCGATCCCTCAGTTATCACCATGGAACAGCCCGCCGCAACGCAGGTTTTGGCGGCCATCAGCTTGGTTTTCATGCCCCCTTTGGACAGGCCTGATACCCCATCTCCTGCCATCGCCTCAATTTCGGGCGTGATATCGTCGATCACGTCAAATCGTTTGGCGGTAGGATCAACATGGGGATTCGCGGAATAAAATCCGTCCACATCCGACAATAACACCAACTGATCCGCACCCACCGTTGCCGCAACCTGTGCGGCCAACCGATCATTATCGCCATAGCGAATTTCATCGGTGGCGACCGTGTCATTTTCGTTTACAATGGGCACTGCGCCCAAGGATAACAGTGTTTCCATCGTCGAGCGCATATTCAAGTAACGTCGGCGATCTGCACTATCCTCAAGCGTGACCAGAACCTGCGCCGTGGTAATTCCATGCGGCGCTAGAACCTGTTCATAAGCCCGCGCAAGCTGAATTTGACCGACCGCCGCCGCAGCCTGGCTTTGCTCTAACCCCAGCGTCCCGTCTGGAAGTGCTAACACACGCCGCCCCAAAGCGATTGAGCCAGAAGACACCAAGACCACATCCGTGCCACGTGCCTTGATATCAGCAACATCCTGCGCAAGTGACGTCAGCCAATCAAACCGCAACTCTCCAAGCGCGCGATCCACCAACAACGCAGACCCGATTTTTACAACCAGTCGACGCGCCTGATTTACGGCTGCCATGATCCAACGTCCTCTTGGTCATCTTGGCGATGACGCAACCGATTTTCATCAATATGGTCGCGCAGTTTGCGCAAAATATCTTGGATCCCTTCGCCACTCACACCTGACATCATCCAAACATCACCGCCCGACACACGCATCAACTCTTCACGTAGGAATTCGCGCTCTTCGGTGTCTAGGGCGTCAATTTTATTCAAAACCGTCAACCGCGGCTTCTCTGCCAAACCTGCGCCATAGGCCTCAATCTCGGACACGATTGTTTTGTAATCCTCTATCAATGCGTTGGACGACCCATCCACCAAATGCAACAAAACAGCACAGCGTTCAATATGACCCAAAAACAGATCGCCCAAACCGCGGCCCTCTGATGCGCCCTCAATCAAACCCGGAATATCCGCGACCACAAATTCAACGCCATCAATACCCACAACCCCCAAATTTGGGTGCAGAGTGGTAAAAGGATAATCCGCAATTTTGGGACGCGCGTTGGATGTCGCAGCCAAAAATGTCGATTTCCCGGCATTGGGCATCCCCAACAAACCCACATCCGCAATCAACTTTAACCGCAACCAAATCGTGCGCTCAATCCCCTCTAACCCAGGGTTTGCCCGCCGCGGCGCTTGGTTGGTTGACGATTTAAAATGCAAATTCCCGAAACCACCATTCCCGCCTTTGGCTAATAAAACGCGATCCCCAACTTCTGCCAAATCAGCAATCACAGTTTCTTGATCTTCATCAATAATCTCGGTACCGGCAGGAACACGCAAAACAATATCTGCCCCATTTGCGCCAGAGCGCTGTTGCCCCATACCTGGCCTGCCGTTGTCTGCAAAAAAATGTTGTTGATACCGAAAATCAATTAAGGTGTTTAATCCATCAACGGCTTCAGCCCAAACAGAGCCGCCGTGGCCACCATCACCTCCATCGGGTCCACCAAATTCGATGAACTTCTCTCGGCGAAAACTGACCGAGCCCGACCCACCCGAACCCGAGCGTATGTAAACTTTGGCAAGATCAAGAAATTTCATAAGTTCATCCTAATGTAACAACGTATCTAGCGCATATTCGAAAATCAACGCAGGCTCAAGTGGTCCCTGATAACTATGCAGCTGGGGGACTGTCCGTCCCCTAGACCCCCTGAGAGTATTTTTGCAAAAATGAAAAACTTCATTTTTTTGTCGAAAAATATCCTGCGGGGGTTTGGGGGTGCAAAACCCCCAATCAGTATTTCGCCAATTATAGCGCTGCTTGGGCTTGCTTACGTTGCAACCGCATTGTCGTATCTGAAGTTTCAAATACGCGCGCAGCACCTGTGGCTTGGCCATGTGCTGAAACTTTGAACCCGCATTTTTCCAAAACACGGCCCGATCCAGGGTTATCATCGAAGAAGTCAGCGCAGATTGAAGGGCAGTCGTAGCGATCAAATATAAATTCAACCACCGCCGTTACAGCCTGGGTGGCGTATCCGCGGCCCCAGTGGTCAGGATGCACGGCGTAGCCCAGGTTCATATCGTCTTGACGACCTGCGGTTGGGGAATGAAACCCTATTGCGCCAACGGTTTGGCCTGTATCCTTTAAGCGCATCAAGAAATTTCCGTTCCATGCGCCACGCCAGCGAAAATCACGGGCGCGATCTATTACTTCTGACAACTCCAACGGATGGGACCATGTTCCCAGGTTCCATGCGACCTCTTGATGTTTCAGGATTTCATAGTGTTCGCTGACCGTTGCAAGCTTTGAAATTTCAAGGCGTAAATCGGACGTTTCCAAAATGGGCGGATGCAAAAAATGCCACTGCTCTGGTGTTAAACCATGGGTTGCACCGGTACGCTTTGGCCTTGGGCCAAGCTATGGCGCTGGGTCGTGGCGCCCAGGGGAGAAAATCCGAGACGTGCAAGGATAGCACGTGATTTTTCATTTCCTAAAAAATACGACGAATAGACCACATGTGCGCGTGGATTTTTGAAATGA
>CBFHVU010000072.1:0-10981 GCA_965659465.1 uncultured Paracoccaceae bacterium | reverse complement strand
ACATTTCGCTATACGCCCGGTTTTGGCGCGGTCGATCTGGGATTGCACCTAAATCGCATGTGCGACAGCGCCCGCCAATTGGGGTTTGTGTTTGATCGGGATCTGGCCGAACATATCTGCGACGGGCTAAGCGGCAATAAACCGCTGCGCTGTCGCCTGACATTGGGGATCAAGGGCGATTTTCAGCTGTCCCATGTTCCCTTGGACCCGACACCCGCCGTCTGGCAGGTCGATATCAGCGATACACGGCTGAACACGGGCGACGCATGGTTGGCCCATAAAACCACCCAGCGCGATATTTACGACACCGCGCGCGCCACCCTGCCGCGTGGCATACATGAAATGCTGTTTTTAAATGAGCGCGACGAATTATGCGAAGGCACGATCACCAATGTATTCGTCGAAACACAGGATGGTGCATGGCTAACCCCCCCAATCAGCGCCGGATGTTTGCCCGGAATATTGCGGCAAAAACTGATCAAATCCGGCGAAGTCACGGTAAAAACTGTGACATTGGGTGATTTGATGGCCGCGCGTTCCGTCGTGGTGGGCAATTCGCTGCGCGGGAAAATTCGTGCGGATTTGAACAGAACCTAGTGTTTTCGGGCGAAAAACCCCTATCAAATGGGGCAAAACGGGCCATTGCCCTTGACATCACGCGCGCAACCTTGTGTATCGCGCTAGACACGCAATCCATCAAACCCAAAGGGGCCAAAAAATGCACGCCTATCGCAGCCATACCTGTGCCGATCTGAACAAATCCAACGTGGGTGACACCGTCCGTTTGTCGGGCTGGGTCCATCGCGTTCGCGATCATGGTGGTGTATTGTTTATCGACCTGCGCGACCACTATGGCGTGACGCAGGTTCTATGTGACCCTGACAGCCCCGTTTTCAACGAATTGGAAAAGGTGCGCAGCGAATGGTGTATTCGCATTGATGGTGTGGTCAAGGCCCGTGATGAAAGCCTGATCAACGCCAAAATTCCAACCGGCGAAATCGAAGTGTTCGTGCGCGATGTCGAAGTATTGGGCGCATCCAACGAATTGCCCCTGATGGTATTTGGCGACCAAGAATACCCCGAGGAAACACGCCTGCGCTATCGGTATCTGGACCTGCGCCGCGAAGCGATGCAGCGCAACATGACCCTGCGGTCGGATGTGGTGGCATCGATGCGTCGTCGCATGTGGGACAAGGGTTTCCGCGAATATCAAACGCCGATCATCACCGCATCATCGCCCGAAGGCGCGCGTGATTTTCTGGTGCCATCGCGGTTGCACCCCGGTAAATTTTACGCCCTGCCCCAAGCGCCACAGCAATTCAAACAGCTGATCATGGTATCAGGCTATGACAAATATTTCCAAATCGCCCCCTGTTTCCGCGACGAAGATCCGCGTGCAGACCGATCCCCAACCGATTTCTATCAGTTGGATTTGGAAATGTCCTTTGTCACACAACAGGATGTGTTTGACACCATTTCACCCATCTTGGCCGGTGTGTTCACCGAATTTGGCGGCGGCAAAACCGTTGATAACCCTGCCGAATGGCCGCAAATTTCATACCGCGACGCCGCGTTGTGGTACGGGTCTGATAAACCCGACCTGCGCAACCCGATTAAAATGCAGGTTGTGTCCGATCATTTCCGCGGATCAGGCTTTGCCATTTTTGCGAAATTGTTGGAACAAGACGGCACCGAAATTCGCGCAATCCCTGCGCCCACAGGCGGCAGCCGCAAATTCTGCGACCGCATGAATGCATTCGCCCAGAAAGAGGGCCTGCCAGGTATGGGCTATATTTTCTGGCGCGATGGCGACAACGGGATGGAGGCTGCGGGCCCATTGGCGAAAAACATCGGCCCCGAACGTACCGAGGCAATCCGCCAGCAACTGGGCCTGGGCGTTGGCGATGCTGCGTTTTTCTTGGGCGGCAAACCCAAGTCATTTGAAAAGGTGGCCGGCCGCGCGCGTGATGTAATCGGCGCTGAATTGGGTCTGACCGATACCAACCGCTTTGCCTTTGCCTGGATCGTGGATTTCCCGATCTATGAACAGGACGAAGAAACAGGCAAGATTGATTTCGAACACAACCCGTTTTCAATGCCCCAAGGTGGGATGGATGCCCTGAACGGCGACCCGCTGCAAGTCAAAGGGTTCCAATATGATTTGGCCTGCAACGGCTATGAATTGGTGTCCGGTGCGATCCGAAACCACCGCCCTGAAATCATGTTCAAAGCGTTTGAAATCGCAGGCTATGGCCAAGACGAAGTGCGCAAGCGGTTCGGCGGCATGGTCAACGCGTTCCAATACGGTGCACCCCCCCACGGTGGCTGTGCCGCAGGGATCGACCGCATCGTGATGTTGCTGGCCGACACGGCCAACATCCGCGAAGTCATCATGTTCCCCATGAACCAACGCGCAGAAGATTTGATGATGAACGCCCCATCCGATCCAATGCCCGAGCAATTGATGGAATTGAACCTGCGCGTTATCCCACAAGATTGATCAATTTCAACTTTGACCGTTGGCCCCGCCAGCGGTCAAAGTGCTTAACACTTTTGTAAATTACTTTCCATTGGAATGATCTATACTGGACCCTCAGTTTAGTCATTGGATCGGTCCATGGTACTCCCGCCCCGACTCACCGCCCGTGAACGAGACTGCCTACCATTGCTGGTTTCGGGAAAAACACGACATGAAATGGCAAGCGAACTCGACGTTTCTGTCGAGACGATTATAAAACATGTGCGGAATTTGCTGAATAAATATGACGCGGTAAACATACGCGACGCATTGCCCGCGATGCGACTTCACCAAGAATATTACTTTAACACCCCCGCAATTTTTGACGTGTTTTGTAATCTTGCGAAATTTTCTGTGGTCATTGACGTTGATAAAACAGAAATCAACGCAAAAATTTGCCACCACTTTACTGCGATCAGCCCTGTTGTCAGCCGCCTGCAGTTTTCGTGCGTGACAGACGATTTTTGCGTGACCGATGTCGAAAATGACGGTTTGCATCCGAAACCATTGCTAAATCGTGCAGGACGGGCAATTTTTGAAACTCCTGTTGTTCCAGCTGCGACACAAGGAACGCAGTTTACCCGAAATGTGCGTGATACGCGAAAAATGCCGGCGCCGTATTCGGGCGGCCATTACGCAGCATTGTGTATGTACCCGTGTGAACGTTTGGAAATGGATTTTGTTTTTCGCGCAACACGGCCCCCAAATCATATCGACGCAACCGTTTACCTTCATTCGCAACAGATCCAGGACAACAGGATAGATGTCACCCAGTCAAGTCACAGGCTGTACATGATCGCTAATGACCCCGGTTACCCAAAAAGCTATGTTGTGAATTGGTCATGGTAAGTCATCTGTCCCAAGGTCAACCCTGCGCTCTGGATTTGATTTATCCGAATTTGACCCATCGTGAACGTGATGTTATTCCCCACCTCGCCAGCGGTGGAACAGCACAAGAAATCGGATTACACTTGTCGATTTCCGCCGAAACTGTCAAAAAACACAGGAAAAATATCTGTGCAAAATTTGGGGGCCGACGGTACGGGATGTACACGGCAAACTGATTGATTTTGTGTTGCTTTACGCTGGCAAGCCGCCATTGTTTCGGGTGTGTTGCCAAAGCATGCAACAAAAGGTCCAAGTCTTTGTAAGGCAAAAAAAATTAGCGTCAGCCTGGACCAAGATTTCCGTGTCGTGTCTGACCCCGTGGACGACCTGAAATTCACAACAGTTGACGGAGATATGCCCATTCGCAGTCTGGAAAAAGCGGCGAGTGATTTGAATTACCGACAGAATTTTTTGGGCCAAGACGAATATGTAACCAAATTAGACGAGCCGGCAAAAACGGGTGCCATTATTCATCGGCGGATTGAAATAAAGCGTGATTTTGATCCATCGATGACCGCTTCGCAACACTATAGCACTTGGGCGCTATATCCCACCGGCCAAATGGTTTTTACGGTCGAACAGTTGGAATGTGACACGCCTCCGAATTTTCATTATGACGTGACTTTGGATTTCATGGCAATTCATGATCCGAATTTGACAATTGAACAATCCGATTTCAAATTAACGCTGTGCACCAATCGTCCAAGGCTGTCACAAGCTATGACCATATCTTGGTGATCCCATCAAATTGGTCGAATTTCGGTCAATCTTTGATCAACCAGCTTGCACATGCGGATATAATCGCCTTGGGTTGCTGCGGTGATCAGGTCTGTGTCATCGACAGCACGCGCCACCCCCAATAGGAATTGTCGCAAATACTGCCGCATGGCAGCATTTGGATTTTGCGAAAACAGGTTTTTGGCGTGATGCAGATCATCGCGGTAAACCACCAAATCCGGTTCGACACTGCCAGTATCAATCAAACGCAGTCCACGGGGCGGGGCGTTGCCGGGCAAGACATTCAATATCATTTGCTGAAATGAACCCACGCTGTGATAGGGTTTGGCCAAAAACTGATCAGCACCGGCCTGAATGGTGTCAGGTTCCATCGCATCATCGGCACTGGTGCCAATCAAGGCCTGCACCCTTGGGCGTGCCCTGTCCAATTCGCGGATCAAATCCAGACCCGATCCATCGGGCAATCCCACATCGACAATCACGATGGACGGACGATAGAGCCGCATATGCCGCCGCGCGGATGTGATACAATCGGCCCGCCGCAAACGCACGCCGCTGCGCAGGGACATAATACGCACGGCTTCGCTGGAAAAACGGCTATCTTCTACCAACAAAATGGTCAAACCCAGCAACGGTTTATCGGCGGTGGCGCGGGTGGCAAAGGGCAGTGTAGCTGTGTTTGGCATTATCATCCTCCTACTGCGGATGGGGAAACTGTGCCGAAACTTTCCTAACATTGCGTTAACAGGGGTGGGTGCGCCCCTTTGTCCATAGACGAAATGGATCAAACGCGGCATAACTAACCCAGCAAGATGAAAGGACACCCATATGATCGGACGATTGAACCACGTTGCCATCGCTGTTCCCGACCTAGAGGCAGCTGCCAACCAATACCGCACCGCCTTGGGCGCGAATGTCGGCGCGCCGCAGGATGAACCCGATCACGGGGTGACGGTGATTTTCATCGAATTGCCCAACACCAAAATTGAATTGCTGTACCCCTTGGGTGACAACAGTCCCATTCAGGGGTTTTTGGATAAAAACCCCTCCGGCGGCATTCACCATGTCTGTTACGAAGTGGACGATATCATCGCCGCACGCGACCACCTGCAATCCACCGGCGCACGCGTGTTGGGGACAGGTGAACCCAAAATCGGCGCACATGGCAAGCCCGTGTTATTTTTGCACCCCAAGGACTTTAACGGGACGCTGGTTGAACTAGAACAAGTGTAAACAAACCCAAGGATTACGCCCATGTCGATTACCTCTGCTCTTGTACTGTTTGCCGTGATTTGGTTCATGACGTTTCTGATCGTCATCCCCATTCGGTTACAAACGCAGGGCGATCTGGGCGAAATTGTTCCAGGCACGCAGGCCGGTGCGCCCGAACATCATTACCTTAAGAAAAAGGCATGGATCACCACCGGCATCACGGTGGTGTTATGGGCGATAATTTCGGCGATCATCCTGTCAGGTTGGATTACCGTGCGTGATTTGGATTTTCACAACCGCATGGCCCCCCTAGAGGCCAGCGAATGAAATAAATGCGTAAAGGTTGCCGCGCCCAAAGCCGGAACAATCAGGTTCACAATCGGAATGCTAAGCGGGGCAACCATTAAAATACCGGCCAGCCAAATTGTAACCCGATTAGCCCGCCACAGGTCACGTGCGCCACTGCGCCCCACACGACGCGCAGCTGCCATTTGAAAATATTCGCGGCCCAGCAAGTATCCGTTTAGCGCCCAAAATATAAATATCGCGAACGGTGCGAAAAACAGATATAAAATCCACGCAACCAAATTTGCACCAATCAAAACACCCAAAAATGCAACTGTATCGCGCAGTGCATCGGCCAAGGGTAAACCGGCCGCATCGGGCAGATGTGAATAATGTCGGCGCTCGACCGCGCCGGCCACGCGATCCAGAAACAGCGATGATATTGCAGATGCAACAGGCACCATCAAAAACACAGACAGCCCCAACATCAGAACAAAACTGCCCCAGCCCAACACCGATGCGGGCGGGTCAATCACGCCGATAAACGGCAACGACAGATTCGCGATGGATCCCAACCACGCCAGTCCATACACCAACCCCATCGACATGGCCCATAACACGCCCAAGGCCAAGGCAATGCCCGACCCAACAACACCCAAAAATGCGCGGTCGCCCATTTGGCCCAGCGCGCGGAAAAACGCAGGAAAGATTAATCCAACTGCCATGTCGTAATGCTTTCTATATTCGGGCGGGGACGTTCTGGGGGTGTGTTGGTTTCTGTGCCTAGATAAATGATACCCGCCACCCGTTCGTGATCGGCCAAACCAAACGCCTGTTCGACAAACCCACGGTCATGATTGGGCCAACCCGACAACCAATTTGCCCCCCATCCCGTTGCCAGCGCGGCATTGACCAACGACAAACACACTGCGCCTGCGCTATACGTCTGTTCAATGGCGGGAATTTTTTCCGATGGTTTTTGAACCTCGACCACGACAACGCCCAGATGGCCGTCTTGGAATTGGTTTTTGCCTTTTTGCGTTTTGTCGGGGTCCAACCCCATGTCCGTTGCGCGTTGATCCACCAGCTGCGCCAATTCGGTCAGACGGCGTTTGCCCAACACAATAAACCGCCAAGGTTCCAATTTGCCATGGTCCGGTGTGCGGGCGGCCATGGTCAGCAGGGTCTGCAATTCCGCCTGACTGGGGACAGGCGTGGTCAGGGTTTTGGCGGGTCGCGAACGACGTGTTTGCAAAAATGCGATCGCTTGGGCGTTTGGGGTGGGCATGGGGCATCCTGTGGGTTGTTTCCCTGTATGTCGGCAATCCACGCCGAAATTGCAACCACCCGCTTGCCCTAGCGCCATGAAACTGGCACCTATATCGCATGAAAAAAGGCCAGTTTTCCGAATTCGCGCAAATAGGCGCCACCCTACAGGTGCGTGTGACACCGAATGCGGCGCGCGACAACATTGACCTGCGCGGTGGTGTTTTCCATATCACGGTCACCGCGACACCCGAAAACGGCAAAGCCACAGCAGCGGTGCAAAAATTACTGGCCAAAGCACTGGGTGTTGCGAAAACAAACCTAACCTTGACCCATGGGGCGACATCGCGCGACAAAACCTTTGTTGTGCGGGGTTAACCAATGCCCCCTAATCTGCCGCAACAATCGTTTGTGTGATGTTTAACAGTTCCTGCGTAATCCCGGGTTCTGACATGGCATGTCCCGCAAACGGAACAATCCGCAAATCACAGGCACGCCAATCCTTGGCAATGGCATAGGCGGTTTTGGGCGGGCAAATCATGTCTTGGCGGCCTTGCACGATAAATCCGGGGATATGGGAAATTTTGGGCATATCGCGGAAAATCTGGCTATCGCAGTCTAAAAACCCGCCGTTGAAAAAATAGTGGTTTTCGATACGCGCAAAGGTGCGCGCAAAATCAACGGGGCAATAGCCCGAATGACCATTTGCCTGAAATGACGCCAGTGCGTTTTCCCAATCAGACCAAATTTTGCCAAAATGCATTTCCTGCCGCATATCCCCACTGAACAAACGCCGGTGATAGGCGGCGATCAAATCATCGCGTTCCTCGGGCGGGATAGCGGTTTCGAATTTGGCCCAAAGTTCGGGCCAAAAATGCCCCGCACCGCCGCCATAAAACCAATCCAGTTCCGATTGCGTCATCGCAAACACACCGCGCAGGATTAAATGTGTCGCACGATCGGTATGGGCCTGTGCATACAGCAATGACAGCGTGGCGCCCCAGCTGCCGCCAAAGACGGCCCATGCCTCAATCCCCAAATGCGCGCGGATCATTTCAATGTCGGCCACCAAATGGGCGGATGTGTTGTTTTGCACGCTGGATGTAGGGCGCGACCGACCACAGCCGCGTTGATCAAACAAAATGATATGATAGCGTTCGGGATCAAAATAACGCCGCATCGACGGGCTGCACCCCGCCCCTGGACCGCCATGCAGGACCACAACAGGACGCCCATGGCGATTGCCGCATTGTTCGATATAGACCTGATGTCCGTCGCCTGTGTCCAACATTTCGCTATGAAATGGGTCAATGGGCGGAAATAGCGCAGGCGCGATCGTTTTTTGGCCTAAAAATTTGTCCATAACTGTCCTATATGTATCAGATCATAGAAAAGACCAGAAAGCGCGCGAAATGCAAGCCTCAGAAACAACAGTTGACCCATCAGAAGTCGCAAAATTCGAAGCCATGGCAGCCGAATGGTGGGATCCCAATGGGAAATTCAAACCATTGCACATGCTAAACCCCTGTCGGTTGGATTATATCACCACGCAGATTGCCGCGGAATATGATCGCGATTTGGGGGGCGAACACCCCTTTGACGGGTTGCGCATTCTGGATATCGGCTGTGGGGGCGGTTTGTTGTGTGAACCCATGGCCCGTCTGGGCGCAACCGTCATCGGCGTGGACGCGGCCGAGCGCAACATTCCCGTGGCCCAAGCACACGCCGCGCAATCAAGGCTGGATATTGATTACCGCTTTGGCACAGCCGAGGCATTGGCCCAAGCGGGCGAACAATTTGACGTGGTCCTGAACATGGAGGTGGTCGAACACGTCGCCGACCCCCAAGCCTATACCACAGCCTGTCAGAAATTGTTAAAACCGGGTGGATTGATGATCTGTTCCACCATCAACCGTAATGCCAAGAGTTTCGCAATGGCCATCGTCGGGGCCGAATATGTCATGCGGTGGCTGCCCAAAGGCACACATGAATGGTCCAAGTTCATCACACCTGACGAATTATACACCCTGATCGAAAACGCGGGCCTAGCCCCCGTTGATCGCAAAGGGTTCGTATTCAACCCAATCACATGGCAATGGAAACTGTCAGACCGCGATTTGTCCGTGAACTATGTGACCGCCAGCGTGAAACCACAGGCATCCTAATCAGGTGCCAACATATACCCTGATCCGCGGACGGTTTGCAGGTACCGCGGCTCTTTCGGGTTGGGTTCGATTTTGCGGCGCAGTCGGGTGATTTGCACATCAATGGCGCGGTCTTGGGCCTGTTCCTCATCCCGACCCAAATCTGTAACCAGCTGAATACGGCTGACCGGTTCGCCGGCCGCCGCGGCAAAGATTTTCATCAGTTGGTTTTCCGTAGCCGTCAGGCGAATTTGTGTGTCGCCATTCCATAATTCACCGCGTTCCATATCATAATGCGCCAAACCCAACCGCAAAACTTTGGGGGTTTCTGTAACGTCTGCCGGCTCTGGGACGCGGCGCAAAATGGCATTTATCCGCAACAACAGCTCTTTGGGTTCAAAGGGCTTGGACAAATAATCATCCGCGCCCGATTCCAAACCAGCGATACGATCATCCGTGTCGCCCCGTGCCGTCAACAACATGACTGGGGTAGACCGCGTGGACCGGATCCAACGGGTCAGTGACATACCATCTTCGCCCGGCATCATCACATCCAAAACGATCAGGTCAAATTCTAGCCCCGCCAATAATTTCCGCGCATGGGCCGCGTCCCGTGCGGCAGTCACCAAAAACCCGTTGCGGATCAGATATTGTTTCAACAACGCCCGAATGCGTTCGTCATCATCTATGATTAATAAATGCATAGCTAACCCCTAGTCCTGACGCATCGCCATATAAGCACGCCGCATATGGGGGTCCATCATGGCCTCTAGTACGGTTCGAAATCCCGCAACCGCATCAGGACCTGCGTGTTTGTAGGCCTGTCGCATTCTCTCGCGTTGCGCGTCTGATAGCTTTTGTTCCAACGCCTTGCCCGTTTCCGTCAAATGTAAATTGCGTTCGCGTTTATCACGCTTGCCAACTTTGACGACCACCAAACCATCCTCGATCAAGGTTCGCAAAACACGATTGAGTGACTGTTTTGTAACGCCAAGGATATTTAGCAGATTATTGACCGTGGTTCCGGGTACACAGTTGATAAAATGAATGGCACGATGATGCGCGCGGCCATAGCCATGTTCATCCAAGATACGATCAGGATCGGC
Organism: uncultured Paracoccaceae bacterium; assembly: GCA_965659465.1. Taxonomy (GTDB): domain Bacteria; phylum Pseudomonadota; class Alphaproteobacteria; order Rhodobacterales; family Rhodobacteraceae; genus CAJXSD01. Next base: position 824 of record CBFHVU010000072.1, on the reverse strand, counting down.
GGTAAACCCACGATAGGCGAAAAACATCGCCTCGATCCCGTGGCGCAGCTGTTCGTCGGTCAGATATAACAGGGCCTCGCCCATCGGTCGTTGATTGTGTTGCATCTTGGCGCTCCTGTACCTAAGCTCATTTTATGTCAGTGTTGTTGACATTCCAAGCACAAACTGGTACCGATTCTCAGTTTTGGCGCAATATTATGTCCGAAGCGGACCAAAATCGCGCAACTTATGACAATTTAACACAAGGGGACAGCAATGGCTGGCAGCTACGAAGACCGCGATGGAAAAATTTGGCTAGATGGCAAATTGGTGGAATGGCGTGACGCTCAGGTGCATATTCTGACACACGCAATGCATTATGCCAGCTCTGTATTCGAAGGCGAACGCGCCTATAACGGCAAAATTTTCAAAAGCCGTGAACATTCAGAACGATTGATCACATCGGGCAAACTGATTGATTTTGATCTGCCCTATAGCGTCGAAGAAATCGAGGCCGCGAAACAAGCCGCGCTTGAGGCAAATGGCCTGACAGACGCCTATGTACGTGCGGTCGCATGGCGCGGCGCGGGCGACGACATGGGTGTTGCATCGCTGCGCAACCCGGTCCGCATGGCCGTGGCCGTTTGGTCATGGGGCAACTACTATGGTGACGCCAAAATGAAGGGCGCGAAATTGGACATCGCCAAATGGCGCCGCCCCGATCCCGCCACCGCACCATCCCAGGCCAAGGCCGCGGGCCTATACATGATCGCCACCATGTCCAAACATGCGGCCGAGGCCAAAGGATGCTCTGACGCGATGATGTTCGACTATCGCGGTTATGT
>CBFHVU010000071.1:0-11047 GCA_965659465.1 uncultured Paracoccaceae bacterium | reverse complement strand
TGATTTCAGTTTGGGGGACTTGCAAATACTGTCGATTGGCGATGAAAGCCTGGCGTGTTCAAGTTTGATGCCAAAGTAGATCCCAGTGCCAATGAAGAAAATCATTGAGATCATACGTAATGGACCGAACATGCAAGTGCCCCTAAGGTATCCCGCGGACATAATCCGCGGGATATGTGACTTTATTCTTCTGCAGTAGCGTCTGCAGCTTTTGCTGCTTTCTCTTCTGCGCGCTCTTGCATTTTCTTGCCTGGTACCGCTTTTTTCGGGTTGTTGCGCTCTTTTTTGGCGATAATGCCAGCTGCCTCTAGGAAGCGTGAAACACGATCGGTCACTTGTGCGCCTTCGCCGATCCAGTATTGGATGCGTTCGACGTTCATGGCAACGCGGTTTTCGTCGTCTTTGGCCAGCAATGGGTTGTATGTGCCCAGTTTTTCAACATAGCGGCCATCGCGTGGCATGCGGCTGTCAGCTGCAACGATACGATAGAATGGGCGTTTTTTTGAGCCACCACGGGCCAAGCGGATTTTCATAGCCATTGTTTGTTCTCCTTTAGAATGGCGGATAGGGGCGGGCCCCTAAGATTGGTGTTGTTTATGGTGTTGGATGACTTCCTGAATGATGAAATTCAGAAATTTCTTAGCAAACTCGGGGTCGAGATCGGCCTCGGCTGCAAGGGCTTCAAGCCGTTCAATCTGCCGCGCTTCGCGGTCTGGATCGGACGGGGGAAGATCGTGTTCGGCCTTTAGTTTCCCAACGGCCTGGGTATGTTTGAATCGCTCGCCCAAGGTATAGACCAATATCGCATCTAAACGATCGATGCTGTTGCGGTGGTCTTTTAGGATTTCAGAGGCGCGTATGGTATCAGACATAGTGTGATTTTCCTACAAAATCGACGTGGGTAACACGTCGGTATAGTGTCGGTATGAGTTCGATCTTTTGGCCAATTCCTGCGGCGAGGGGTGACGGAACAGCATATCCTCACCCATATGGACATTGGTGTAGGTGCGTTCGAATTTGGCGCCCATGCGTTCGGCCAATTTGATCGAGCGTGTGTTTCCCGGGACGATGTTCGATGTCAGGGTTTTAAAGCCTAAGTCCTCATAAGCCCAACGGCGGGCGCGTGTCGCAGCCTCATAGGCGATAGAACGGCCCTCGAACCCATCAAATACGACCCAACCGACCTCGGGTTCTGGCCAACCTTCGGGGTTCCAAATGCCGCTTATGCCCGCGATATCACCCTGTTTCGTTTCAATGGTGAAATAGCCGTAGCCGTGCCAATGCCAGTGGCCCACATTCAAGGTGAACCAGCGCCACGCATCGCCCCGGTTTGGGGAGGATCCGAACCCCTTTGCGCGGTCATGATCGAGTAGAAACGCAATCACCTGTTCTGCGTCGTGTTTTTCAGGGCCGCGCAGGATGAGGTTTTCGGATTCGAGGATTGGGGCATTGGTCAGGGTCATTTTAATACATGACCCTCTGTAAAGGTTGCCCCGTCGGAGCCTCCGGCGGGAGTATTTTTGGCAAAAATGAAAGCATTATTTCTTTTTCCCGAACCCGCTCAGGCCAGGAGGCAGACCCATGCCGCCGCCAAGGCCGGGTAGTTTACCACCCATGCCAAGCTGTTTGGCGGCCTGTTCCATTGCGGCTGGGTCCATTTGGGAGGGGTCCATGCCCGCTGGCATTGCCGGCATTCCACCTTTGCCAAACATGCCACGCATGGCTTGTTTTAGCATGCCGCCTTTGCCCATTTTACCCATTTTTTTCATCATATCCGCCATTTGGCGGTGCATTTTGAGCAATTTGTTTAATTCGCTGACCTCAAGCCCTGCGCCCGCTGCGATACGTTTTTTACGGCTGGCCTGCAGGATTTGGGGGTTGGCGCGTTCGCGTTTGGTCATGGAGTTGATCAGCGCGATTTGGCGTTTGAAAATGGTGTCGTCCATGCCGGCCTCGGACGCTTGTTTGGCCATTTTGCCCATACCGGGCATCATCGACATGATCGATTCCATGCCGCCCATTTTCATCATCTGTTCCAATTGCATGCGCAGGTCGTTCATGTTGAACTGACCCTTTTGGAACCGTTTCATCATGCGTTCCGCCTGTTCGGCCTCGATCGTTTCTTGGGCCTTTTCGACGAGGGCGACGATATCGCCCATGCCCAGAATGCGGCCGGCGATACGGTCAGGTTCGAAGGTTTCCAGCGCATCCATTTTCTCGCCAAGACCGACGAACCGGATCGGTTTGCCTGTGACCGCGCGCATGGACAGAGCGGCGCCCCCGCGCCCGTCGCCGTCCATACGGGTCAGGACCACGCCAGTGACGCCGATTTTGTCGTCAAATTCGGTGGCCACATTGACCGCATCTTGGCCCGTCAGGCCGTCCACCACCAAAAGCGTTTCGCGGGGATTTGCCACATCCCGCACGGCGGCGGCTTGGGCGATCAACTCTTGGTCGATGTGCAGCCGGCCTGCGGTATCAAGCATATAGACATCATAGCCACCCAAAGAGGCTTGGGTCTTGGCGCGTTTGGCGATGGCGACGGGATCCTCGCCCTTGACAATGGGAAGCGTATCAACCCCAATTTGTGCGCCCAAGATTTGCAGCTGTTCCATCGCGGCGGGACGGTTGACGTCCAAGGACGCCATCAGCACGCGTTTGCCATCGCGTTCCTTCAGCCGCTTGGCGAGTTTCGCGGTCGTGGTCGTTTTACCCGACCCTTGCAGACCAACCATTAGGATCGGCGCGGGCGCGTTGTCGATTTTTAGTTTGCCCGGATCGTCGTCGCCGGCCAAAACATGGATCAATTCGTCATGTACGATTTTGACGACTTGCTGACCGGGGGTTACGGATTTTGTGACGGCTTGGCCTGTCGCTTTATCTTGGATCGCTTTTATGAAATCGCGGGCGACGGGCAGCGAAACGTCCGCTTCGAGTAAGGCAACGCGCACTTCGCGAAGGGCGGTTTTTACGTCATCCTCTGATAGGGCGCCTTGTTTCGTAAGCCTATCAAAGACACCAGACAGGCGTTCGGACAGATTTTCAAACATGTCGCGGCTCCTTTTTTGATATGGCCACCATATAAACACGATATCCAAAAAACAAAGGCCCCTGTGGGCGAAACCTCGCTGACAGGGGGCGATCCTTGATTTGGACAAGGACCGGAAGTTATATGACTCCCGGAAACTTGGAGGTCGGATACAGGTTTTTTCTGGTCGAGTCAACGTGACAAAGATAGATTACCACAGTGCAGGGTGATATGGTCAAGCTGCGATACGGGGATCCAGAGAAAATGCAAAATTGGGATGAGATTAAAACGGCGTTTCATGTCGCACGATTGGGAACCGTCAGTGCAGCGGCGGATGTATTGGGTGTACATCATTCGACAGTTATCCGCCATATCGATTCCCTAGAGGATCGGTTAAAGGTCAAATTGTTTCAGCGCCACGCACGTGGATATACGCCCACGGATGCAGGCCGCGATGTTATGCAGGTGGCACAGGCCACTGATGAGCAGTTTCAACAGCTTACAAATCGCTTGGTCGGGCAAGGCGATCAAATTAGCGGGGATATCGTTTTAACGTCGTTGGCAGATTTGACACCAGATTTAATGCCTGTTCTTGGGGCGTTTCAGCAAAAATATCCCTTGGTTAACCTGACCTACCTGACCGATGAACGCGTGTTTCGGTTGGCCTATGGCGAAGCGCATGTCGCAATCCGCGCAGGGCGAGAAAGCCAAGACCAGGATAATATCGTGCAGCATTTGTTTGATGTTCAATTCGAATTGGTCGCCGATCAATCGTATTTGGATCACTTTGCACCACCACAGGAGCCTGCCGATTTATTAAACCATCGTCTGATCGGATTCGGCGCTGAGTCACGCGCGCCCCATTACAGATGGCTTTATGAAACATTACCGCAGGTATCTTTGTCATTAAAATGTGCAGATACCCAATCGGTGCGCCAAGCTGTAAAAGCGGGTCTAGGCTTGGGTTTTTTACCGGCCATGCAGGCGCGGCAAGATGGGTTTGTAACCGTGATGCGTTCCCCACAAGAATGGCGATCCCCAATCTGGTGCGTGACACACGTTGATTTACACCGCGCGCCCAAGGTTCACGCCCTGGTGCGACACTTAAAAACGTGGGGCAAGACGCACAGCGGTCAGGTATCTGGGTAATCGGCGTCGATTGTTTCTGACAAAAATGCCTCAAACGCATCCAAGTCCAATTCACCAAACTGACCAAAGCTTTGCATCCAGACCGAAGCGGGGCGTAATGCGCTGGGCTCTAATTTGCACCATTTGACGCGCCCGCGTTTTTCCTGGGAAATCAATCCGGCGTTTGTCAGGATGGTTAAATGCTTTGATATGGCGGCTAGGGAAATTTCGAATGGTTCAGCCACGTCCGTCACGGCCATGTCATCCTCAAGCAACATCATCAAAATGCTGCGCCGTGTTGGATCCGCCAGTGCGGCAAAGACAGTATCCAGCTGATTGACCATGTGATGTTCCTAACAATTCCACACGATACTTAAACCTTGCATAGACATTAATCAACCAAATGGTTGAATATGGTTAGGTCCAAAATTTTGGAGTTTTACGGTGATGGGACCGCAGGTGTCGATGAATGTGCTTCTGTAAAAAGTATTTAATAACAATGGCTAAGTTCATATTTTACTGCGGCGAAACTGTCGTTGACTCGGATCGCGTTGGGCAGTATCACACACCAAACGTCCTAAGGGGGCCAAAATGACGGATCGGAAAAACTCTGGCGATCTTAAAACGTTAGAGGCCAAGATCGAAGCTGCGAAAGCGGCGCAGTCAGACAGCCCTCGTGGGGACGATCACTATTCTGCAGCTCAGGTTGGTTGGCAGATGGTGACCGAACTGGTCGCAGGCATTGGGATCGGGTTCGGGATCGGTTATGGATTGGACCATTTGTTTGGGACGCTGCCATGGCTGATGTTGATATTTACTTTGCTGGGCTTTGTTGCTGGCATCAAAACAATGATGCGATCGGCGGCAAATCTGCAGCGTGATAATTCGGCCGCTGATGCGGCTATAAATGACAAGAGGACGTGACCGTGGCAAGCGAAGCGCACACAGCAACAGAAAGCAGTTTGGTCTTTCACCCAATGGACCAATTCATCGTCAAGCCATTGTTTGGCAATGGTCCGGTTGAATGGTACACAATCACGAACGTGACACTATGGCTGGCGCTTGCCGTTGTTGCAATCATCGCCTTGATGGTTTTCGGGACATCCCGTCGCGCAGTGGTCCCATCGCGGACCCAGTCGATCGGCGAGCTGGCCTATGGTTTCGTATACAAAATGGTCGAAGACGTGACAGGCAAAGACGCGGTTGTCTTTTTCCCCTACATCATGACCTTGTTCATGTTTATCGTGACTGCCAACTTCTTGGGTCTGTTGCCCATGTCATTTACAACGACATCACACTTTGCTGTGACTGCGGTTTTGGCACTGGCGGTATTTTTGACCGTAACCATCGTCGGTTTCGTTAAAAACGGTGCTGGCTTTTTGGGCCTGTTCTGGGTGTCATCCGCACCCTTGGCACTGCGTCCCGTTCTGGCGATCATCGAATTGATCTCATACTTTGTCCGCCCTGTTAGCCATTCTATCCGTCTTGCGGGGAACGTTATGGCGGGCCACGCGGTTATCAAGGTGTTTGCGGGCTTTGCAGCCATCGCAGCCATCGCACCCGTTTCCGTTGTCGCCATCACGGCGATGTACGGTCTTGAAATTCTCGTAGCGTTTATCCAAGCATACGTGTTTACCATTCTGACCTGCGTGTATCTGAAAGATGCGCTGCATCCATCACACTAAGGTTTGAAACTCATCTATCCCTATAACTTCCAATCGTAAGGAGACATCACCATGGAAGGTCAATTGGCACATATCGGCGCAGGTCTGGCAGCAATCGGTTCAGGCGCGGCAGCTATCGGTGTTGGCAACGTTGCTGGCAACTACTTGGCAGGCGCACTGCGTAACCCATCAGCAGCAGCATCACAAACAGCGACATTGTTCATCGGTATCGCGTTTGCAGAAGCTCTGGGCATCTTCTCGTTCCTAGTTGCTCTGTTGTTGATGTTCGCCGTTTAAGAACTCTTCGGAAATATCCCTTACGGTCGGATAGGCTTGGCCACAGGCCTATCCGGTTCCTTTAGGTTCCGACGGAGGACGTTATGGCGACGAAAACACAAGAAACTGTCAGTGCATGTGTCGATTCATACGGCAGTGCTGTTGGCATGCCTCAGCTTTGCGGCGAATGGATGGGCAACCAAATCTTTTGGTTGGTTATCACGCTTGTCGTAATCTTTATCGTTCTGTCACGCATCGCGTTGCCCCGCATCGCAGGTGTTTTGGCTGAACGTCAGGGGGCAATCACAAACGATATCGCCGCAGCCGAAGAATTCAAAGCGAAGGCTGCCGCTGCTGAAGACGCCTATAACCAGGCGCTAAGCGATGCACGTGCAGAAGCTGCACGGATCATTGATGCGGCAAAAGCTGAGATCAAAGCAGATTTAGACGCCGCGATGGCAGAAGCTGATGCGCAAATCACGGCAAAATCGGAAGCAGGCGCGAAAGCGATTGCGGAAATCCGCGCGAACGCACTGGTGAGCGTGGAAGAAATTGCAAAGGCAACAACCGCAGAAATCGTAACTGCGTTTGGCGGCAAAGCGGATGATAAAGCTGTCGTCGCTGCTGTTGAAAAAGAGCTGAAAGGGTAAGTATCATGATGCGTTACATTGCACCAATTTTTACCCTTGCTCTGGCCAGCCCAGCGGCTGCTGCATCGGGCCCATTTTTCTCTTTGGGGAATACTGACTTTATCGTCACCCTAGGGTTTTTATTGTTCCTTGCGGTCTTGGTATACTTTAAAGTCCCTGGTTTGATCGGCAAAATGCTAGACCAGCGTGCTGAAGGCATCCAAGCTGAGCTGGACGAAGCGCGGGCCCTGCGTGACGAAGCGCAGGCGATCTTGGCAAACTATGAGCGTAAGCAAAAAGAAGTTCAGGAACAAGCTGATCGTATCGTTGCAAGCGCACGCAAAGATGCACAGGATGCTGCTGCTCAAGCTAAAGAAGATCTGAAAGCTTCTGTGGCACGTCGTTTGGCGTCGGCAGAAGAAAAGATCGTATCAGCGCAGGCCGCAGCCGAGCGTGACGTTCGCGACACTGCTGTAACTGTTGCGATCGAAGCTGCACGTAAAGTGATTGCCGATCAGATTACCGCAACAGAAGCAAACAAGCTGATCGATGCTGCAATTGCCGATGTGGACAAGTTCCATTAATCAGCTACGGTTTTAAAAAACATCGAAAATGGCCCGCACACGCGGGCCTTTTTTGTTTGTTTGATGAAACTTGGCAGTTACACGAACTTGGCCCTTCAGGTCCTATGTGTGCAGTCCCTGTAATATTGTTACTGCAATCATATCGGTGACATCTGAGGCGCTGCAGCCCCGAGATAGGTCATTCGCAGGCTTGGCTAGCCCTTGAAGAATGGGTCCCAATGCTGTCGCCCGGCCGAGGCGTTCGGTGATTTTGTACGCGATATTGCCGGCATCTAAGTTCGGAAAGATCATCACATTTGCATCGCCGGCAACAGTGCTTTCGGGGGCTTTGCGTTTGCCAATTTCCGGCACAATAGCTGCGTCAAATTGCAGTTCGCCATCGACATTCAGGTGTGGATATTGCGTATTCAGAATTTGTGTTGCTGTGACGACTTTGGTTACTTTGTAATGGCGTGCACTGCCCTTGGTTGAAAACGACAGCATCGCAATTTTGGGCACTTGCCCCAACAGTTGCGTGCTTGAGCCTGCCGAGGCCAAGGCTATTTGTACCAATTCCTGTTCTGAAGGATCAATGACCAGACCGCAATCTGAATAAACCATGGCCCGACCGTCGGGCAAATACATTAAGAAACAAGACGAAATCATTGACGCATCTTGATGCGTTCCAATCACTTGGATCGCAGCGCGTACCACGTCGGGGGTTGTATACACCGCGCCATTCACTGTGCCGTGCGCATGCCCCGCCTCGACCAATAGCGTTGCGAACAATAACGGATCTTGGACCGCTGTGTGGGCATCTTGTTCGCCGACGCCGCGATGTTTGCGTTTATCAAAGAACAACTTTGCCAGTTCACCTGTCACCGCTGCATCGGTGGGATCTAGAATATCCAACGTCCCTTCGGGTGCTGTCGGGAAATTCGATAACTGGTCATTAATTCGTACTGAATTGCCGACCAAGATTATGTCGGCAATCCCAAGTTCAATTGCGCCAAGCGCCCCTTGAACAATCCTTTCGTCCTCTGCCTCACCCAATACGATAATGGGCTTTTTTTCCAGTTTTAGGCTTTGAACTTGTTCAATAGGGCGCTTGATCAATGGGTCTTCCTTAGATTTGCTGTGGACGCATGTCATCAGCACTGATGCCAGCAACGGCAACAGGCTTCTTCATGGCATCACGGCGGAAGGGTTCGCCAAGCTCTTGGTTGATCATAGCTTCGATCAGCGTTGTTACACCATTTTCCATCTGATCTTTGATCGCTTGGTTCAGTGCATCTGTTAGCTCGTCCATTGTACGTGCAATGACACCTTTCAGGCCACAAGCCTGTGCGATTCCTGCATAGGATACCTGGGTATCCAATTCTGTGCCAACAAAGTTATCATCAAACCAAAGTGTCGAGTTACGCTTTTCCGCGCCCCACTGATAGTTGCGGAAAACGATCTGTGTCACGGCGGGCCAATCGCCACGACCGATTGCTGTCAATTCATTGACCGCGATACCGAATGCGCCGTCACCAGCAAAGCCAACGACTGGAACATCGGGTTTACCAATTTTCGCACCGACGATGGCCGGCAAACCATAACCACATGGACCAAACAAACCAGGAGCTAGATATTTGCGGCCCTCATCAAAGGATGGGTATGCGTTACCGATCGCACAGTTGTTACCGATGTCGGACGAAATGATCGCTTCGCGTGGCAGCGCAGACTGGATCGCACGCCAAGCCATACGGGGCGACATCCAGTCAGGCTTGTCTGCGCGGGCGCGTTGGTTCCATGTGGTACCTGGATCGTCGTCCTCATGATCCATTGAGCTAAGCTGTTGCGCCCAACGTGATTTTTTCTCGGCGATTTTTGCCTTGCGCTCTTCGCGGCCCGCATCGCCTGCTGTTTCAGACAGTTGCGCCAGAATGCCCTTGGCGGCTTTGGCGGCGTCTGCGATGATGCCTACGGTGACCTTTTTGGTCAGGCCAATACGATCTGGGTTGATGTCAACCTGAATGATTTTCGCGTCAGCTGGCCAATATTCCATGCCATATCCAGGCAGAGTTGAGAACGGGTTCAAACGTGTGCCAAGGCACAATACAACGTCTGCTTCGCTGATCAATTCCATGCCAGCTTTCGACCCGTTGTAGCCAAGAGGGCCGGCAAACAGTGGGTGGCTTCCTGGGAACGCGTCATTGTGTTGGTATCCAACACATACAGGTGCATCTAGGCGCTCTGCCAGCTCGCGTGATGCATCAATACCACCTTTTGACAGTACAACACCGGCACCGTTCAAAATTACAGGGTTTTTCGCATTGGATAGCAAAGCGGCCGCTTCTGCGATTGCATTTTCACCGCCTGAGGGGCGTTCAAATTCGACAACGGCGGGCAGCTCAACATCGATGATTTGTGTCCACATGTCGCGTGGAATGTTCAACTGTGCAGGCGCAGATGCGCGTTTTGCGTTCATAATTACGCGGTTCAACACTTCGCAAACACGCGACGGATCACGGACTTCCTCTTGGTAGGCGACCATGTCTTCGAACAATTTCATTTGTTCAACTTCTTGGAAACCGCCCTGACCGATTGTTTTATTTGCGGCCTGTGGTGTGACCAACAGCAGCGGAGTGTGGTTCCAGTAAGCTGTTTTAACTGCAGTTACAAAGTTTGTGATACCGGGACCGTTTTGTGCAATCATCATTGACATTTCACCGGTGACACGTGTGTATCCGTCTGCCATCATGCCGGCCGAGCCTTCGTGGGCGCAATCCCAGAATTTGATCCCAGCTTTCGGGAACAAATCGGAAATTGGCATCATCGCAGAACCGATGATTCCGAATGCGTGGCGAATGCCGTGCATTTGCAACGTTTTTACAAACGCTTCTTCTGTCGTCATTTTCATATTTGGGACTCCCGAGTCTTAAAAATGGTGAATTATGTTGGCCCTATTTCTAGAGCGAGTTCCTATATTCCAATAGGGCCAGTTTTTGTTACAGATTATGACCAGATTCGTGAATTACGCTTGCGATTTGGCGGATACCGTCTTGGATTAAGTGGGGTTTTATTGACGAAAATGCTAGGCGATAGAAATTTTTGGGCGTGTTGGGGCCGTCGAAAAATTCCTGCCCCGGTTCGATCAGCACACTCTGTTCGATCAATCGGCTGGCCAATTCGTTTGTGTCCACGTGATCTGGGGCGCGCATCCAGATTGATGATCCCCCTTGTGGCAAGCGACCCTGAATTGTTAGGCCACATTCGTCAATCGCGGCCAACATTTTGGAACGACGGTCATTGAAATTCCGCGTCATCCGTTTGATCAATGCATCATAGTGGCCCAAACTTAGAAAATATGCCGCGGTGCGTTGGATATGCCCCGGGGGATGGCGCAACACCGATGCTCGCAGGGCGCGGGCCTCTTTTATGAACGCCTCAGAGCCAACTAAATATCCCAATCGCAAGCCCGGAAATAACGATTTTGAAAAGCTACCGACATAGATAACACGCCCCTCTTGGTCCAATGACTTCAGTGCGGGGGATGTGGATCCCGTTTCCTTGATTTCAAACTCATAGTCATCTTCGACGATGATCGCATCTAATTCAGCGGCGCGTTTTAGCAAATCTTTCCTACGGTGCAAGGGCATGGTCAGTGTTGTGGGACATTGGTGGCTGGGCGTTGCATAAATGACGGATGTCTCGGGCGGGATCAAATCGGGCTGCATCCCAAATTCATCTAAATCGACCGCATGAACGTGGCAG
>CBFHVU010000070.1:0-11724 GCA_965659465.1 uncultured Paracoccaceae bacterium | reverse complement strand
CCTGCGCGGATCAATTCGATTTCTGCCGCGGATTTGTGCATCCGTTGCGTCATCGTGTCAGGTGCAATATCCACCACCTGTGACGGGGCCAGATATTGATTCATCAACCCATGTGACGCCAATGTCATGTGGTCATTTTCAACACCAATCACGCGCCCCGTGCCCGTGATGGATTTGATCGCAACCCAGTAATTGTTGCGCTGCCAATCGGTATATGTGATGTTGTCACCATATCCACGCCGCCACGGCTGCGCCGCATCAATGGCCGCCCAAAGGCACAGTATAAAAACCCCGAATAATACGAAATATTGTGCATGGATGTAAAAACACAGGCATCTACGCCACGGTGCGCCATAGATTTGCGCAGGCCTGCCAAACGCTGTTCATATTCCGCATCGGAAAATGGCAAGATTTTTTCACCTTGGTGAAAACGATAAAACTGAGGACGGTTCATAGTTCACTCCTATCAGGTCGTGCGGACAGATAGGATATCACCGCATCGACCATAAAAACGTTCCCGGCGTACAGGAGGTCAATGTAGGTGAGAGGATCACAGCGACGCCATCGCGTGACCATACTGCGATTAATCATAAAAGTCATTCGTTTGGCAAGATCCCAAATGACACAATCAAAATTTTTCGTGATCAAGGGGCAGTGCGCCTATTTGACGCCGCGCATGCTTGCCCATGACCAAGACATATCCAAGCCGTATGAACCTATCGAAACCGCCCGCCGCGTATGAGACCCAAACAGACAAGCACCGCCACAGAATACGGATCAACGTATTGTTAGCGGTTTGGCCTGCCCCGTTCGGGTGTCATAGGCCACCGCGCCCCCCGATGGCACGGAACGCCCCGTCATTGCATTAATCACGACCTGATGCGTCACCAACAACGTGATGCGATCGGTGGGTAGCTGTTTCAATTTTTGCCGCAGTAACGCCAATGTTGCATCACGTGGTGCGTGGTTTTGGAAAAACGAATTCAGCCCAGCAAAAGGCACATGCGACCCCAATCCCAGTAACCGCGCTGTATCCTGACAGCGGCACCATTGGCTGGAATAAATCTGATCGAATGCCACCCCAGCCTGGGCAAAGGCCTGACCGATGTCACGCGCCTGTGCCCGCCCCCGATCATCCAAATTCCGCTGTGTTGCACAATCTGTTACATCGAAATGATCAGGGTCCCCAAACCCTGGGGCCAGGGCATGACGCATGAAAACAACATTGAATTGCGCCGGATCCAGCTGCGCTATAGGCAGGTCATCTGCCAAAGCGGGCACCGGGCGCAGAGTGCAGATCAGCGCGATCGCCAGAGCGAAAATGATACGAAACATGTTGGTCATCCTAGCCTCCTTATCAAGATAGATAGGCCATCCAACACCTGCGACCAGTGAGTCTTTGTCCGATCAGATCGGCAAAAACGCCAGTCCTGCGGTGACAAACAGGGCCAAGAAAATGGTTTCTGCCACAATCAACGCGATCGCTGCACCGCCCACTTGGGCCACGTCGCGCAGGGATGTTTTCATCCCAACCGCCGCGATCGATGTCAGCAGCGCCCAACGCGACACGGCGCCCGCCCATTCGGTTACCGCCACAGGCAAAGACACAAAGGAATTCAGCGCGGCCAAAACGATAAAGCCCACCACAAACACCGGCAAAATCGGGGGCCGGCTGCCCCCATCGTCCGAGGCAGGGACATAGGCGCGCACCACCATAGAGGCCACCACCACCACAGGCGCCAGCATGGCCACGCGGAACAGCTTGATCAATGTCGCGGTTTCGCCTGTCTGATCAGACACGGAAAACCCTGCGCCCACCACTTGGGCCACATCATGGATGGTTGCGCCCAAAAACACGCCAATAGATTGTTCATCCAACCCCATGGCCGTGGCGATAATGGGATAAAGCACCATCGCGATAGTGGACAGCAATGTCACCCCTACAACGGTAAACACCAACCGCTGTTCGCTGCGATCATCCTTGGGCAGGATCGCAGCAATCGCCATGGCGGCCGAAGCCCCGCAAATGGCCACGGATCCAGCGGTCAAAAATGAAAATCGTGGACCATGGCCCAACCGCGGGCCCATCAGCAACCCAAATCCAATGGTTGCCACGACGCCCAAAATGACCAAGCTGACCAAACCGATGCCCAAATCAGAAATCATCGAAACACTGATGCGCAACCCCAGCAGGGCCACACCAAAACGCAAAACCGTTTTGGCCCCCCATTGAATGCCTGCGCCACAGGGCCCCTCGGTCGATAAGAAATTTAGCGCAATTCCGAACAGCAGCGCCATTAACATCGCAGGCGCTCCATAATGTTCCGCCACAAACTGCGCAGACAAAGCCACCAAAATAGAAACCAATACACCAGGAAATAAAACACGCGCCCGCGCGTGTAGGGTGGCCAAAATGCTCATGTCTTGCCTTTGTTTTTAGGTTGTTTGGCCTGCCGCCAATTTCAGCGCGATATCATGGTAATTTCGAGCAATGGTCAACCCGTTTTCCCGCGCAACGCCACGTTTAGCAAAACGCGATGCACCAGACAAGCGTGTGCCATCCTGTTTCAGGATTTCCGCAAGTAATGTTTCGAAACGCTGTGCAAAATCAGATTGTGCATGCAGTGGCTTGATCGCCAGTAAATACTGGCCCACGCGGGGCGCATCGCCCGCCGCCGCAAAAAAGGATGAGGCCTGAAAGCTGAAATTTGCCCCAGTTAGCAGGGCTGACAGCACCTCGACCATCAGGGCTAGGGCAGTACCTTTGGCGCCACCGATTGGCACCATGGACCCCTGCAACCCCTGTTCAGGGTCCGTTGTTGGATTGCCATCGGGATCCAGCGCCCAACCCGTGGGGATCGGTGATCCCGTGCGGGCCGCATTCATCACCTTGCCGCGGGCCACGACAGACAGTGACATATCAATCACCAAGGGATCTGCATTTTCACGCGGAACGGCAAAGGCGATAGGATTTGTGCCAAAAATCGGCGTGCTGCCACCCGCTGGCGCAATTGCGGGCGGCGAATTGGCAACCATGATCCCGATCAAACCCGCAGCAGCCAGTTTTTCAACCTGCAACGATAGGGACCCACAGTGATGCGAATTCGTCACCGCCATAGAGGCGATGCCAAATTCTTGGGCGACCTTGATCCCCTGTTGCACAGCCAGATCCAACGCAGGATAGGCAAAGCCGCAATCTGCATCTATCAGCAATGATGCACGATGCACTGCATGACAGGTAATGTTGGCGGCTGGATTGATTTTGCCGCTACGCGCCTGCGCCGCATAATCAGCAAGGCGGGAAAATCCATGGCCCACCTGTCCATCAGCCTCGGCATCGACCAAAGCAACGGCAACAGATTGGGCGGCATCAGCGGCCACACCTTGGGCGATCAACGCATCGCGGATCAGCGCATAGGCAGCCTGTAATTCAATAGTAATTGTCTCGGACATTCAAAAAACGCGGCGGCACATCGCTGCGCCGCCGCCCTATGGATTAAGCTGAGCGATACAGCTTGGTCATTGAAAATTCGCGGTGACCCAGTGCTTCGGCCGCAGTGTTACGACCATTCGCAGTCCGGCGGATCATTTCGATCAATTCATCACCGGCCTCGTCAATGGTCATTTCGCGACGCAAGATACCAGAGACGTCCACATCAACGTGTTCTGACATGGTGCGCACGGTGCGTGGGTTCGCTGTGATCTTGATCACAGGCACGATCGGGTTACCGACCACGTTACCCTGACCTGTTGGGAATGTGTGGATCACAGCACCACCCGCAGCCATCAACGTCACACATTCGGCAGCGGCAGATGAGCTGTCCATGAAATACAGACCATTGCCGGAATTTGGCGCTTCTGCTGGTTCCAGGATATCGATGTAACGCGATGTACGGCCGATTTTTTCCAAGTTGCCCAAAGCTTTTTCTTCGATGGTGGTTAGGCCGCCTTCGATGTTACCTTTGGTTGGTTGAGAATCGGACAGGTCATCTGTTTGGTGTGCAAAGATAACGTCATCTTGATATGCTTTCCACATTTTGTACCAACGCTCGCCCACCTCTTCGTTGATTGCGCGTTCTTTACAAATATGCTCGGCACCGGTGATTTCTGATGTTTCACCAAAGAACCCTGTGATCCCTTCGGGCAGCAATTTATCATACATGTTGCCAACGGTTGGACATGATCCCAAACCAGTTGTTGTGTCTGATTCACCGCATTTTGTGGACACCCACAGCTCCGAGATGGAACACTCTTCACGCTGGTATTCAGATGTCATGTGCACGAACTCTTTCGCGGCCCAACTGGCGCGGCGGATCGTTTCGAAATCACCGTTTTGTTCGATCGAAAACTCTGCGACAGGCTTGCCTGTTGCGCGGATGCCGTCAGCAATACGCTTGGTCCAGCCGGGTTCGATGCCGATGACAACAACTGCTGCCACGTTCGGGTTTGCGCCTGTGCCAATCATTGTTCGGAAATGCAATTCAAGGTCTGCACCAAACTGCAAACGACCATAGGCATGCGGGATTGCCATTGTGCCCTTGACGTTGTTTGCAACCGCTTCACAGGCTGCGTTTGAAATATCGTCAACTGGCAAAATGACAACATGGTTGCGAACGCCAACACGACCGTTTTCGCGGCGGTACGCCTGGACTGTGATATTTGAATACTTAGACATAATTACAAATCCTTACCAACGCTTGGTTTTACAGTTATGGGTGTGCACGTGATGGCCCTTGGGAATGTCAGCAATAATTTTGCCGATATCTTCGCCATATTTCATCGCGGTGTCGCCCTCTTTGAGGTCTTTCAATGCGACTTTGTGGCCGATAGGCACATCCGCATGCGCGGTTAAGCGGAATGTTGAATTGTCGTGCGTTACACAGACCAGCATATCTGTTCCGGCCGTCAGGCCTTCTACGACGACAACGCCAACGTTATCTGCATGTTCATGCACCAGTAGATGCGGGATTTCTGACATAGGTGTCTCCATCAGTTGGGTTTCAATATAATTTTAGGGCTGGCAACGGTGCCGGCGCGAATATCGTCGAACGCCTGTTGCCCATCAGCCAAGGCGCGCGCTTGGATCCAGTCCAACGGGCCCAAACGCCCCTCGAAAATGGCCTGCGCCGTCTGGCGGAAGTCTTCGGCCGTATAGGTATACGTGCCAAAAAAGGTAATTTCTTGCAAGGTGATGCGGCGCACATCCAAACCACCGGTGGATTGTCCCAAACCGATGTGGCCGATCATGCCCCCTGCCCGCACACAGGCGGATGCCGTTTCGCGCGTTGCAGCATATCCCACGCCATCAACCACGAAATCATAGGCGTTTTCCATCGGTTGATCATCCCCTGTGATCACCGATTGACCGCACTGATCGCGCAGATAGGCGGCGCGCACAGCATTGGGTTCAACAATGGTGACATCGTCCACACCCTGCGCCCGCAGCGACAGAGCTGCGCCCAAACCAATGGCGCCCCCGCCCAGCACAAGCGCCCGCAGATCCTGTGGCGCGCGGCTGATCCGTTCCAGACCCAAACGCACCGTATGCCATCCACAGGCAATCGGTTCGGCCAGCGCCGCTTTGTCCAAATCGACGCCACTGGGGACAGTGACCAAATTTGTTGCGGGCATGCTGACATATTGGGCAAAGGCCCCTTGGCGTGGCATCATGGAAATGATCTGACGGGTTGCGCATAGGTTATCACGCCCTGACACACAGGCATCACATGTCCCACAGGTCACCAGCGGGTTAATTGTCACGCGTTCACCATCGCGGGGGCCACCAATGATAACGCCGGCGGCTTCGTGACCTAAAATCAGCGGAGCGGGCCGGCGTTCATCATGTCCTAAAAACGCGTGCATGTCAGATCCACATATACCAACACTGTCCACGCGGATCAAATGTTCGCCATCGGCGGGGACCGGATCGGGCATATCTTGATAGGTCAGTGTTTCAACACCTGTGTAAACCAATGCCTTCATTTTGCTGTAAAACCCCCATCAACCATCAATATCTGGCCCGTGACATAGGCCGACGCATCTGAACACAAAAACAGCATGGGGCCATCCATATCAGACACTTCGCCGTTTCGTCCAATACAAGTTTGCGCCGCATTACGCGCGGCCCGTTCTGGGTCGGCAAACACCGCTGCGGTCAATTCGGTGCGGAAAAACCCCGGACCAATCGAATTTGCCGTGATCCCATATTGTGACCAAGCCTGCGCCATGGCCCGCGTCATCTGCGCGATGCCCCCCTTGGACGCACCATAAGACAGACCCGCAGGAAAGGCACGATAGCTTTGCAATGACGCAAAGTTCACAATGCGCCCCCAACCACGTTTGCGCATCGCAGGCACCAACGCTTGGGCCAGGAAAAATGGCGCAGCCAAATTCAGATCCAGCGTGGTATCCCATGCCTCAAGCGTGATGTCATCCGCCTCTTGACGGGTATTGATGCCCGCGGCATGTACCAAAATATCAGGATCGCCAAACGGAGCTGCGACCCGTTTTGCACAATCAGCCCAATCGCCCCGATCGGCCAAATCGGCCACCACAGGCGCACAGGCATCGCCCAATTCATTTGCCAAATCAGCCAAAGCATCGGCACGTCGCGCCACGGCAACAACCTGTGCCCCCGCGGCGGCCAATACCATTGCACTGCGCCGTCCCAAACCGGAACTGGCGCCTGTGACAACAGCAACCTTGCCTGTCAGATCGAACAAATTTCTGGGCTGCACTGGATCACTCCTCAGCGCTTAGGTCGAATGTTTCGTTCGGGAAATATTTCGCCAAACGAATATCGGCGGTGCGGGCATGGCCCTCCATACCTTCTAGGCGGGAAATGCGCGCGGTTGCGATGGCTACGGGTTTCGACCCTTCGCGTGTGGCGCGCTGCCATGTGACGATTTTCATGTATTTGTGCACCGACAAACCGCCCGTATAGCTGGCCGCGCCAGATGTGGGCAAAACGTGGTTTGTACCGGATGCTTTGTCGCCAAAGGCAACGGTTGTCTCTTCGCCCAAGAACAGAGATCCATAGCAGCTAAGACGTGACAACCACCAATCCAGATCCTGCGCCTGAACGGTCAAATGTTCAGGGGCGTATTCGTCAGATGTTGCCGCCATTTCTTCGCGGTCGGCGCATAGGATCACCTCGGCGTAGTCGCGCCATGCGGCGGCGGCGTTATCGCGGTTGACCTCGGGCAATGTGTCGATCAATTCAGGCACGCGCGCCATGACCTGTTCGGCCAAGCTGCGATCATCTGTCACCAACCAAACGGGTGAATTATAGCCATGTTCCGCTTGGCCCACCAAATCGGCGGCAACGATTTCGGCATCCGCAGAGGCATCGGCCAAAATCAAGCTGTCTGTTGGACCTGCGATCATATCGATGCCGACGCGGCCAAACAAAATGCGTTTCGCTTCGGCAACAAATTGGTTACCGGGACCGACCAAGATATTTGCCTTGGGCAGACCAAACAGACCAAATGTCATTGACGCGACCGCCTGAACACCGCCCATCGCCAAAATTGTGTCAGCCCCACAGACATGTGCCGCATAAACAATCGCCGGTGCAATCCCGACACCGGGACGCGGGGGCGAACAGGCCACGATGTGATTGCAGCCTGCAACCTTGGCCGTGGTCACCGTCATGATCGCGCTGGCAATATGGCTGTAACGTCCACCCGGAATATAGCACCCCGCCGCATTGACCGGGATCGATTTCTGACCCGCGATCAATCCGGGGACAACTTCGATTTCGACGTCTTGCAGGGTTGTTTTTTGCGCCTCGGCAAATTTTTTGACGTTTGCATGGGCAAACTGGATGTCCTGTTTCAATTTCTCGGGAACCAATGCGATGGCTGCGTCGATTTCCTCTTGGCTCAGGATTATGCTGCCTTCGTATTTGTCGAATTTAGCAGCGTAATCTAATGCCGCCTGATCGCCGCCCGCTTCGATGTCGTTCAAAATGCCTTGGACAATTTCGGTCACATCCGAGGCATTCGATTGCGATGTAAGGGTGGCTTTCTTCAGGTACTCTCGGGTCATGGGACAGTCCTATTTGTGATTATCAGAATGGTGCGTTTTTGCGGGATGTAAGGCACATGACGCACCAAGGCGATCAAATATCCCCCACCCGCTATGAACAGTTTCGACAGCGCCGCCCCAGATCCGTAGTGATACGGAGCCCTTGGCATTTTTTGCATCTGAACGTCATTCAAAGATGCGCCGATTAACATGACATTCCTCCATGTCAGCGTGTCGATTCGGATTGAATGTAAGCGCTTTCATTTGTTTATGCAAGGGCTTACGTTTCCTGATGATTTAGGGTATAAATCTGCAAATGCACTAAAAACTTTGGGATATATGTCGTGCCGATCAAATCGCCTGATGCGCCATTGCCAACACTTGCCGACGTTGCCGAATTGGCGGGCGTGTCCACGGCAACGGTGTCTAGATGTTTGAATTCCCCTGACAAAGTTGGGCAATCCACACGCGACAAGGTGATGACAGCCGTGCATGAATTGGGGTATTCGCCAAATTTCGGCGCGCGCGCCTTGGCGGCCAAGCGGACAAATACCATTGGGGCCGTTATCCCAACCATGGACAACGCCATTTTTGCCCGTGGTTTGCAGGCCTTTGAAGAGGAATTGAACGAAAACGGCCTGACGCTGCTGGTGGCCAGTTCCAACTATGAACCCGACCGCGAAAACCGCCAAATTCGCACCCTGATTGCCCGCGGCGCTGACGCGTTGTTGTTAATCGGCTATGACCGCGATCCCAGCATTTATGAATTTCTATCGCGCCAAGGTATTCCAACGGTGATTTCATGGGCCCATGATGACACCCAAATGCAGCCGTCAGTCGGGTTTGACAACCGCGCTGCCAGTCACGCCTTGGCGGCGCATGTCATTGAATTGGGGCATCGCAACATTGGCTATATCGCGGCCAATACCGCCACCAATGACCGTGCCCGCGATCGTGTCACGGGCGCGCGCGATGCCATGGAACACGCCGGATTGGATCCAAAGGGGTTGCGCATGATGGAAACCAACTACTCAATCACCAATGGTGCAGAGGCCTGCGGCACTTTGCTGACAAACCATCCAGACATCACCGCCATCATGTGCGGCAACGATGTGTTGGCCGTCGGCGCATTGCGTCAGGCCCAGAAATTGGGGCTGGATGTGCCGCGCGACATATCAATCACCGGATTTGATGATATCGAAATTTCCCTGATCACGGAACCCGCGTTAACAACCGTTCATGTGCCACATCGCACCATGGGGCGCGCGGCGGCGCGGTATTTGATTGATACAATTTTGTTCGACACCCCGCCCGCGCCTGTTGCGCCTTTGACGACAGATCTGTGTTTGCGCGGCACATTGGCCGCGCCTAAATCACAGATCTAATCCGCCTTTAACGCATCAGCGATAGCATTTGCGGCACTGCGCATAAACCCGTGTTCCGATCCGACATAGAACATGGTCACACCATATTTTTCGGCCCAGTCGCGGCCCACTTGGGCATTAGGGACAAAACTGGCGTATCCTTTGCCATATGCCTTGGCCGCGTCCCCGATGGATTTCAGGGCCGCATGCAATTCGGGGCTGTTTTGGTGATCGTAACCCATGCCCACTGACAAATCAGCCGGACCAGAAAACAGAGCGTCAATGCCATCAATGGCGGCAATCTCAGATGCCAAAGGGACAGCATAGGGTTCCTCAATCTGGGCGATGACAACCGTTTCACGTTGGGATTTTTCCAACAGATCCGGCATGGATTTGGTGGCAAATTCGCCCCAGCGCGATGATCCCGCATATCCGCGCCCCCCCAAACCAAACCGGGCCGATTTGGCAACGTCTTGGGCAACCTGGACACTGTCAACATGGGGCACCACAACACCCACAGCCCCGCAATCCAGAGCCCATAAAATTTCGCGCGCACTGTGATCACCCACACGGATCAGAACCGGAAAATCCAAGGCACAGGCCACTGCCAAACATTGATCAATCACCGCACGATCAAAGGGCGCATGTTCCGCATCAAGACACAGAAAATCAAACCCGCTTTGGGCAAAAACCTCAACCAGATTATAGTGTGGCGTTTTCAGAAAGGTGCCCGCCAATGTTTCTTGGCCGATCACCCGTTGGCGAAACGTTGATATGCGTGACATTTATGTTCCTAACTGCTGTGTATAAAATGCGGCGGCCAATTCATTGACCTGATCCGGTGTTTCCATTGTGGGAATATGTCCACACTGCGGAATAATATGCAATTGGGATCCCGCAATCCCAGCTGCCAGCGTTTGGTGATCGTGCAAAGAACATAATTTATCATGTTCTCCCATAATAATCAGCGTGGGGCATTGAATGTCGCCCAAGCGTTCCGTCACCGCAACGCGATGTTTCAGCGCCAACGACTGATTTTCAAAGGCGCGCGCGCCCAAATCAACCCCCATGTCCACACAAATACGTTCGTTATCTAGGTTTGCCGATCTGTCATGGAAATAATTTGGCACCATCTGCTGGGACAAGATATCGGCCAGTGCCCCATTTTTCGCAGAACTGATCTGGGCATCGCGCAGGGGCGCTACCTCGGGGCGGTCGGCACGGGCGTTGGTGTCCAATAACATCAACGTTGCGACGCGGTCGGGGGCCTGCAACGCCAAGGGCAGCGCAACAATGCCACCCATCGACAAGCCCACCAGATGAAACGGCCCGTCCACGCGATCCAAAACGGACTGCGCCATGTCTGGTATGGTTGTTTGATCCACCAGATCCAGACAGTGAATGTCATACTGGTCGGAAAATCGATCAATGAATGCCGCATATAATCGATGGTCGCACATCATTCCTGGTAACAACACAATCGTTTCCGTCATATCACATTCCCTTTCAACCTGCTCGTGCGCCATTGTCTGCCAAGGCAGGCAGCGCACGGCGCAAACGCAGTGCATTACTAACCACAAAGACGGACGACAATGCCATCGCACCCGCGGCCAACATCGGTGACAACATGATGCCCCAAAAGGGATATAAAACACCCATGGCAACCGGGATCAGCGATGCGTTATAGGCAAAGGCCCAGAATAAATTTTGCTGAATATTACGCAGTGTTTTATGCGACAGATCAATCGCATTGACGATGCCGCCCAGCGCCCCTGACATCAATACAACATCTGCCGCCTCAATGGCGATATCCGTGCCTGTGCCAATCGCAACGCCAACATCCGCAACGGCCAAGGCAGGCGCGTCATTGATCCCATCACCGACAAAGGCCACTGGGCCATATTCGGCACGCAATTGCTTTACCGCATCAACTTTGCCATCTGGTAAAACCTCGGCGATCACATGGTCCATCCCGACACTGCGCGCAACCGCATGGGCCGTTTCGGATTTATCCCCCGAAATCATGACAACATGCAGACCCGCGTTAATCAATGCAGCAATCGCGGCGGGGCTGTCCGGTTTCACAGGGTCAGATACCGCAATCAGCGCGGCAATGGCATTTTTACGGGCGACATATAAAACGGTTTTACCTTGCCGGCACCAATCCAAATCATGTTCCGCCCAATCGGCTGTGGAAATTCCCAAATCCGCCATAAATTGCGCCGATCCGATTGCATACCTATGACCCGACACCTGCGCCTGAACCCCACGCCCCGTGGTATTTTGAAAATCAGTCGCGGCGGCAGGAACAGCTCCTTGGGTCGCGGCAAAG
>CBFHVU010000069.1:0-11784 GCA_965659465.1 uncultured Paracoccaceae bacterium | reverse complement strand
AACGCACTGCTGTTATTTGTTTCAAACACACCGACGTCGATAGAATGCAGTCCCGTTGCGGGCCCATCCATAGCGGTAAAGCTGCCTTCGTAACTTAGAAATTCGATGACATCACCGTCATCGACCAGCGCAATCCCGTCTGTGCCATTTTGCAGCCCGCTCATCGGAGCATCCCAAACATAGTAGTCAAAGGCTGCATCACTGCTGAGCAAATCAACATCCATTGATGTCAGCGGAATGACCGAATACATATTTTGCAATCCCGCTTTGCCATTGTACAGATACAACGCCATTTGCGATACATCATACCCGTTGGTTACACGCACTTCGACCATTTCGTTGTCATCTAGCCCAGTGTCGTCATAATGAATTTCGTTGATGCGTGGGCTGGTGTCGATTTCTGCGCTGTCCTTGACAGTAATGACCATATTATGCTGATGCGTTGCCCCCGACGGATCACGCGCCTCAAGCGTGATGTGATATACGTTGTCCCCATTTGCATCCAGTGGCGTTTCAAAATCAGGCGCGTCGACAAAGCTAAGTCGTTGCGTATCAGCATCATACGAAAACAGCGCCCCATCGCCTGTGTCTAATACGGTGACATCGACGGGTTTCAATTCGAGGTCAGTTACACCGATGCGCCTGACAAAGGCGGTATTTTCCCACATTTCAATCCGGTCTGGCGCAGAAATTTCGGGCGGATAATTCACCCCGGTGATAGATACGGTCACCGTTACATCGTGAATCCCACCCGTTTCTGAAATGATCTGATAGGAAAAACGATCCTCAATCACCCCACCTTCGAACAAAGGGGCAAAAGCCGCGCCCGGATCATAGGTCACATAACCATCGTGAACTGTAATATCGATGCCACGGTCTGATTTTAGGGAAAAGTTTTCATAGGTGACCGCGATATGGGCCGGGTTTATGTCGTTCGCCACCAAATCCTGAAACGAAAAGCGCAAACGTTCATCAGCATATATTTCAAATCGGTCATGTTCCGGATCCAAATCATTTTGGCGCCCATCCAAGTAATAGACATAATCTTGCGCTTCGAAATAGACAGCCTCGATCCCATAAAGGATATCTGTGCCACGATCTGCAACATTGCCCGTGGCACGCACGGTGACCTTGCCCGTGTTGTCAAAATTCAGGACATAGTCATCAAAGCCCCGCTGATACAGGGCCACATCAAACCCCTGACCGCCGAATAATTTGTCACGCCCGCGCCCACCGATCAAAATATCGTCGCCTGCACCCCCAAATAAATTAGCGCGCCCGTTGCCACCGTATAAGACGTCGTTGCCATCACCTGCGTAAATTATATCCTTGCGCCGGCCCCCATGGATCACATCATTGCCAGCACCAGAATAAATCGTGTCACGCCCGCCATTGGCCCAAATGGTATCATCCCCATCGCCTGTAACGATCACATTCTTGCGCGAGGATGCAAAAATAAATTGATCCCAGATATCCACATCAAATTCAGACATACGAACCCCCAGTCCATCAGTTTGATCACAAACTGAGGCACAAAGGTTAGCAAAGCCTTTACAACGCTAATTTTAACGAATTTTCAGGGTGGCCAAGCCAATCATCGCAAGGATTAACGCGATAATCCAAAAACGGATCACAATCTGGGGTTCGGCCCAGCCCTTTTTTTCGAAATGGTGATGGATAGGGGCCATCAAAAACACGCGTTTGCCCGTGCGTTTAAAATACAGCACTTGGATAATAACTGACAATGCCTCAACCACGAACAGACCGCCGACAATGGCCAAAACGATTTCGTGCTTGGTCGTCACCGCAATCGCACCCAGTGCGCCCCCCAAGGCCAAGGATCCTGTGTCGCCCATAAACACGGCTGCGGGGGGGGCATTGTACCACAAAAAACCCATACCACCGCCGATTAAAGCGGCGCAGAATATTAATATTTCACCTGTACCCGGAACATAATGCACATCCAGATATTCGGTAAAATCGCTGCGCCCCACCGCATATGCAATCACACCCAAGGCCCCAGCCGCAATCATCACAGGCATAATGGCCAAACCGTCCAGCCCATCGGTCAGATTGACCGCATTCGCGGCCCCCACAATAACCACCATCGCAAAGGGGATAAAGAAATAGCCCAGATAGATCAGCGTATCCTTGAACACAGGCAGGGCCAATTGAAACTGTAAATCATCAGGGTGGCTGACTGCCGACACATAGGCCGCAACACCTGATATCACAAACCCCAAGGCCAGTCGCACCCGACCCGGAACGCCGGCGGTATTTTGTTTGCTGACCTTGGCGTAATCATCGGCAAACCCAATCAAGCCAAAGCTAAGCGTGACCAGCAGCACAATCCAGACAAACACATTGTCCAACCGCGCCCACATAATAGTCGAAAACACCAAGGCAGACAGGATCAACAACCCCCCCATTGTGGGCGTGCCCGCCTTGACAAAATGGCCCTCGGGGCCATCATCGCGTATGGGTTGACCCTTGCCCTGACGTTTACGCAGGACACTGATTAAGGGGCGGCCAAAGATGAACCCGAACACCAATGCGGTAAAAAACGCGCCGCCCGCCCGAAAGGTGATATAGCGAAACAGGTTGAAAAAATCGCCGCCGTCGGACAGTTCGGTAAGCCAATATAGCATTTGTTATCCCTCAATCTTTGTCGGCGCTATGGCGCAATTGGCGCAGGGCGTCAACCACCTGCCCCATGCCCATGCTTAGCGATGCTTTCAATAAAACCATGTCTTGGGGCTGGATTTCGGCGGGCAAGGATGCCACAGCTGATTCAAGCGTTTCAAAATGCGCGCCCCGTATAGCCGTGGGCAGTGCATCTTGCAGGGATTTCATCAACGGGCCTAGCGTATAAATCACATCCACATTGCGAATTTCGTCCCATGTGGCAATGTCGCGGTGCAATGTATGTTCGTCTGGGCCCAACTCCTTCATATCGCCCAAAATGGCGATACGGCGTTTCCCTTGGGCTACTGACAAAACGGACAGAGATGCGCGCAGCGATGCGGGGTTTGAATTATACGCATCATCTATGATAAAAAATTGCCCCTTGGGCAGATCAATGGTTTCACGCGCACCGCGGCCCTGAACAGGGGTCCAGTGGGCTAAATCTTGGGCCGCACGCTGACTGTCACCGCCCGCTTGGTCGATGGCCAAGAGTGCCCCCAACGCGTTTAACGCAAAATGCCGACCAGCAGATTGCACCACCGCCGACAGGCTTTGCCCCAAAACAAAGGCATCCAATTTGGTCACATCTGTCCCCACGCGGATGCGAACCGCTTGGGCATCAGGGGCCTGTTCGCCAAACCATTTCACGGCAACACCCGCTTGTGCGGCATAGTCGGCCAAAACGGGGGCCGTTTCGATGTCGCCATTGAACACCGCCACACCACCCGGCACCAGACCATCGATAATTGATGCCTTTTCCAGCGCAATTTTTTCAACGCTGCCAAAGGCCTCTAGGTGGGCGGGACCAACAGTTGTGACCATGGCCACATGAGGACAGGCCAATTTGGTCAAGGGGGAAATTTCGCCGGGATGGTTCATGCCAATTTCAATGACGGCAAATTCCGTATCCGCAGGCATGCGCGCCAGGGTCAGCGGCACCCCCCAATGGTTGTTATAACTAGCAACAGATGCATGGGTACGCCCCTGCTGGGACAACATATCGCGCAACATTTCTTTGGTGGATGTTTTGCCTACCGATCCTGTCACTGTAATCACACGGCCGCGCATTCGATCACGCGCGGCGATTGCCAATCGTTCTAGCGCCTCCAACACATCGGGCACAATCAACAGGGGGGCATCCGCAGGCACACCATCGGGATGATGATCGACCAACGCCGCTGCAGCCCCATGTTCCAAGGCTTGGGCCACAAAATCATGCCCATCCCGCGCAGATTTCAGCGCAACGAACAAATCCCCTGCCTGCAGGGTCCGCGTGTCTATGGATACGCCGTTTGCAGTCCAATCGCGGGTCGATTTTCCGCCCGTTGCCGCCTGAGCATCTGATTTGGTCCAAAGTGCCATCTATGAAATCTTTCCCTCTAACACGGCCGCCGCGATTGAGGCCTGTTCCACATCATCAAAGGGAAACACATCATCCCCGATTGTTTGGCCGGTTTCATGCCCCTTACCCATGATCAACAATCCGTCGCTGGGTTCAAGCAAGGACACAGCACGCAAAATCGCCTCGGCGCGGTCGCCAATTTCGATAACATCTGCCGGGCCAGTCGCCCCTGCGCGGACCATTGCACGGATGGACGCGGGATCTTCGCTGCGGGGGTTGTCATCGGTGATAAAAACGACATCCGCGGTTTGCGCGGCCGCCTGCCCCATCAAGGGGCGTTTGGTGGTATCCCTGTCGCCGCCTGCCCCGATCACAGCGATCAGACGTCCCATCACATGGGGACGAAAGGCAGTAATCGCCGTTTCAATCGCATCGGGGGTATGGGCATAATCGACGAATACGGTTGCGCCATTTGCGCGTTCGGCGGCAAATTCCATACGACCCCGAACAGTCGTTAAATGCGCAAGCGTGTCAAACACATGCGACGGTTCTGCACCCGCCGCGATGACCAAGGCAGCCGCCATCATAACATTGGCCGCCTGAAATCCCCCAATCAAGGACAGGCGCGTTTGATAGACCTTGCCCGCATAGGAAAACCGTACATCCTGCCCCGTTCCATCAAAGCGTTGGTTCAAAATGCGCAAATCCGCAGCATCGTTATGGCCCACCGTTATCAGGGCTGTTCCCAGTTTGGTCAACTGATCGCAAAATGCCGCCAGTTTCAGATCATCCGTGTTAATGACCGCGGTTCCATCAACGGGCAAGACATCTGTAAATAACCGCGCCTTAGCCGCGAAATAGGCGTCAAATGTGTCGTGATAATCCAGATGATCTTGGGTGAAATTGGTAAATCCCGCCGCTTTGATATCGACCCCATCCAAACGACGCTGATCTAACCCGTGGCTTGATGCCTCCATCGCGGCGTGGGTCACGCCCGATTGTGCCGCCCGTTGCATCACGCTGTGTAATGTCACCGCATCTGGCGTTGTGTGGCGCAGAGGATAGGTAAAGGCCCCTTGGACCCCCGTGGTGCCGATATTGACAGCGGCCAGTTCCAATTCAGACCAGATTTGGCGGCAGAATGTGGATACAGATGTTTTGCCGTTGGTTCCTGTAACGGCCACCATCGTTTCAGGCTGCGGCGCGAAAAACAGGGCAGCCGCACGCGACAGGGCCTCTTTGGGGGTTTCGACGACAATCAATGGGACTGGGATTTGTGATACCGCCGCCTTGATAATTTCGGCCCCTGCGGGATCGGTCAGCACCGCAGCCGCGCCTGCGTTGATTGCCGCGGATGCATAGATCGCGCCATGTTGCGCTGTGCCCGGCAAGGCGGCAAATAAATCCCCTGATTTCAGGGTCCGATTGTCCAAACAAATACCGGTGATCGTGACATCGCTGTCGGTGGTAAACCCCAAATCCTGCAGCCGTTTACCATTGCCTGCGCCTGTTGCTGTGCCTGCCATGTTTTATCCAACGTTTCGGGCACCACCCCCAATGGGCGAACGCACCTAGTTCCATTTGACCTTTGTTATATCTGCACTGTCTGGGTTTTCAATCTGCGGGCGTAATCCTAACAATGGCGCGACGCGGCCGATAATTTCGCCAGAAATTGGGGCAGCGGTCCAACCCGCCGACCGGCGCGGTTCCGATCCTGATGTATCCTCAGGTTCGTCCATTGAGACGACCAAGACATATTTTGGATCATAACTGGGGAAAACAGATGCAAAGGTCGCCATAACCTTTTTTTGTTCATAGCCACCCGTGGCGCTGGGTTTGTCCGCTGTTCCGGTTTTGCCCGCAACGGAATAGCCCGCAACATCAGCCATGGTTGCGGTGCCATCTGTCACCACACCGCGCAGCATTTTCAATGCGTTTGCCGCTGTTTTTTCTGACAAAACGCGCCCGCCGGGTGTGGCATTGGGGCTTTGTAGCAGGGTTGGTTGCACTTTGTACCCGCCGTTTGCAATGGCTGCATAGGCGGCGGCCAAGTGCAAGGGCGTGGCCGACAGACCATGTCCAAATGATATCGTCATCGTTGACAATTCTGACCAATTCGGTGGCAGCAACGGCCTGCCCCCCGAAGCCTCGACCATTTCAAATGGGACGGCTTGGCCAAAGCCCATATTCATTAAAAATTCGCGGTGCCGTTCGGGCCCAATCATTTGGGCAATACGCACGGTTCCAACGTTTGACGATTTACTGATGACTTTCCACACCGGCATCGTGGTGCCATATTTGTGATCGTCATCAATTTTATGACGCCCCCAGCGGATCGGACCTTTGGTATCAACGATTGTGTCAGGTTTAATCAAATCCAATTCCATCGCTTGGGCCACCGTCAGAATTTTGAAGGTTGACCCCAATTCATAGACCCCCTGCACCGCGCGATTAAACAGCGGACTGTCGGCGGCCTGCCCTTGAACAGGGGGGCGCGGGCGATGATTTGGATCAAAGTTGGGTAAAGAGGCCAGTGAAACCACCTCGCCCGTGTGGACATCCATCAAAATGGCTGCCGCACCACGGGCGCCCAGCAATTTCATGCCACCATCCAAAACCTGTTCAATGGCCGCCTGAACGGACAAATCCAAGGACAACCGCAGTGGCGCATTGCTGCGCGCAGGATCACGGAGCGCAGCATCAAAGGTTTTTTCGACCCCTGCAACACCGACGATTTCAGCCGCATGAACCCCTTCGTTACCAAAGGTTGACCCACCCAATACATGTGATGCTAAACGGCCATTCGGATACAGGCGCATTTCACGCGGACCAAAACGCAAACCTGGATCGCCGATATCATGGGCAGCCTGCATTTGTTCAGCACTCAGGCGTCGTTTAATCCATAAAAATTTGCGCGACCCTGTGAAGTCTTGGATCAGGCGATTGTAATCAAGATCAGGAAATATTTTCACCAATTCCCGCGCTGTCATTTCAGGATCGACCAGATGCGGTACCTCAACGTACAGCGAATGGGTATCAAAATTGGTGGCCAAAATCCGGCCCCTGCGGTCCACAATATCTGCGCGTTGCGCAACAATTGGCACCCCTGATACGGCAGCGCGCGGCTCGGCCGGATCGGATGCCGACAAAATCCCCATACGGACCGCGACCACCCCATACAAACACATGAAGATCAGCGCCAAGACTGCCAAACGGCTTTGGGCGCGCAGGCGCGCCTCTTCTTTCGCGGCGTCATGGCGTTGGCGAATATTTTCGCGTTCAATCACATCCGCATTTTCACCGCGCGCACGGGCGGGCAAAATACGGCTCAGCGGTCTAAGAGGAACACGGATATCAGCAGCATTGATCATTGCAGCGCATCCCGTCCGGCAACCTCAACCACCTCAAGATCGTCAAAGATGCTGTTTTCTTCGTCGCGGAATTGTATTTGATCAATCGCACCAAAATTCTCGGCCCGTAGGGGGGACAATTGCAAATCTGGGAAATTTAACACAGCCAAATCGATCAAACGATCGGGCCGGTTCAGATAGGCCCATTCCGCACGCAACGCCGTCAATCGCGCATGCGCCTGACCAATGTCTGATTGCAATCGCTCAGACTGGGCGATGGCGGCCTGTGTCTTGATATTTTCTTGGTACGCCCAATAGGCCAACCCCATCACGATGCAAATAATACAAACCGTTAACACACTGCGCATTACCGTTTCCTTTTTAGAACTGGCATCCCCAAATCTTTTTCAGATGGGGCCGCACCGCTTGGCACATCTGTTCTACGTGCAAGCCGCAATTTGGCCGAACGCGATCTGGGGTTTAACTGTAATTCGTCATCATCAGGCGCAATCGCCTTGCGTGACAAAATTTCGAACTGAGCATCAGGTTGATCGACCTGCGGCGCATAGCGATTGGCGCGCGCGGTTTTACCCGACCGCGCCTGCAAAAACCGTTTTACCATGCGATCTTCGATGGAATGGAATGTAACCACCGCCAACACACCGCCTACGCGTAACGCGCGTTCCGCGGCCAGCAGGCCTTGATACAATTCACCGTATTCGTCATTCACGAAAATACGCAGCGCCTGAAAACTGCGCGTTGCCGCATGCGATTGACCGGGCTTGGTGCGTGGCAATGATTTTTCGATCATGCCTGCCAAATCCAAAGTGGTTTCAAATGGCTGCTCTGCGCGACGCCGCACAATCGCGCGGGCGATACGGCGGCTGGCGCGCTCTTCTCCGTATAGGTACAGAATATCGGCCAGTTCGTCTTCTTCGGCTGTGTTAACCACATCTGCAGCGGATGGCCCTGATTGCGACATGCGCATATCCAGCGGGCCATCCTTGATAAAGGAAAACCCACGCTCGGCCTGATCCAACTGCATCGAGGACACACCCAGATCCAAAACCACGCCTGATAGGTCATGATCGTATTGATCCAGTTGGGAAAACACACCCTGCACCAATGTCAGTCGATCGCCATAGCCCCCCGCCCAGGCGCGCGCCATATCAAACACCAATGGGTCACGATCAACCCCCGTTACATGGTCTGCGCCTGCGTCCAATAACGCACGGCTGTATCCCCCTGCACCAAAGGTACCATCCAACCAGCGACCCGAAATATCACCGACATTTTTCAAAATGGGACGCAGCAAAACAGGGACATGCGGGTTATGGCCAGCCGCGCCTGTCATTATGGCAATGCCTCATCGCCGTCCAACAAAACCAAGGGATCGAAATCCTCGGGCAATTCATCCAAGGCCGCATCAATTTTCGCCAAATCCGCTTCGTATGCTTCGGGCTGCCAGATCTGAAAAGTATCGCCGGCCGCAACGAAATAGGCCTCATTTTCGATGCCAACCTTGTCGCGTAGCTTGGCCGACAAAACCAAACGCCCCGTATCATCAATGGATGTCGGGACACTTTGCGCGTGGAACAACCGTTGCAACATTGACCGCGCCTTGGATCCGCGCGGCAAGGCATCGATTTTTCGATCCACCTCTTCGATCGCTTGGATCGTATAACATTCTAGATATTTTTTGCGCCCATCCCCATAGACGATCACCAATTCAGGGGCCAGTCCGTCTGTCCAGTTTGGATCGCACGATTCGATCACACGGCGAAACAGGGCCGGAATGGATACCCGACCCTTAGCGTCCACTTTATGCAGACTTTCACCTCTGAACCGTTGCGCCACTTGGCCACCTTTCGTCTGCCCCAAACGAAACAACGGAATGAGCTGCTGCCACCGCCCAATCCGTCGTCATCGTCCCATCATAACGGGGATGTCCGACTGCACGCGCACCTGGGGGTATTCTGCTCGCTCGCGCGCCGGATCTATTGTTTAGTTCGGATGAAAGCGGGGCCTGCATGAAACCTGCCTAAGTTCCGGGTCTTATCGCCCGTTAGCCCGTTTCCATCTGCCATCAGTGATGCCATGAATTACCCCCTCAATCAAGATTTTTCTGCATTTTTTTGGGAAATTATGGGAAAGCATGGGTAAATAGTATATTGTAAAATTTTAACCACAACATGTTGTGCATTATGTAGCATTTCGGACAAACCCTACGATGGGCCTGCCGCAAAATATTGCGATACATCACCCCGAAACAGACCTGTGCAGCAACAAAAATGGGTAAAATTTCAGAAATCCAGGGTGATTCGCTGAGAGAAATGGGAAAACATGGCAAGCAGTCCCACAAAATACCATAGGCACGTTTTTTCAAAATTTTTGCCTCTCAGAAACTCTTAGGCTTGATTTTCAATATATGCCGCGCTAGGCGTTAAGAGCTTTGGTTCGGACGTCATGTCCGATGAAAAGGGAATGCGGTGCGACATGCGTCAACTCCGCAACTGCCCCCGCAACTGTAAGCGGCGAGCGATGCTGGCATATGCCACTGTGGAAACACGGGAAGGCCCAGCAAAGCCCAGACCCGCAAGTCAGGAGACCTGCCAAAGTGATCACCCTATCCGGCTGCGGGGCGCGGCACGGATTACGGTCTTCCGTTGCGGTGACATTTTAGCCGTCAAAGGAAGGATTGCCCTTTCCAATGACTAGTACCCACATGGCGCAATCCGCGCGCCCCCGACCATTGGAGTAGGGACATGAAACTAAACCTGACGCTGTCAGCAGCATTGCTGGCAACCACCGCCCCCGTTTACGCCCAAGATATGATCGAATTGGACGAAATAACTGTGACCGCGGGCTATAGGGACACAACCATCAGCGACACAGGCGCCAGCGTATCGGTGATGCAATCAGATGACCTGCAAAATGCGACGACCAGCATTGTGCAAACATTCGAAACTGTGCCGGGCGTGTCGTTGACAACATCGGGCGGTTTGGGCACCCAAACCTATATGACGGTACGCGGATTAAACCAAAACTATATCGCCGTCCGCGTGGACGGAATGGATGTGACCGATCCATCGCTGCCAACGGCTGCGTTTGATTTTGGCGGCCTGAACGGTATGGGATTTGGCCAAGTCGAGTTCCTGAAAGGATCGCAATCCGCGATCTTTGGGTCAGAAGCCGTAGCAGGCGTGATCAATTTGAAAACCCTGTCGTCAAATGAAATTGGCGAACGTGGCACGCTGACAGTTGAGGCGGGATCCTATGGGACCATTGCCGCTGGATTGAAATTCGAAAAAGTCAGCGAAACAGGATCAGCCGCGATTGCCCTGTCAAATGTGGAAACAGATGGGTTTTCAGCCAAAAAAACCGGCGTCGACAGCAATGAGGCAGATCCATACAACGGCGATCAACTGCGTGTGTCCCTAGAACATGCGCTGACAGATACTGCCGAATTCACATTTGCGGCCTTGGTCGCATCCGAAGATGTCTATTATGATTTTGGCTCACCTGCCACGGATACAAACACGCGCGATACGACCACATATCGAACAGGATTGCGTTTTGATACTGGTGCGTCACAGCATGAGATTTCATTTGGCAAAGGCAACTTTGAGCGGGAATATTCGTTTGGTGTTTATGATGGCGACCGTACAGACCTAGAATACAAGGGGACAACATTCATTGGCGCGACCTCGGTCAGCTATGGCATTGCCTCATCACAAGAGTCGTTTACATCGTTCGGGATGACCAACACTGATTTCCAAAACAGTGCCTTTGCCGAGGCGACAACATCCCTGTCAGACGCAGCCACTGTCAGCGCAGCGGTTCGTCATACCAAGTCGGGCGATTTTGGATCAAACACATCCTACCGCGTGGCGGGCGTTTATGAAATGTCTGAAAACACGCGGGTTCGTGCGATGGCGGGCACCGGGTATCGTGCACCATCCCTATCCGAACGTTTCGGTTGGGGCGGTGATCCAACCTTAACACCAGAAACAAGCCAGACACAGGAATTGGGGATTGAACATACCTACGCAAACGGGTCCGTTGTGCGCGCCACCCTGTTTAATTCACAGGTTAAAAACTTGATCCAATCGGATGCGAATTTCAATCTGTTCCAAGACAACACAACCCGCAAAGCCAAGGGGATCGAACTGTCTGGCCAGTGGGTTGTGACCGATCGGATCACAGTCGGCGGCAGCTATACCTATACGGATGCGAAAAATGGCCCCGACACAGCCGCACGCGTTCCAGGGCATGACATTGCGGCAAATGTGGATGCACAGATAACAGCCAAAGCGAACGCTAGCCTGAGCGTGAATCACATTATGGATTACACCGATTTGGTTGCTGGATCCGTTGTGGATATGCCTGACTATACCGTTGTTAACC
>CBFHVU010000068.1:0-12123 GCA_965659465.1 uncultured Paracoccaceae bacterium | reverse complement strand
GCATGCACGGTCTGTATGAGGCCAACCTTGCCATGCATGATTGTGATCTGATGATCAATGTCGGCGCACGTTTTGACGACCGTATCACGGGACGCCTAGATGCCTTTAGCCCGAAATCGAAAAAGGCCCATATCGATATCGATCCATCGTCGATCAACAAAGTCATCCGTGTCGATATGCCCATCGTTGGCGATGTCGGTCACGTTCTTGAAGATCTGTTGAAAGTTTGGAAATCCCGCGGTCGCAAAACCAATTCGGAAGCGGTTGCAAAGTGGTGGAAACAAATCGACGAATGGCGCGCGGTAAATTGTTTGTCCTATACACAACAGGGTTCAACGATCAAACCACAATACGCATTGCAACGCCTAGAGGAACTGACCAAGCACCGCAAAGACCGCTACATCTGCACCGAAGTTGGCCAACACCAAATGTGGGCGGCGCAATATTTGGGATTTGAAAACCCAAATCAGTGGATGACATCGGGCGGTTTGGGCACCATGGGCTATGGGTTCCCCGCATCCATCGGTGTACAAATCGCACATCCCGATGCATTGGTTGTCAACGTCGCGGGCGAAGCGTCGTGGCTGATGAACATGCAAGAAATGGGAACTGCCATCCAATATAACCTGCCTGTTAAGCAATTCATTTTGAACAACGAACGTTTGGGCATGGTGCGTCAGTGGCAACAGTTGCTGCACGGCGAACGTTATTCTCATTCGTGGTCTGATGCCCTGCCCGATTTCGTAAAACTGGCCGAGGCGTTTGGTGCCAAAGGTATTTTATGTTCGGATCCAGCGGATCTAGATGATGCAATCATGGAAATGCTAAATTACGACGGCCCCGTGATTTTCGATTGTTTGGTCGAAAAACATGAAAACTGTTTCCCCATGATTCCGTCAGGGCGTGCGCATAATGAAATGCTGTTGGGCGAGGCGTCAACCGAAGGCGCAATCGGATCAGCCGGCGCGGTTTTGGTTTAATAAGGATTTAGATAATGTCTGCACTTCGCATTAAAAAAGGTTCTACCGCGCATTCCGCCTATAACTTGCGCGCGAATTACGGGGAAATTGATGAAACCCACACATTGGCTGTTCTGGTCGATAACGAAGCGGGTGTTTTGGCCCGCGTAATCGGATTGTTTTCTGGACGTGGTTACAACATCGAAAGCCTGACAGTGGCCGAAGTAGATCACACAGGTCACCTAAGCCGCATTACAATTGTGACACGTGGTACACCGCAAGTGATCGAACAGATCAAAGCACAGCTGGGCCGTATTGTTCCCGTGCATGAAGTTCATGATCTGACCGTCGAAGGTCAAGTCGTTGAACGTGAATTGGCATTGATCAAAGTTGGAGGCACAGGTGAAAAACGTGTCGAGGCGCTGCGCCTAGCAGATATTTTCCGTGCGCATGTGGTCGACAGTACTCTGGACAGCTTTGTGTTTCAATTGACGGGCACATCAGATAAAATTGACGCTTTCGCAGAACTGATGCGCCCCTTGGGGTTGATTGAAATGGCACGGACCGGCGTTGCAGCGCTCGCGCGTGGCTAGGCGCAATTATTGCGCCAAAGCTAATTTGTTTTCGACGGGCGCGCGTTTGAATTCGATAACCTGACCAGATCCAGCACGCATCTTAATGGTGCGTGCTTTCGTTTTGGGCGATGGATTTTCATCATTTCGTTTCAACGCTGCGGCCAGCGTTGGATATTGCTGCTGTGACACCAACCTTAGATCACTGGCATAGCGTAAATCATCTAATTCCTCGACGTTGAATTCGACCAAATCCCCAACCTCATACGCATAGGGCAAAGTGGCTGCTGAATGATCGTTGTAAAATGCCAATTGCCCATGATCTTCACCCCAAATAACTGCCTTTTCGCGATCTGGATCACTCCATAATATAACCCTAAACATTCCCCATCCTTTCGAATACCTCACACAGATATATTCCTATAATCTTTGCTAAGTTCATATAAGGATTAAGCAATTTGCCTGTTGCAATTTGTGACGTTCTAAAACTATGCTGACGCAGTACTGAGTCAAGCTGACACGAATACGCGTCACATTTTTACCTAGACGTGTGTAACAGCTACTATTGGTGTGTTTTAAGGCGAACCGATAAAAAAGCTTGGGGTGCTATGTCTAAAACATCATTAAAACGTCGATACGAATCTCCTGCGCAGATTCGGTCTATCTTTGGCGAAAATCTAAAAACACTTTGTCGTGAATCGGGGGCCGTGTCTGCAATATGCCGCGAACTGGACATCAACCGCACCCAGTTCAACCGCTATCTGTCCGGCGAAAGTTTCCCACACCCTGACAATTTTGGCAAAAATCTGCGATCACTTCAGTGTGGATGCGCGCATATTGCTTGAGCCGCTTTCGGAACTGGTCAAAACCGATATGGCCAATATTTTGGGATCAGAGCTTGGCGATTTTTTCGATCCGCGCCGTTCGGTTGTGACCCTTGATAATTTTCCATCTGGTTTTTATCGCTTTACGCGCAAAAGCTTTGTGGATCCAAATCTCTACGTTCAGGGATTAATCCTGATTTACCGCCACGGGTCATTGACCTTTGCCCGCAGGCTTGAGGCCAAATCAGCCTTTGTCCAGCAAGGCCTGCCGATTGATCACAAAACACGCGAGTTCAAAGGGTTATTTGTGCAACAAGACGGCGGGCTAAGCGCAATCATGTCGCGGCGCGGGTCATTGACTGTGTCATTCAACTTTCTGTCGCGTGTGCCATCGTTTGAAAACAATCATTGGGTTGGATATGCAGCCAGAACCGTCTCGGAACACCCGCAGTCCACGCGCGTGCCCCGCATGGTCTATGAACATATCGGGCGCTTTAGCAATGAGGTTCTCAAGATTGCCAGAACAGCGGGATTTTGCAAACACGATGACCTGTTACCCTTTCACAAAACGCTGTTGCAGATCGATCAAGATTTTCGGTAACGTGGGTCGTTTTCGTCAAACAAACTAGTCGGGAATCGACGTTTTCCATTGGGCGAAAACTGTAATATATGCACCAGGTCCAACCTGAAATGAAAGATTTGCGCATGTATCAGTCTGACGACTTGGATGCGGTTCGCCGCCCTGTATCACTGGCCAATGGCTTGCCCAATGCACATTACATTGATCCAAATACGTTCCTAGAAGAACGCGATGCATTGTTGTTTTCGCAGTGGGCCGGTTTGGCGGTTGCTG
The DNA here is from genome assembly GCA_965659465.1 of uncultured Paracoccaceae bacterium. GTDB lineage: Bacteria > Pseudomonadota > Alphaproteobacteria > Rhodobacterales > Rhodobacteraceae > CAJXSD01. The sequence continues at coordinate 8,915 of CBFHVU010000068.1, read as the reverse complement.
CTGATGTCCCCGAGGCAGGGGATGCTGTTCCAATTGATTTCTTAGGTATGCCATTGTTGCTGGTCCGCGACCGTGAAAATCAGGTACGCGTGTTTCAAAACACCTGCCGTCACCGTGGTATGATACTGGTCGAAGAGCCACGCAAAATCGAAGGTGCCATTCGCTGTCCCTATCACAGCTGGTGTTACGGTACAGACGGGCGCTTGGTATCTACCCCACATGTTGGTGGACCAGGACAAAACACCCACCCAGATGTCAAACGTTCCGAATTGGGGTTAACCGAAATCCGCAGCCATATTTGGCGTGATGTTATTTGGGTCAATATCCACGGCAATGCCCCTGAATTCGAAGTGGCGATGGCCGATGTCATCGAACGCTGGGCGGAATTTGACAAACCGCTGTATCACGGCGGCGCGGACAGTAAATTTCAACTCAAGGTCAAAACGAACTGGAAATTGGCCGTCGAGAATTACTGCGAAAGTTATCACCTGCCATGGGTGCATCCAGGGTTAAACAGCTATTCGCGTCTAGAGGATCATTATAACATCGAATCCTATGGCAACTATTCTGGCCAAGGATCACTGGTTTACCGTCAATTAAAAGACGCCAATGGTGCAACATTCCCCGACTTCCCAGAGCTGGATTCAAAATGGGATACCTCGGCAGAATATATTGCAGCCTATCCCAATGTGTTGTTGGGTGTGCATCGTGACCACGCCTTTGCCATTGTGTTGGTTCCCCAAAGCACAGATGAAACCATTGAAAACATTCATCTGTATTATGCACAGCCCGACACAGATCCCCAAATGCGGGCGGAAAATACCCATTTGTGGAAAACCGTTTTCGAAGAGGATATTTTCGTGGTCGAGGGTATGCAGCGCGGACGCCATGCAGTGACATTCGATGGTGGGCGTTTTTCCCCCGCCATGGACGGTCCGACGCATTGTTTCCACGATTGGGTCGCATCCCAAGTTCAAACACATCGTGCGGCAAAACAGGCGGCTGAATGAGCAGCCTAAACGATGCGATCCTAGAGGCGCACAGCCAACGCGATTTCGTCGCGTTGGTGACGTTGTATCAACGCGCCTCGACGGAAACGGACGATATAGATGAGGCCTGTTTTTTTGCTACACAGGCCTATATTTTTGCCCTTGATACTGGGCATCCAAACCTAACAGAGCTGCATCAGTTTTTATGCGCACATAATCGCGAAGAATAAATCCGCTAACCTTGGGCCTTTTCTTCTAGCGTCATCCATTCCTCTTCCGCATCAGCCAGCGCGGTTTGACGCTCTAACAAAGCATCAGTTGCCTTTTGAAACTTCAACGGCGCGGTTTGATATAAATCAGGCTGGCACAAAAATTCTTCTAGTTTTGCGATTTCAGCCTCAAGACGGGTAATGATGTCGGGCAGTTTTTCAAGCCTATGTTTTTCGGTATAGCTTAGCCCACTGACCTTGGAGTCTGGCTCTGACTTAGGCTTAGATCCAGATTTATCAGCCTTTTTGGAAATCACCATTTCTGGTACGGTATCTTGTGCGCGCTGTGCCAAGTAATCTGACCAACCACCGGCATAGACTGTCGCTTTGCCATCACCTTCCATTGCGACCGTGGTCGCAGCAATACGATCCAAAAAGTCGCGATCGTGACTAACCAGCAAAACTGTACCATCAAAATCGTCCAGCAATTCCTGTAACAGATCCAGTGTTTCAACATCCAAATCGTTCGTCGGTTCGTCTAATACCAAGATATTGCTTTCTCGGGCCATTATCTTGGCCAACAGCAGACGCGCTTTTTCGCCACCACTTAGGCTGCGCACAGGCGCGCGCGCTTGCGCATCATCAAACAAAAATTCCTTGAGGTATCCAACAACATGTTTCGGCGTGCCACGCACCATGATCTGATCGGCTTTGCCAGAAACACGCATATCAGGATCGCCCGTCAAACTGTCCCATAGTGTCATGTCAGGATCCAGCTGCGCTCGACTTTGGTCGAAAATTGCGGGGATTAAGTTTGTTCCCAACGCAACAGTGCCTTCATCTGGTGCCAATTCGCCCATCAGTATTTTCAACAGCGTTGTTTTTCCAACCCCATTTGGCCCGACAAAGGCAACGCGGTCCCCACGCTGAATATTGATCGAAAAATTAGAAACGATGGTTTTGTCACCAAAACCTTTGCTGATCCCTTTGGCATCAATCACCTTGCGGCCAGATTTTGGCGCGGATGACAATTCCATAGCGGCTGCGCCTTGACGTTTGATCTGGCTGGCACGCTCTTGTCTTAAATCCTGCAAGGCCCGAACACGACCCTGGTTGCGCTTGCGTCTTGCGCTAATGCCTTCCACTGCCCAGCGTGCTTCGGATTTAATCTTGCGATCCAATTTGTGGCGCGCAATGTCTTCTTCTTCCCAAACTTTGTCGCGCCATGCCTCAAATCCTTGGAAACCGATTTCTTGACGGCGTACTTGTCCACGATCAACCCACAATGTGGCCCGCGTCAGTGCATTCAAAAATGCGCGGTCGTGCGAAATGATGACATAGCCCGTTCGCGTTGATTTCAATTCCTCTTCGAGCCAAGCGATCGCCTGAATGTCCAAATGGTTGGTCGGTTCGTCCAGCAACATCAATTCAGGGGCCTCGGCCATCAATTTGGCCAATGCCGCGCGGCGACGTTCGCCACCAGACGCAGTGGAAACGGGGCGTGCGGGATCAAATTTCAACCCCTCGCCCGCGCGTTCAACACGGTATAATTCGGATGTGTCCAAACCGGAACAGGCATAGTCCCCCAATGTGGCAAATCCCTGCATGTCGGGATCTTGCTCCATATATCCGACGCTGACCCCACTGGGCAAAATGCGGATCCCCTGATCCGGTTCAACCAGACCTGCCATGATTTTCATCAGGGTCGATTTTCCCGATCCATTGCGACCTACCAGGGCCAAACGGTCCCCCGTTTGGACAACCAAATCCAGATCACTGAAAATGGGATCCCCCCCAAAGGTCAAGGATATCGAATTAAGCTGTAATAAAGGTGCACGTGCCATAAACCGCAGCTACGCCGCAACGGTCAAAAGGTCAAGCCATAGCACGCAGCAAACGCCGGCGCGCTGGTGGAATTTTGCCAACTTCGACGGCAGTAAACACATGCAACGTGTTCATGTTGTGATCGACTACGGCATGATCACTGACCCAGCCTCCCATTAGCAGATAGGTGCGCAATAAAGGGGGCATGGATGTTTGTGCCCGCTTAGGATCAATCACGCCCTCCGTCAGCGTGGCATATTTGACCACATCCGGCGATTTAACTCGGGGGGCATAGGCAGCTGGCGCGACGTGGTTGGTGTGCAGTAAGCGCAAACAATCATGATAGGGGCTGGGGTCTGTTCCCTGAAACGACGCGCAGCCGAATAACAAATTAATACGATGATGGTCCACGATATGAGCCAACCCCGCCCAAGCGGCGCGCAGCACATTGATATCAGCCGCACCGCCATCAACACATAACCGCCCCAATTCCGCAACCGGGCCTGCATAATCGTGCAAATTTGTTAAATCATAGTACTGCGCCGAATAGGATCGCATGATTTCAGCGCCGGTTCGACTGATCATGATTCGAAAACATCCCACCAACTGCGCCGTGTCGCGATGATGCACAACGACATGCTGACACTGGTCATCGAAACGATCACGATCCAAACCATCCACACAATTGCGGCGAAATGCGCGGTGACGCAGTCGCTGGGCGTCTTGCACGGTATTGGCATCTGTGGCCATAGAAACCGAATACTGGCCCAGTTTCAGTTTCATGGCTAATGATCCGCGCTGGTGTAACAGGCAACACGCATCCCTATGCCCAACCTTTATTTGATAAACTGGCTGGCAGAGGGTCCACCGATCGTTGAAATCAAACGGCGAATAATATTTTGATCGGCAATCGACGTTTCGGTCACACGATGATCCAACAGAATAACCGCCCCATCTTGCAGCCCGTAGCGTTCAACATTTCGTAATGTCCCCGCATCATCAAAGGTCAGTGCGACCACTTCGCGCGATACCTCTTCTGGGGCAAAGGCGCCAATTTGTTTGAACCGTGATCGCACGTAATACAGATTACCACCGTCAATCACACCTTGGGTCGTGGGCGCGCCCAAACTGTCCAAAATGGCATCACGGGTTTCGACGCCAATGATCAAGCCGTCCAAATCCTCGGACGGGGGAACATACCCATGGTTTCGATACTGCGCAGAACACCCCGCAATTGTGATCGCTGTTAGACTAGCAAACAGAAAGGATTTATAAGTCATTGCGCTGGCTCCTCTTGTTTCGGAACGCATAGGTCAGTATTCGGATTACACAATGCAACGAAGTCACGCAAGAAAGGATCCTATCAAATGACTGAGAGACCTGCACAATCAGCCGTTTTACGCGTGGCTGACCTGAACGAACGCCGCCCAACGCGATTCGATTTAACCTTTGTCCCCCAAAACATCGACCAATTGGTACGCGATCTGGATTTGATCGCTTTAAAAAAACCACACTTTTCAGGCGAATTGCGCGCCGAGGGGAAATCAGAATGGGTGTTGCAGGCAAAATTGGGCGCAACGGTGCAGCAGCCCTGTGTTGTGACGTTGGATCCGGTGACCACCCGCATTGATGACACCATAACACGCCGGTTTATTCCCGCAGACCGCATCAGCGGCGAGTTGGATGACGAAGGCGAAATTGAAATAAACGATGACGACACGCTTGAGCCCTTGGAACAGGTCTTTGACTTGCACCGAATCTTTACCGAAGCATTGGCCCTTGCCCTGCCTGATTATCCGCGATCAACTGATAAACCCGTCACGCCGCAGGTTTTTGCCCAAGACGGTGTGGCCCCAATGACGGATGAGGATGCAAAACCCTTTGCCGCGCTGGCGGCATTAAAGGCGAAAATGGAAAAAGACACCTGAAAATTCCTGTTTTGGGCTTGTGGCGAAAAAAATCATCAGTATTTTAGCCACTTCTTGCGAAATTGGGTTGTGTTTGGGTAGCATTTAGATGTATTCGCCCCCAATACATGAACACCGTAAAACGGGGGCCTTGTCCCCATCACACTAGATTGAGGTTGAGACCATGGCTGTCCAACAGAACAAAGTATCAAAATCACGTCGCAACAACCGTCGCGCACATGACGGATTGGTTGCCGCGAACCCGAACGAATGTTCAAACTGTGGCGAACTGAAACGTCCACACCACGTTTGCGCATCTTGCGGCCACTATGCAGATCGCGAAGTTGTCGCGATGGCTGACGAAGTCGAAATCGACGAAGACGCAGCATAAGCTTTGACCGCGATCCTATGTCCACAACTTTGACACACGATCAATCTGTGGGGCCTAAGAGCGCGGTTATTAGTATTGATGCCATGGGTGGCGATCAGGGACCGGCGGTTGTTATCGCCGGTGTTTCGTTGTTTGCGGAAAAAAATCCTGATCACACTTTCATCATCCACGGACCCCAAGATGTCCTGACGCCTCTGATCGACAAGCGCCCCCAATTAAAGGGGCGTGTTCGTTTGTGCCACGCCACAGATGTCGTCCAGATGGAGGACAAGCCGGCCCAAGTGCTGCGTACGGGGAAAAACACATCCATGTGGTCCGCGTTGGAAAGTGTTCGATCCAAAGACGCACAGGTTTGCGTGTCTTGTGGCAATACGGGCGCGCTTATGGCGGTTAGTATGATTCGTCTGCGCAAATTGCCGGGTGTGTATCGCCCCGCCATCGCCGTGCTTTGGCCATCGCGCAACCCCAACGGTTTTAACATCATGCTGGATGTGGGCGCTGATATTCGCGCCGATGCCAAGGATTTGCTGCAATACGCACTGATGGGTGTATCCTATGCCCGCAATGGTATGGATATTAAACGCCCGCGCGTTGGGTTGTTAAACGTCGGCACAGAAGAGCACAAAGGCCGCGACGAACTGAAAGAAGCCCACGAAATGATCGCAATGCAGGCCGATCATGGGCAGTTTGATTTCTGTGGTTTTGTCGAAGGTGGCGATATTCCCGGAAATACGGTTGATGTCATCGTAACGGACGGGTTTACAGGCAACATTGCGTTAAAAACAGGCGAAGGCACCGCGAAACTGATCGGCGAACGCCTGCGCGATTCCTTTACCCATTCACTGTGGTCAAAACTGGCAGCCGTTGTGTCGATGCCAGTGCTAAAACGGTTCCAAAAACGGATTGATCCCCGCCGCGTCAACGGCGGCGTATTTCTGGGTCTAAACGGAACGGTCGTCAAATCGCACGGGGCCGCCGACGCAATGGGTGTTGCCGCGGCAATCGGTCTGGCCGCACAATTGGCCAAGTCACAAATTCATCACAAAATCGCAGCACGGGTTGCATCCGTTTCCAGCATAACGCAGGATGATCCGAACCATCAGGCAGAGACGGAATAATAACATGTCAATTCGCGCAGTCGTGGCAGGTGTGGGCCATTACCTACCAAAACGGGTTGTCCCAAATTCAGAATTCGAAACATTTCTGGAAACGACTGATGATTGGATTACATCGCGATCTGGCATAAAACAGCGCCATTTTGCCTCTGATGGCGAAACGACATCGTCGATGGCCGTTGCGGCAGCACAGGCGGCATTGGCGGATGCAGGACTGGCTGCGGATGATCTAGATGCAATCATCGTTGCGACATCGACGGCCGATCTGACCTTTCCATCGGCCGCGACCATGGTTCAGGCGGGACTGGGAATGACCCGCGGTTTTGCATTCGACGTCCAAGCGGTTTGCGCAGGGTTTGTTTTTGCGCTGGCCAATGCAAATGCACAAATTTTGGCAGGTCAGGCGAAACGCATCATGGTGATTGGCGCAGAAACCTTTAGCCGCCTGATGGATTGGCAAGATCGCACAACCTGCGTTTTGTTTGGCGATGGCGCAGGTGCCCTGATCCTAGAGGCGCAAGATGGCGCAGGCACCAAGGAGGATCGCGGAATCCTATCGGTCGATTTGAATTCTGACGGCACACATCGTGACATTTTGTATGTCGATGGGGGCGTGTCCACACAGACCGTGGGCCATTTGCGCATGCAAGGCAAAGAGGTGTTCCGCCATGCGGTCGAAAAACTGGCACAAACAGCGCAGGTTTCCATGGAAAAAGCGGGCGTCACATCCAACGACGTCGATTGGATTGTCCCACATCAGGCCAATATTCGCATTATTTTGGGCACAGCCAAGAAAATGAACATCCCCGAGGACCGCGTGGTCGTGACCGTCCCAGAACATGGCAACACCTCGGCTGCATCGATTCCCTTGGCCCTGTCGGTGGCCAAACATCGTGGTCAGATTAAAGCGGGTGATCTGATCGTAACCGAGGCGATCGGCGGCGGTTTAGCTTGGGGATCGGTTGTCTTGCGCTGGTAACCGCGGTAAATTCATATTTTATTGTTGAAAAGCATCTATTTACGAATAAGCTGTGGTCAAATTTATTGACTCGTAAAAATTTTGGCGAATAAGATACAGTTGCAATAGGGGTAGAATATGACAGAAAAAACTTTGACGCGTATGGACCTAAGCGAAGCGGTATTTCGCGAAGTTGGGTTATCACGCAATGAATCAGCCGACTTGGTCGAAAGCGTTTTACAACATATGAGCGATGCACTGGTGAATGGCGAGCAGGTAAAAATCTCATCCTTTGGGACATTTAGCGTACGCGACAAAAACGAACGCATTGGCCGTAATCCAAAAACCGGAGAAGAGGCCCCAATCCCACCGCGGCGTGTTTTAACATTTCGTCCATCCCATTTGATGAAAGATCGTGTGGCATCGGGCCCCAAAAAGTAATCAGAGAAAAGGCTAATTTATGTCTAAATCGGCGGATGCCTTTCGCACAATCAGTGAGGTGGCCGATTGGCTGAATGTGCCAACGCATGTGCTGCGGTTTTGGGAAAGCAAATTTACCCAAATCAAACCTGTGAAACGTGCAGGCGGCCGGCGGTATTATCGCCCCAAAGACATGTTGATCATCGGCGGTATCAAAAAACTGCTGCATGACGATGGAATTACCATCAAGGGCGCACAACAAATTATTCGTGAACAAGGTGTAATGCATCTGGTGTCTTTGTCACAGCCATTGGATGACGACATTTCGGCGGAGGACAACACGCCGCCGCGTGACGAAATTTCCACTGGCATAGCCCATTCTGTGGAAAATCCTGCCCCTGCGGCGGTCATTGATTTCGGTGAAACGGCACCTGAACCAGCGGATACCCACCCGATCGCAGCAGAGTCGATTGTAAATGAGGACGATCAATTCGATCTGTTCGCCCCCCGCGTTGCTGATCCTGCCAGTGCTGAACCGCAGCCTGCACCAAATTTGTGGGCCCCGCAAAATGTTGCGCCTGCCCCGATCATCGCACCACGCTATGCAGATATTGTGCAGGCTTTGGATGCGACGGGTAAACTGCAACCTGGTCAGGCAACGGCATTGCGTCCCCTGCTGGAACAAATCAAGTCCGCATGGGATCGCCGGTTAGGATAAAGTTTTGCTAAAAAATGTGTATTTCCCCCTTGTCCTTGGCGGTAAAACCAGTATGAACAACATAGATCATCGGGCTATAGCGCAGTCTGGTAGCGCGTCCGTCTGGGGGACGGGAGGTCGTAGGTTCGAATCCTGCTAGCCCGACCAACAAAACCGTCCGCGGCTTCGGCCACGGGCGGTTTGTTTTTATATGAGGATCAAAATGACAGGTGTATTGCCAAATCAAGCGATCAGCGAAATGATTTCCACAGGCCAGATCACAGGATCGCCAGACATCATTGCGCCACAAATTCAACCCGCCAGCTTGGATCTGCGTTTAGGCAACACTGCTTGGCGGGTTCGTGCGTCATTTTTGGCCGGCGGGGGTCGCACTGTGACCGATCG
>CBFHVU010000067.1:2288-12251 GCA_965659465.1 uncultured Paracoccaceae bacterium | reverse complement strand
TGAACATTATCAATGGCGGTGAACATGCCGATAACCCCATCGACATCCAGGAATTCATGATCATGCCCGTCTCCGCGACCAATATCCGCGACGCGGTTCGCATGGGCTCCGAGGTGTTCCACACCTTGAAAAAGGAACTCTCCGCGGCAGGTCTATCGACGGGTATCGGGGATGAAGGCGGCTTTGCCCCCAACCTATCCTCAACCCGCGACGCACTAGATTTCATCATCAAATCAATCGAGAAAGCCGGCTACAAAGCAGGCCAAGACATCTATCTTGCCCTCGATTGTGCCTCAACCGAATACTATAAAAACGGCAAGTACGAACTCGCAGGCGAAGGTAAATCCCTGACTTCAGCCGAAAACGTCGCCTACCTGACAGAATTGGTCAATGACTACCCCATCATCTCAATCGAAGACGGCATGGCCGAGGATGACTGGGACGGCTGGCGCGCGCTGACCGATGCCTTGGGCGACCGCGTACAACTGGTTGGTGACGATCTTTTCGTGACCAATCCGGCGCGCCTTTCCGATGGCATTGAACAGGGCTGCGCAAACTCTATGCTGGTCAAGGTCAACCAAATCGGCACCCTGTCCGAAACGCTGCGGGCCGTCGAAATGGCGCACCGCGCCCGCTATACCAATGTAATGTCTCACCGCTCTGGTGAAACCGAGGATACGACAATCGCCGATCTTGCGGTTGCCACAAACTGCGGTCAAATCAAAACCGGATCACTGGCCCGCTCAGACCGGTTGGCAAAATACAACCAACTGATCCGCATCGAAGAAGAACTTGGCGAAACCGCCATCTACGCAGGCACTTCAATCTTGCGCAAATAATAAAAATGCGCCCTCGACACTGGGGGCGCATGCGCTTTCATTTTTGCAAAAATACTCGCGCCGCAGGCATCCGACCTATCCGCAGGCAATGGCTTTCGCAAATTTTGGCAAACGGGCCTTCTTAAACAGCCCCCGCAGACTCCAATCATTCTTCGACATGACCCGCGCTTCGCGCAAAATTTCCTCACCAACTGCGACCATCGCATAGGGCCTCTCCAACCAAGCTTGATATAACAGCTGATCGGGATCTACGCGATCCACACCCTCTTCCCATAAAATATGCTTGGGAAAATCTTTGTTATTCAGGGTAACCACCACATCCGCAGACCCCGCAATCGCGGCGGCCAAAACATGGCGATCCGCCAAATCTGGCAGGGCCAGACGCTGCTCAACCCGCTCGGAATAACCAACACACCCCTTGGGCCAATCTGCCCGTAAAAGGGCAATTTCGGCGCGTGCCTGTATTTCGCCCTCTGGCCCCAATTTCCGCGCCGATCGGGCCCATTCTTCTAAAATCCGCTCTGACCATAGCGGTTGCCACCCCATCACGCGGCAGCCCCCCATCAGCGCATGGCGCATAACTGTTGGGTACAACACACACGTATCAAAGAGAATTTTCATAGCCGGAAAAAGAGCGACTTCAAATAACCACTTTCGGCCAATTGTGGATGCAGGGGATGATCCATGCCAGCGTAACCTGTATGAAACAACGCACCGGCGCGTCCTGCACGCCCAATTCCGCGCGCACAGGACGTACGAAATTTTTGCAAATCCGCAGCATGGGAACACGAACATAGCACCAATACGCCCCCCTCTTTGACCAGTGGCGCCGCCAATCGCGCAACACGTTCATAGGCGCGCAATCCTGCCTCTAGCGCTGGTTTCGATGCGGCAAAGGCGGGCGGATCGCAAATCACAATATCATATGTCATGCCTTGCTCGCCCAGATCCGTCAAAACATCAAACGCATCGCCGCGCCGTGTTGAAAGTCGATCGGCGGCCCCCATGGCTTGTGCGCCTTGGCCTGCCAAATCCAACGCGGCGGCTGATCCATCCACGGCCATGGCCTGTGTGGCACCACCTGCTAGGGCCGCTAGCGAAAATCCCCCAACATGGGAAAATACATCCAAAACCTGCGCGCCGCGGGCAATCTGTTTCACAACGGCGTGATTGGGACGTTGATCATAAAACAGACCCGTTTTTTGCCCGCCGGCGACATCGGCCATATACACGGCACCATTCATCGGCACAGGCAATGGCGCGCTGGGCAGATCGCCAAGCAAAACCGCGCCTTGATCATTCAACCCTTCAAGCGCGCGCGCGCGCCCCGAGGCATTTTTGATAACCACCCGCGCCCCGCCACAATCAACCAAGGCAGCAACCAGATGATCCAGACGGCGTTCAATCCATGCGGCATTCGGCTGGACCACAAAAACATCGTCAAATCGATCCACGATCAATCCGGGAAATCCATCTGCCTCAGCATGAATCACACGATAATACGGCGCATCAAACACCATTTTTCGCAGGTCCAACGCACGCCCAACAGCACGATGAATCCAATCGACGTCAATCACAGCCTGCGGATCACGATCCAACACACGGGCGGGAATTTTAGACAGCGGATTAAATGCAGCCCACCCCAAAAACTGCCGCTCTGCGTCTTGCAATTGGGCAATTGTACCGGGTTCAATCGCTTTGGTCCGGCGATCCAACACCAATTCATTATCATAAACCCAAGGAAACCCATGCCGGATCGCTTTAGCAGCGGCTTTGGGTTTTAGGCGAACAATCGGGGCGTCATCAATCTGTGTCATGCCCTGCACATAGGCTCATTCGACATCCTTGAAAAGATATATCTGACCTTTGGCGCCATCTGACACTTGATAAAAGCGGATGAGTATTGTACCAGAAGCATAAGTTAGCGCTAACATACCATTTAGAAACAGGACATCCAATGCCCCTACACCCTGTCATCGACCAAGTCACCCAGCGGATCATCGAACGGTCCCGTGAAACACGGACCGATTATATCGCCCGCATGCAACAACAGGCCGACCAAGGACCACGGCGCGCGCATCTATCGTGCGGAAATCAGGCACATGCCTATGCCGCGATGGAACCGGATAAATCTGCGTTGGCGCAAGCGCGCCATCCCAATATCGGGATTGTGACGGCCTACAACGATATGTTGTCAGCGCACCAACCCTATGAAACCTATCCCGAAAAAATCCGCCAATTTGCCCGCAAACACGGGGCAACGGCGCAGGTGGCAGGCGGCGTGCCCGCCATGTGTGACGGTGTCACGCAGGGGCAACCGGGCATGGAATTATCGCTGTTTTCGCGCGATGTTATTGCAATGGCGGCGGGCATTTCATTGTCGCACAATACCTTTGACGCCGCCGTTTATTTGGGCATTTGCGATAAAATTGTTCCCGGTTTGATCATGGCGGCAGGAACATTCGGATTTTTGCCATCGGTCTTTATCCCCTCAGGCCCGATGCCATCGGGTATCCCAAATGATGAAAAGGCCCGCGTGCGCAAACAATTCGCCACGGGCGAGGTCAGCCGCGACGAATTGATGAAAGCGGAAATGGCCAGCTATCACGCCCCCGGCACCTGTACGTTTTATGGGACGGCCAACACAAACCAGATGCTGATGGAATTTATGGGGTTGCATCTGCCCGGTGCGTCCTTTGTTGCACCAAACACCGACCTGCGCGAGGCATTGACAGATTACGCCATCCAACGCGCCAGCTTGATCACCGCACTTGGGGATGATTATCGGCCAACATATAAAATTCTTAGCGAAAAAACATTTGTGAATGGCATTGTGGGGCTGATGGCCACGGGTGGATCGACCAATTTGGTCCTGCACCTGCCGGCCATGGCCCGTGCCGCCGGTGTGATCCTTGAGCTTGAGGATTTCGATGATCTATCATCCATTGTTCCACTGATGGCCAAGGTTTATCCAAATGGCTTGGCTGACGTAAACCATTTCCACGCAGCAGGTGGGCTAAGCTATATGATTGGTCAACTGTTGGATGCGGGATTGCTGCACAGCGATGTGACCACAATTATGGGCGACACGCTGCATGATTACGCCCAAGAACCACGATTGCAAGATGGGGTACTGTCCTTTGTTGATGGTCCTGTCGACAGTTTGAACGACAAAATTTTGCGCCCTGTATCGCAGCCGTTCCAGAAATCTGGTGGTTTGAAACAGCTACAGGGCAATCTGGGAACTGGCGTAATCAAAATTTCCGCGGTGGCCGAGGATCGCCATATCATCCGCGCGGCTGCGCGTGTGTTCCACACGCAAGAGGCGGTAAAATCTGCATTCCAAGCAGGTGAATTTACAGGCGACACAATCGTTGTGGTCCGGTTCCAAGGACCATCCGCCAATGGCATGCCTGAATTGCACGGGCTGACACCTGTCTTGTCCGTACTGCAGGATCGCGGTTTGCGCGTGGCATTGGTCACAGATGGGCGCATGTCCGGTGCCTCGGGCAAGGTGCCAGCCGCCATTCACGTCAGCCCCGAAGCCGCAAACGGTGGGCCCATCGCCAAAATTCGCGATGGCGATATGATCGAACTGGATGCGGTGGCAGGCACATTGACCGTGCTGGCCGATGATCTAGAGGGGCGTGATTGCGCCACCTGTGATCTGAGCCACAGCTCCGTGGGATTGGGCCGCGAACTATTCGATGTGTTCCGCAAAAATGTTGGTTTGGCATCAAATGGTGCCGGCGTCGCCGTCTAGAAAGGATAAAACATGACACCGCAAACTGCCTCAGATCGTGCACGCGAAATTTGTTTACTGGCCCCTGTTGTGCCAGTTTTGGTGATCCACGATGTGGCCCATGCCCGCCCCTTGGCCCAAGCCTTAGTCGCTGGTGGGCTGCCCGCGCTTGAGGTGACATTGCGCACCCCCGTCGCGTTAGCGGCGATCGCCGAAATGGCACAGGTCGAAGGTGGCGTCGTCGGTGCGGGCACATTGTTGACCCCAGCCGATGTCCAAGCCGCCAAAGCGGCAGGTGCGAAATTTGGCGTATCCCCGGGTGCGACCGACATATTGTTGGATGCCTGCGAATCCGCCGATCTGCCCCTGTTGCCCGGTGCTGCGACATCATCCGAGGTGATGCGCCTGTTGGAACGCGGCTATAGCGTCCAGAAATTTTTCCCAGCCGAGGCAAATGGCGGCGCGCCTGCGCTGAAATCCATTGCGGGGCCCCTGCCGCAGGTCAGTTTTTGCCCAACGGGTGGCGTGTCATTGACCAATGCACCAAATTACCTGTCGCTGCCAAATACGCTATGCGTTGGTGGCAGCTGGGTTGCGCCACAAAATCTGATTGATGCAGGCGATTGGGATGGCATCACAGAATTGGCCCGTCAGGCTGCGGCCCTAGCCCGCTGATCCATCCAAAGGGGGGCGCGGACGACTGCGCCACCCACCCCGCCTGCGCGGTTTTTCGGATGCGGCCAGCCCCTCTTGTAACGTTTGTGTCATGGGGTGGTCGGGGGCTGCGGGTTGGTATTTTTCCAGCAACGCTGTGATCAGAGCTTTGGTATCGCTATCCATCGGAACACTTAGCGCCCAATCCATGAATATGGTCCGACATTCCGATGCAGAAATCCCATCAATGCGGTAGGATTCGAAAATCAATCCCTTGGGATCCAAACTATCCCCTTTCATCGGTATCCTCCTGCGGGTCGGGCAAGGCTGCCTCGATCAAGGTCGCTGCGCGTTCCGCGCATGTGTTCATATTTGTTTGCAGATCCTCAAGCGATGCACATTGTGTCAGCCTTAGCAAAAATTCGACGCCATGCGTGCCCGATCTATCAGGATCCAACCGCTCTTCACTTAGTAGTTTTGACGCCACTTGCAAGCGCCAGAACAACCGATAAGCGTCCAGTAACGACACTTGGTCCTGATCCGTGATCAAATTCAACGCAACGCAGGCCGATAACCCTGATACAACATCACGTTCATGACGCCCGGCAACCAAGGACCCCATTTGCGAAAATAATTCGATATCCTGCAATCGGCCCCCACCAGTTTTGACCTGCCAAGGATGCACATCGGTTTTCGCGGCGGCAATGCGTGCGCGCATTTTAGACAGGGCTGCCGCGATTTGGCCTGCATCGCGGTCGCCCAAAATGGATTGGCGAAAGGTTTCGAACTCATCCGCCAAATCCTGCGGCCCCGCGACAACGCGGGCGCGGGTGAGGGCCAGATGTTCCCAAACCCAAGCATCCTTGGTTTGATAGGATTGGAACGCATACCAAGACGTCGCAACTGGCCCCATATTGCCAGACGGACGCAGGCGCATATCCACTTCGTATAGACGGCCTTCGGCCATGGGGGCGGTCATAGCAGTGATCAGGGCCTGTGTCAGGCGGGCGTAATAGGTGCGCGATGGCAGGGCACGTTTTCCATCCGATTGTTCCACGCCCATCGCATCATATATCACAATCACATCCAAATCAGATGTTGCATGCAGACGCCCTGCCCCCAGCGACCCCATTCCCAAAACCACCGCACCCCGACCGGGCGGCGTGCCATATTTGCGCGAAAATTCGTCAATCACGGCGGGCCACAGGCCCTGTAACATCGCCTGCGCCAAATCGGCATATTGGGTCGAGGCATCGGTTGCATCAATAATCCCGCGCAGCAGATGCACACCAATGCGGAAATGCCATTCCTTGCCCCAACGGCGGGCCGTATCCAATTTACGTTCATAATCCTGCAATGCAGCCAGTCGCGTCGTTAATTCCGCCGCCAATGTACCGACCCCGGGCCAGGCATCCCAAAAGGATCCACCAATCACCGCATCCAACACCTGCGGATTTTTGGCCAAATGACGCGATAAAGCGGGAGCAGTGCCCAGAATATCAATCAATAAATCAATCAAGTGTGGATTTGCCTGAAACAGGGAAAACAGCTGAACACCGGTTGGCAGACCTTGCAAAAAATTGTCAAAGGCATTCAGCGCCTCAGTCGGATTTGCAACCGTGCGCAGACGTGACAAAATGTCGGGTTTCAAGCGTTCAAAGATCGTTTCCGCCCGTTCACTGCGAAACGCGGGATAGCTGGGCCAACGCGATACGATATCATTTTCCGATGCGCTTAGCTGCGCGATGTCATCGTGCTTGGTCGATTGTGTAGGGGCAAAAAACCCCTCGGTTACGTCATGTACATGGGACAGACGACGAAATAGATCCTGTTTGAGGGCGTCTGGGTGCAGCGCGCATAGGGCTGCCAGCCGCTGGAACCCGTCCTCATTTTGCGGCAGGCTATGGGTCTGGGCATCATTGATCATCTGCAACCGATGTTCGATTTGCCGATGGGCGCGGTAATGATCGGTTAGAATGTCACAGGTGTCTTGGGTAATCCATCCTTTGGCCGCCAAGACGGCCAACCCCTGCACCGTGCCACGCACCCGCAATTCCGGATCGCGCCCACCGGCGATAATTTGGCGGGTCTGGGTGAAAAATTCGATTTCACGAATACCGCCCCTCCCCAATTTCATATTGTGGTTTGGCAAGGTGATTGGGCCGCCTGTACCTTTGTGTGCGCGGTAGCGCAGGCGCATGTTATGGGCATCCTCAATCGCGGCGAAATCCAAGTGTTTGCGCCACACAAACGGCGTGAGCGATTTCAAAAAGTCAGCCCCCTGCGCGTGATCGCCGGCACAAACACGCGCCTTGACATAGGCGGCACGTTCCCATGTGCGCCCCAAGCTTTCGTAATAGCGTTCGGCCGCGTCAATTCCCATACAAACGGGGGTCACAGCAGGATCAGGACGTAACCGCAGGTCTGTGCGGAATACATATCCGTCCTCGGTCAAATCATTTAGGGTGGCAGACATCGCCTTGGTCGCTTTGATCAGCGAACTGCGTGCTTGGTAAAAATCCGATGGATCAAATCGAGATTCATCAAACAGACAGATCAGATCAATGTCAGAGGAATAATTCAGCTCGCCCGCGCCCATTTTACCCATGGCTAAAATAAAATACCCCAAATCATTGGGATCATGATCCGCTGCATAGCCCGAGATCCGACCCCGCGCCAATTCGCGCCCAACCGCATGGGCCCAAGCCTGCTGAACGGCCAAATCCGCAAAATCGGTTAGGGTTTGCGTGACTTGTTCCAATTCCCAAACGCCCCCCAAATCACACAGTGCTGTGGTCAGCGCGACGCGCCGTTTTCCAATGCGTAATTCGCGCACCACCTCTGGCCCAGTGATCTGCCGCAACCGCGCAAATTCGTCAGAAATCGCGGTTTCTGGGTCATCCAACATGGCCGGCAACCAATCCAATTCCCGCAGCATCAGCGTTTTCAGATAGGGGCTAGAGCCTGCAACCGCTGCTAAGAAAGAACGCAAATCACCATCAATGGGCAAATGATCTGCAGCGTCCTGTGCCATCTCTGGATCAAATGGGGCAAGCGTTGTATTACGTCGGGTATCGAATGTCATGGCAGGATCTGGTCTAAGAGGTCAAAATGAGCAAAAGTCTAAACCGCGTCAAAACGGCACTGGCGGCCATGGATCTGGATCATACCCTGCACGAAACCGGCGAGGCACGCACAGCGCAAATGGCCGCAGACCAAGTAGGATGCCAAGTCGACCAGATTGGCAAGTCGATTTTACTGTCTGGCACCCAAAGCGGCAAAGCCTATCTGTTTTTAACCGCCGGTGGCAATGTCGTAAATATGGATCACGCCACCCAACTGGTCCAAGAACCGCTGGAACGGGCCACGCCCGTACAGGTGCGCGCACAAACCGGATTTGCCATCGGTGGCGTATCGCCCATCGGACATGTCACGCAAATCCCCATTTTTATGGACCCCAAATTACTGGATTTTGACAAAATTTGGGTCGCAGCAGGCACACCACACCATGTGTTTTCTGTCTGCCCACGGGCATTATCCCAAAAAATATCGGCGCAAGTAACTGATTTTATATCATAAAATATTAATGTAAAATTTATTTACATCATCTCATTGTATTGGGCGACCAGACGCACCACATCTGTAATGTGAAAGGCATTCACATTAGTTTTAGGAGAAAATTAAAATGACAACCGCTGCTGAATATCATCGGTCTTTTGTAAAACCCTCTTGGTTTGCGCGGATCGAAAATTGGCTGGACAGCAAAGGCCGTGGCGCATGGATTGCCGCCAGCCTTGGTACAATAATCATTGCTTGGCCCATTGGCCTAGCCGTGACTTTCTATACAATTTGGAGCAATAAAATGTTTATGAAATCTCGCTGCTGCACAAAATCGCGCAACCATGCTATGCATCACTCCTCGGGAAATTCCGCCTTTGATGCCTATCGCCAAGAAACGCTGGACCGCCTAGCCCAAGAGCAAGACGATTTCCAATCCTTTCTGCATCGCTTACGCGAGGCAAAGGATCGGGCCGAATTCGACCAGTTTATGAAAGATCGCGAATCAAATAAACAAGATGCATAACCCCTTGGGGGCAGAACACCCTGCCCCCGGCCATTCACCACTTTGGAACCAAACTATGTTACCCTCTGCACAAACACATCCTGAATTTTACGCAGGCGTCGCGCCGAAACGGCTCTTTGCTTGGGTAATCGACATGGTTATTATCATGATCATTGGCGCAATCTTGACACCGTTTACCGCGTTTTCCGCGGTGTTTTTCTTTCCCTTGTTTGTTGCTATCGTTGGATTTATGTACCGCGTCATCACCCTGTCGAATGGATCAGCCACATGGGGCATGCGTTTGATGTCGATTGAATTGCGCCAAGCTGATGGCAGTAAACTGGAATTCATCAGTGCCGTGTTGCATACGACAGGACTGTATGTGTCCTTCGCTTTGCCGATCGTTCAATTAATCTCAATGCTGATGATGGCATCCCAACCAACGGGCAAGGGCGTGACAGATTTAATTTTGGGAACAGTCATGATTAACAAAACGTCATCCATGTGATACACTACTGGCGGATAATTTGTTTTCATTGCAACCAAGCCTTTGAATTGATACGATGCGGCCATGCGCCATTCGCTGCCTATAGTGCCCCAATTTTATGTGACGGCCCCCCAACCCTGCCCGTATCTTGAACGCCGGCAGGAAAGGAAACTGTTCA